>CAZDOW010000095.1:0-12700 GCA_964507115.1 uncultured Maribacter sp.
TTAAGGTGTCATTTTTAATTAGATCAAAAGAGGATGAATTTAAAAGTGCTTCAACGGCCCCATTTTTAGGATTGAACGATTTATTTCTCCATACTAAACGATTATAGATTTTCATGCTATCTGCAAAATGAGCATTGGAGTCAGTTCTTTGAGGATTTTTTGGGTCAAAGGTTCCTATAATTTCTAGTAATCTAGAACCAGCATGTAAGCTAACTTTGTTGTAACTAATGATAGAGTCTAATTGTGTTTTGTTTGATTTAAAATCTAAGTTTATTTCTTTCAAAAATGCCTGCTCTCTTACGCTCTCTTTTTTCCTTTCATTCCAATTATTAATTTGCAAAGCAATAAGAATACCAATTACTACAAGAATAATTTCCCCTAGGGCGTATTTGAAGTATTTGCCAGTTTTGTTTTCCATAATTTGTTTTTGACGAATATGTCTAAAGAATTGTATCATTAATCTACTCCTGTTTTTATAAATTCTTATTTTAAGTACGGAAAAGCATACATTTTTAAAGGGTATTAGGATTTTTCAACAAACCACATATCTATCTCTCCTTTTCCTTTGGCGTTTATCTTTCCCCTGTAGTCGCACTTGAATGCAGGGTTATCCTTGATGAGTTCATAGGTATACTGAGAGACGTTGACTTTTCCTACTGCCCCGCTACTCTCCATTCTAGCCGCTGTATTTACAGTATCTCCCCAAATATCATATTGAAATTTCTTAACCCCTACGATTCCCGCTACAACCGGCCCCGTATGTATGCCTAAACGCATTTCAAAAGTAAACCCATCCGTGAATTCTTTTTCGGTAAACCTTTGAGTCATGTAGGACTGCATCTCTAAGGCTGCCAAAATAGTATTATCAACAGAATTTTCTGAAGGTACAGGGAGTCCACCAGCTGCCATATAGGCATCGCCAATGGTCTTTATTTTTTCGATACCATAGGTTTCACAAATTAGATCAAAAGCCTTAAAGCAATTGTTTATTTCTCCTATTAATTCTTTAGCGGTTAGTTCTGCGGATTTTTCCGTAAAGCCTTTGAAATCTGTAAATAAAATGGAAACCAATTCAAAATCTCGTGCTGCTGCCTCTCCTTTCTCCTTAAGTTCTTCTGCTATTTCAGCAGGCAGTATATTCAGTAATAAACTTTCCGAGCGATTTTTCTCTTTTTCTATAATTGCGCGAGATTTTTTAACATACTGCCATCTCGTAAAAAATCCGATAGCAAGTAAAAAACAGATAAGACCGGCTGCGATGGCCAGATTCCGGTTTTTGTCCTTTTTTCGCACCTCTACTTGGTGCTTCATTTGTACCTGCAAGTCTTTCTCTACCTGTACCAAGCTATCTTCAAATACTTGTTTGGAGAATTCTATTTGCTGCAGTTTAATTGACGTTTCTTCGGTTTTTATACTATCTGATATGATAATAGTTTGTTCGTAATATGACAATGCCTTATTTGTGTTCCCAATAGCTCTATACGCTTCATAAAGACATTCGCAAGCGTTTTCCTGTCCACCCAAATCACCAATATTCTTAGCCAAGGCTAAACTTTTTTCACAATATTCAATTGCTTTTGAATAATTTTCTTGATTAAGTGATATATCGCTAATACCTAATAAAATGGAGGCGCTGCCTTGGGCATTGTTTATGCTTTCACTAATTCTCAAACTTTTTTCTAGATAATCCAATGCCTTGGCATCATCTCCCTGTTCATAATAAACGAGCCCAATACCCGAGAGGGCTGAAGCTATCCCCAGTTTATCGTTCTTCTTTTCTTCAATGGCTAGTCCTTTCTCGTAATAAGCTAACGCTTTTACATATTCTTCTGTATCCAAATACAGGTTTCCAATATTGACATATTGAGCCGAATTTCCTGTTCCGTCATCAAACGCGTCATTATTAACAATGCTTTTTAAAAAATAATCAAGTGCTTTTTCATGATCCCCTTTAACAGAATAGATGTTGCCAAATTCATTGTAAATGGATCCTATACCCTCTAAGTCATCGAGCTCTTCATAAATCTTAAGGCTTTTCTGGTAGTATTTTAAGGCACTTATAACATCTTCATTATCATGATAAATATATCCGGTTTTAAGCAAAATATCGGCGGCACCCAATTTATAATCTATTTTTTCAGCGATATATAGCCCTTCTTTATAGGAGGATAAAGCCTTTGGGTAGTTTCCTATTCTAAAAAAAACATAGCCCCTGAGTATAAGCGCATCAACGGTGCCTTTCTCATAGCTGGTTTTTATGGTAAACTCATATAACTGATTGGCAAGTGTAATAGCACTATCGGGTTGGTTATTAAACGCTCCTTCATAGATATAATCGGTCAATGCTATTGCGCGTGTAGAATCTGACTTGTTTTTATCTTCCCAAACACCATAAAGGGAATCCATAGTACTTTGTGCAAATACACCCCCTTGAAAAAATAGAATGAGCATAAATATTATGCGTATTCTATTTTTTCGATGCTTACAAAATGGCATACTATATTTTTCTTGTTCCAATCTTCTTGGTATGATTCTTAGCTACAGTTTTCAGCCTTATGGAATAAAGGACCTAAATTTCCGAGAGTAGTTTACTGCGGGTTACTCCTTGTATTTCTCGAACCAAGCTAATATTCCGGCTATTTTAGCGATGAGATTGCTTGGTCTGTTCGCAATACCGTGTGACGCCCCGGGGATGCGGACCATAGCCGTTTCTACGCCCTCTAGTTTTAATGCCGTATAAAACTGTTCAGATTCTGCGATTGGTGTCCTATAATCTTCTTCCCCCGTTAGCAGCATGGTAGGTGTGGTAACATTGGCTACATAATTTAACGGAGAACGTTTAAAATAGCTCTCAGGATCTTCCCATGGTTTTTTTCCAAACCAGTACTTAGCAAAGAATGCCGCCCCATCTGCATAAAGTACAAAACTTGTCCAGTTAATAACAGGCTTGGCTACCACGGCAGCCTTGAAACGGTCTGTCTTCCCAACAATCCATGCTGTAAGGACGCCACCACCGCTACCTCCGGTTACAAAAAGATTATTTGCATCTACATAACCCTTTTCGATGACGGCATCTACACCACTCATCAAATCCTCATAGTCATGGTTGGGGTAATCATGATGGATTAAATTACCAAATTCGGCACCATAACTGGTACTTCCCCTTGGGTTGGCGTACAATACTACATAACCTTCAGCAGCAAATGCCTGTAGTTCTGCAGCGTAAACAGAACCATAACTCAAAAATGGTCCCCCATGTATTTCAAGTATAAAAGGATATTTTTTGGAAGGGTCAAAATTAGGAGGGGTTACTACCCACCCTTGTATATCGCGCTGATCATAAGACGATTTCCACCAGAGCTCATCTACATTCCCTAAATTTTTAAAAGAAAACAGGTCATCGTTTACAAAGGTTAGTCGTTTACTTCCTTTTTTAGTGTGTACCCCTAAATCTGATGGATGCTCTGTGGTTCCCAGCGTATAAGCTATATTTCCGGTTTTGGAAACGGTAAACGTTCCAGCGTTATAAGGCCTACCTAATGAGAGTCCACCTACCTTATCCACTTTTTCCGTTATTTTTCCAGAAAGGGATATATGTGCAATCTTGGTCTCTCCGGTATTGTCATATTGAAAGAAAAGCCCTTTGCCGTCATCGGCCCATTGAACATTGGATATGTTACGATCAAAATCACCAGAAATAAGGCGTGCTTCCCCTCCCGCAACATCGCGTACGTACAGCTGGTTTAATTGATAGCCTAACAGTTTATCATCCAGACCGGTATAAGCTATTGTACTGCCGTCTGGAGAAATTTTAGGAGCATCGTCCGGGCCGTAGCGATCCGTAAGTGCCTTTACATTATTAGCACCAAGGGTAAGCTCATAAATTTCACTATCGTTAGGTTCAAAAGCTTCATCTAGATTAAAATTAGCAGAGAAATAGAGCTTTTTACCATCTTTAGACCATTCTGGTGCGCCATGATCAAAATCGGTAGAAGTCAATTGTTTCGGGGTGCCACCATCAACGGATAAGGTAAATAATTGGGTATTTCCTCCTTTTATATAACCCTGGCCATCCCCTCTATAATTTAGTTTATCTATATAGATTGGAGGTGTATTCCAATTGGCACCTTCAGGTTTAGCAGGCATCTTTATGATAGAGACATTTGGTTTAGGAACAAACATGGTAAATGCCAAATAACGATCGTCAGGAGACCAACTTACGGCTCCAGGTGCTTTAGGGGTGTTGGTGAGCGGTGCAATTTCCTTGGAATCCATCCACATGACAAAAAGCTTCATACGGGCATCCTGTCTGTTAGACTTAAAGATAATTTTGTTTCCATTATGCGCCCAGCGGGGATAAAAATCGTTTTGGTTCCCTGTTGTAATTGGTCTATTTTTGGAACCGTCCAAATTAACGACCCAAATATTAGATAGGTTCTTATCGGTCATGATATCCTTAAAATTGCGCACGTACAGGATCTGATTACCATCTGGTGAAATTTGTGGGTCGGAAACATACTCCATATTAAAGATGTCTGTTAGTTCCAAGTTTGTTTTGGTCTGACCAAATACTAAGGGGGTAACCAGAACTAATAAAAAGAGTACTAGAGGTCTCATAAGGGTGGTTTTTTTTGATTATTTTGATGTGCAATGAAGATAGTAAATAACTTGAAATTAGTGGGCTACTTTGCTGTAAATACCGCGAGTTAAAATAGAAAAATTTATGAAGGTTTTATTTATAGGAGGTACAGGGAACATTAGTACGGCATCTAGTCGTTTGGCAGTTAAAAGAGGAATGGAACTCTATTTATTGAATAGGGGAACAGCTAAAGTGTCTATTGAAGGGGCACAACGTATTATTGGGGATATCACAAAACCCGCGGAACTTACAGAACTTAAAACCCACGATTGGGATGTAGTTGTCAACTGGATTGCATTTACGCCAGAGGATATTGAACGCGATTTGGAACTGTTCTCTGGAAAAACAAAACACTATATTTTTATCAGTTCGGCTTCTTGTTATCAAACCCCGCTAAGCTATCCTGTTATTACAGAATCTACGCCTGTATGTAATACCCTTTGGGACTATTCTCATAATAAGATTTTGTGCGAACAACGTTTGCAAAAAGCGTATAGCGAGGAAGGTTTTCCTATGACCATTGTGCGTCCTTCGCTTACCTACGATACTGTTATTCCTGTTGCTATTGGCGGATTTGACACTTATAATATTGTAGATCGAATAAATAAGGGTAAAGAAATCATTGTACATGGCGATGGCACATCGTTGTGGACGGTAACCCATGCTGATGATTTTGCAAAAGGATTAGTTGGCTTGTTAGGCCTCACACAAGCTATTGGACACCCTTTCCATATTACTTCTGATGAAGTGCTGAGCTGGAATATGATTTACAAAATTTTAGCAGATGCTATTGGAAAAGAAGCCAATGTGGTGCATATAGCTTCTGACTTCATTTGTAAAATAGCACCGGCATTAACTGGAACACTTTTAGCGGACAAAGCAGAAAGCGTGTTGTTTGATAATACGAAGATAAAAACTTTTGTACCTGGATTTAAGGCTACGATTCCTTTCGCTGAAGGTATAAAGCGAACCTTAAAGTGGTTGAAGGAAAACCCTGAAAGACAATATATTAACCCAGAAACAGAGAAAGATATAGAGGCTATTTTGAAGGCTTATAAAGCTTTAGGATAATTATAAATCGTGATTTCCCCAAGTGGTATGTCTTACGATACGTTGTCTTCTGAAATCAAACCTACACCGTACTTTCTAATTTTGTGCGATACCTATTTCTTTAATTCCTCCAAAAACAGACCATAATCGTACTGTAAATCGGCATGGAGTGCCGTGATTTTTTTTTGTACATAATCTAATTGACGCTGGTAGATGTTTAGCAATGTCGTGTTTCTTTGGATGGAGGGGCTGAATGTTTTTAAGTTGTCACAGAAGTGTAGTAACAACTCCACTTCCGTTTCTTTTTTACCAGAATAGCGGATGTATTTTTTTAGGTTCCTTAAAATTTTACGGACACTTTTTTTGATATAGAAATAACTGTTTGTGTTTATTTCAGAAAACCATAGGTCTACTTCCGTTTTTACGGTTTCCAAGTACCCTGCTTCATCATCGGCCTCAAATAATAAATACGTGAGCAGTTCCTTGTTCTCTTTCTTAAATTTGGATAGCCGTAGACATAACTGCAAGAGTTCATCAGGGTTTCTGTGTTGCAGTTCTTTTTTGATTTGTACTACGGTAGCGGCTTTCATGGCATAAAAATACTTTAAAAGATCTTATTAAGCTTTCTCTTTTTAGGCAGCCGGGAATACATTTCTAATGCTAGGAGGTAAGAATTTAATCATTTACTATAGTTTTCAAAAGTATTAAATCCAAGTTTTTCGCAACTTCCCAAAATTCTTGTGCATCACCATTATTAATATGCTTGTTTACTTAGCATACTGGTTTAAAGCGCTGGTTGTACTAATAAATAATATTCTCCAGAATACGGTTCAAGCTACTTTCCATAACGGTAAATTTACTATCGGAAGAGAAAATTTCATGCATTTTTTTCCAAAGCTCAGAAAGTTCCGTATGTGAAAATTCATGCTGTTGCACGCTTGCATTTATTTTAAGTAGTGCTTCATCTTCGGTATCGCCTTTAAATTCGGCATTCATTTTTTCAAAGGTTTTCGCATCTACATTAGATTGTATCAGGTTTAACTCTTGGGCCGTTTCTTCAGCATCCGAATTGGCACATAACAATAAAATGTAGGTCTGTAATTCCTCTTTTGTCCAATGGTTTTTATTCGTTGTCATTTTTTTGTTTTTAAGGTTGCTATTTTTATTTAATCAGGATTATGGTGTAATAGACTACTACGGCAAAAAATAATGCTAGACCTATGGCCAGAAAACGTAAGGAACTGTTTACGTATTTAAATTTTTGGTCTGCAATTTTAGAGATAATAAAAATCTGTTGTCCTAATTGGTCAAATAATTCTTCTTCTTGCAGGCTTATCTTGTAGAAGGTCTTGGAGAACTCTTTAATAGTTCCGAATTTTGAAATGATATCACCAAAAAAGAATACATTCTTTTCATATTTGCCTTCAATGCGTGGCATAAAACAACGGATACTAAAATAGATAGAAACTACGGTAGCAATAAACCAAAAGACAAGTATAACATATAAGGTAATATGGCCAACTCCTTCGGTCAGTACCATTTCAATTTTTTGAAAAATAAAATTCAAAAGAATACCATAAAAAGTAAGAATCAGACCGGCCTTTACCTCAGAGGCCCTAATGAGTCCTAAGACATAATTGATACTGCCCCAATAGTGATCTACCAATTCTTCGGCGTGGCCTTTAGATTCTAGTTGCTGTATCAGCTCTTCTTCTAAAGCTGTCAATGGTTTTTTTTCTGGTTCTTGCATGCTTGTGGTATACGTTACGCTAACTTATAGTCTGTTTTTAGTCTTCTATTGTAGATCTCTAGTGCTATTCTAGCACGTTATAGATCATTAGGGGTTCTGCCTTGTTTTTCAAAGAAACGCTCCCCAGTGCCTCACATTTAAAAGCTTCCTTAACCTGTTCATGGCAGCTTTCGCATATGATTATTTGGTTTTCATTGGCCGCGTCTTGTAATCGTGCAGCTGTATTTACCGTATCGCCTATCACGGTATAATCTAAACGTTTTAGTTTAGCGGAGCCTAAATTCCCAGATATCATTTCCCCACTTTTAATCCCTATGGATACTTTGGGTTTAAAATTGTCCATACCTGCAACAGCAGGGAACTTATTCACCTGATTGCGAATAGCCAAAGCTGCGTCTATGGCCCGGTCTAGATGATACTCTCCCTTAAAAACCGCCATTACTGCATCCCCTATAAATTTGTCGATAATCCCATCTTGGTCCATGATTTCCTTAACCATAGCATCAAAGTAGGTATTTAGCATCGTTACGACCACATCTGGTGATGTGGTTTCACTTATTCTGGTAAAACCGCAAACGTCTACGAATATGACAGTTCCTTCAATATTTTCATTGATTGTAATTTTGGATTCATACTCTTGACCGCTCATAAAGTTGAGCACATTTTCATCCACATACATTTTAAGAATGTTATTTTCTTTTATGGCCTGTATGGTATCCTTTATTTCTCTAGCATGTTTTAAGGTCTTCTCCATGGTTAGGGTAAGGTCCTCGAAATTGATGGGTTTGGTAATAAAATCAAAGGCACCACGGTTCATGGCTACTCGTATGTTTTCCATATCACCATAGGCAGACACAATGACGGCTTTAATAAGCGGGCTTGATTCGTGTAGTTCTGAAAGAAGTGTTAACCCATCCATTTCGGGCATGTTAATGTCACTCAAAACAATATCTACTTCTGGGTCTAAAGCAATTTTTTCTAATGCATCTCTTCCATTTATAGCAAAGAGAAATTCATATTCTTTTTGTCTTATTTGCTTGCGAAATTTTTGTTTAATGAGCACCTCCAAATCAGTCTCATCATCCACTACCATTATCTTTGCCATTATACTATATTTTTAAGTTTAGCTTTTAGCTCATTAAAATCTAAAGGCTTAGTTAGAAAATCATCTGCTCCAAGTCGTTTAGAGGTGGTTCTGTTTTCTTCATCCCCATACGCCGTAACCATCATAACCACTGGCGGCGGAGAAACATAGTTCTCTTTTATGGTTTTCAAAAGCTCAAGACCGCTCATGCCTGGCATATTAATGTCAGAAAGAATTAATACAGCTTCTTGCTCCATTTCTTCCATTTTTTTCAAAGCTTCTTCCCCAGAAAAAGCAAATACAAAATCTAGTTCCTTTTTTTTAATTTCTTTTCTAAACCGTTGCTGAAATAAAACCTTTACATCTTGCTCGTCATCTACTACTAATATTTTCATCTGTTTTTGGTTTATTGGTTTTTTACTATTTGTTCTTAGAATTTATACTGTGTTATACTTCCGGCAACGTAATCGTAAATGTGGTGCCTTCCCCTTCTTTGGTTTCTAGTAATAGTTCACCCCCGTGTGTTTTAATTACATCATAGCTGAGCGACAATCCCAAACCAGTACCTTGGCCAGAAGGTTTTGTGGTAAAGAAGGGTTGAAATATTTTATCCTTAACCTTGTCTGGCACGCCATTTCCATTATCACGAATGCTTACATGAACCGTATTTTCGATTCTTTTGGTAGCTACCCAAATAGTTGGCTTAAAGGTGCTATTTTCTTTGGTTTTTTCTATATTATTTTTCTCGATTACGGCATGAAAGGCGTTGGTAATCAAGTTTAGAATGACCCTGCCCACGTCTTGTGGAACAATATTTATGTTGCCAATAGTTTTGTCAAAGTCTGTGTTCAAGGTGGCATTAAAAGATTTGTCCTTTGCTCTTAATCCGTGGTACGCCAAGCGCAAGTACTCATCAGCAATGGCATTGATATTGCTTGGTTCTTTTTCACTGCTGCTGCTGCGGCTGTGTTGCAACATCCCTTTTACAATAGCATCTGCCCGCCTGCCATGGTGGTTTATTTTTTGCTGGTTGGCCTTAATGTCCTTTGAAATGGTGATGACCTCCTCGTAATCCCCTTTTTTTAATTCATCTTCCATTTCATCAATAAGCTCCGTATTTACTTCAGAAAAATTATTGACGAAGTTGAGTGGATTCTGAATTTCATGAGCAATACCAGCGGTGAGTTCCCCAAGTGATGCCATTTTCTCTGATTGAATCAATTGAGATTGTGTAGCCTTCAACTCATCTATTTTATTTTTCAATTGTGAAGTACGATGTGTTACCCGTTCCTCTAGCACCCGGTTTTCTTTTTTCAACCAGCGCGAACGGTAGGCAACAAAAGACGAAATGGCAGCGCCAAAAAGGAGAGCAAATAGGAGGTAGGCCCACCAGGTTTGCCACCAAGGTGGATTTATTTGAAATTCTAGGGTATCAGTTGCGGACCACTTATTGTTAAACCCTCTTGCCGATACCTTAAAAGTGTATTGTCCTGGTTTTAGGTTGTAGTAATTTTTAGTCTTGGTAGTGGCAGCGGCGTAGTTCCAATCTTCATCTTCCCCATCAAGAATAAACCTGTAGGTTAATTGGTTCCTATTATATAAGTCCCCACTGGCATAACTAAAACTTAAACTGTTCTGATTGTAAGGAAGTTCTAGACCTTTGGGAATAGCATACGGATAATTAACCGTGTCCCATTTCATTTCATACCTGGTGGCATAGGATAATGTTTTATTGTTTAGGGAGTCAATGCTGCTTTTTTCTTTAAAACCTGGATCTTCATCCATCACAAACATGTTGGTAATAAAAACACTACTTGCCGTTGTATCGGGTTTTGGTGCAGCATCTAGTACCAGTAACTTAAATTCGCTGGAAGGGCTGGCAACACCGCTCCAAAACTGCCCGTTCTTTAAAAATGTAGGGGAGCCTTGTAAGTAATCATTTGTTTTAAAACCGAGTCCTCCATTAAAAGTATAGAACCCTTTGTTCGTAGTTTTGGCTGTAGCCTTTTCTATAGGGATAAGACCATTTACACTGGCGCCGTAGATAATATTATCTTTTTCAATTAGGTCATACAACTCGGAGGGTAGCAGACCATTTTCCTGCTTTAAATTGGTAAGGGTATTCTTTTCAAAGTTTAGAATTCCCATGCCGTTAAGGGTGGCCACCCATAACTCCCCTTCTTTTGATAGTAATACTACATTTGCTTCATTGTCACATAGGCCTTGTTCTTCTCTAAGATAACTTATGGTATTTGCTTTTACATCTACTCTGGCTAAGCCGTTTCGTATGGGGATCCAAAGAATCTCGTTGTTATAAGACATTACGGATCCAATAGAAGCTTTCAAAATATCAGGATCCGTCTTAGAGATTATTTTTTTTAAAGTATTGCTTTCAATATCATATAGGAAAAGACCCTCTCGGGTATACGACGCAAACGTATGCTCATTTATCACTGCAATCCCAAAAGGTCTAACAGCGTTGTTTTTATAATCCATATATTTAGTCAAGGTGTTCTTTTGCCGATTAAGAATAGAAAAACCAATTATTCCGTCTATCAAATACATATCTTTTGAAATTTCCTTGATAAAACTGATGGTATTGTTCGGATTACTATGTAGTATTTCATGAGGTAGTGCCGTAATCGTGTTATTAGTACGGTCCACAATATTGATTCCTGCGCGTGTACCTAGCCATACTTCTCCTCTAGAATCTTCCATAATATCCCAAACCTCGTCATTCATTAGACCTGTGGCTGCATCAAAATATGCTGTTTGTAAAGTGAACTCATTGGCAATGACTACCCCTTTATCTGTGGTTGCAATCCAAAGGGAGCCATCTTTTCTTTTAAGGGGTCTTGTTAGCCTAAGGCGGCCTTGCAGTGCACTATTTAAGCCAATTGTTTTGGAAGTCCTCTGGTTTTTATGCAAAATATAGGCCTCTGTAGCTCCAAATACCCACAAATTACCTTGGGTATCTACTGTCATTTGTCTACCAGCCATGTTAAAGCCATTTTCTGCATCTAGCACCTTTACTTTTTTCGTGTCAAGTGATAGTTGTAAAACAGTAGTAGAATTGAAGTTACCACCGGGACCCGCTAAACTCAACCAAATAGCCCCAGATGGGTCTTCCTTAACATCAAAAATGTTATAATCTAATTCATAATCAGTAATATGACCGAGTGATTTAAGCTTTTTTCTTTCTTTGTCCAGAACTACTAGACCATCACTAAATCCAATCCAAAGGCTCTCCTTACTATCTTCTAAAAGGGTCCATGCTCTATTTTTGCCTTCCATGGTAAGCTTTTGTAAGGTGGTCATTTCTTGATCTATAGCATAGATGCCCTCGCCGCCGGATATTATATAGACGGTGCCCGTATGGTCGCAAAGAATATTAAGTGGTGCAAAATTATTATCCCTAGCTATGGTGTATGCAAGGTCATTTTTAAAATCCAATACGGTAATTACATCCGGTCCTGGACGCGTCATCCAAATTTTACCTTGCTTGTCAAGGATCATTTTATAAACCCCGGAATAGTCATAGGTAAAGGTGTTTTCTCCATCATAGCGCATTACAGATGATGCAGATGTCCCCATCCAAATAGCCCCATCTTCTGTTTCTAAAAAGGAAGTGATATCATTATTACCTAAACCCTCATTTGTAGAGAGTTGCAGGAGATTAGCTTGGGTGCCATCCATAATGCCCGGTGGTTTCATTTTAGTAATTGTGGGCTTTTTTATAGGGGCGGATGTAATGGTAAACGGCACCGAATCATATTTCAATGCTTCGGTTGGGAAATTATCCCAATCCAAATCGTATTCGGTCATGGGTGACTTTAGCGGTTTAAACGTATTTAATTCAAACGGTTTGTTTGGAAGGGCATCCACGTTTAAATCGTAGGTTGCCGGGGTTGTCAAGGTATCCGAGGTGATGGTTTCCCACTCAAAAGGTTCTGGCTCCGTAAATTGTAGGGGTATGGTTTCTGGTACTTTATAATCACCAACAATTGTTTCTGTTTCAGACTTGCTTGCTTTGTTACAAGAAAGTAAAAATAGGCTACAAAAAAGGCTAGTAAGAAGAATGTGGTATCGCATTAAGCTTGGTTTTTTCATGTTCACTTAGTGGTTTGGAATAGTATTTGGCAATTCAATTATGAACGTGGTTCCTGTATTTTCCTTA
>CAZDOW010000096.1:0-12573 GCA_964507115.1 uncultured Maribacter sp.
TTACCAGAAAGTGGAATCCGAACATGGCTCCTTACATCTACATGGAGCGTAACGGCATACACGTTATCAATCTTTACAAAACTGTTGCAAAAATGGACGAAGCCAATGAGGCTTTGAGTAAAATTGCAGCATCCGGAAGAAAAATTCTTTTCGTAGCCACTAAAAAACAAGCTAAAGACATTGTTGCTGAAAAAGCTGCCAATGTAAACATGCCATATATTACAGAAAGATGGCCTGGCGGTATGCTGACGAACTTCGTGACTATCCGTAAGGCGGTCAAGAAAATGGCAATGATTGACCGAATGAAAAAGGATGGTACTTTTCTTACCCTATCTAAAAAAGAACGTTTACAAGTAGACCGTTTACGTGCCAAACTAGAAAAGAACTTAGGTTCCATTTCTGAAATGACACGTTTACCTGGCGCATTGTTTATTGTTGATACTATGCGAGAGCATATTGCAGTTAAAGAAGCGCAGAAATTGAATATTCCCATCTTTGCTATGGTAGATACTAATTCTGACCCTAGAGATGTTGACTATTTAATTCCATCCAATGATGATGCGTCAAAATCTATTGACATCATCATGACACAAGTAACCAACGCGGTTGCCGAAGGTCTTGCCGAACGTAAATCTGAGAAAGATGGAGAAAAGGAAAGCAAACCAGAAGCTAAAAAAGAAGAAGCCACAAAAACAGAAGAGGTTGAGAAGACTATAGAACCAACTCCAGAAACAGTGGAGACCAAAGCTCCTCCAGTAGTTGAAAAAACGCCGGAACCAATCGTAGCCGTTGAAGCTACCAAAGAAGTCGTTAAGGAAGTAAAAAAAGCTCCTAAAAAAGCAAAAACTGCGACTGACGACCTTACTAAAATTGAAGGAGTTGGACCTAAGGCAGCAGAAGCACTTGTTAATGCAGGAATGGGAACTTTTGCCGATTTAGCTAAAGGTGATTCGGATAAAATAAAGGAACTATTGACAGAGGCCAGCTCAAGAATGGCTCATTTAGACCCAACTTCATGGCCAAAACAAGCGCAAATGGCTGCTGATGGTAAATGGGATGAGCTTAAAGAATGGCAAGACAATGTTAAGGGTGGCGTAGAATAAGTCAACCTTAAACTTAAAAATATATTAAAAAACAAAATCCCCTTAAACAAGGGGATTCTAAAAAAAAATAAAAGGATGGCAAAGATTACCGCCGCAGAAGTAAATAAATTAAGAAAAGCTACCGGTGCCGGAATGATGGATTGTAAAAATGCTTTAGTAGAAGCCGAAGGCGATTTTGATAAAGCAATAGACGTACTCCGTAAAAAAGGTCAAAAAGTTGCTGCAAAAAGAGCGGATAGAGATTCCTCTGAAGGTGCTGCAATAGCCAAAGTAAACGCTGATAATACTGTTGGTGCTGCAATTGTGCTAGGATGCGAGACAGATTTTGTAGGAAAGAACGAAAATTTCGTAGCATTAGCAAACCAGCTTGCGGAAGTAGCTATGAACCATGACACGAAAGAGGCCTTTTTAGCTGCCGATTTTGGAGGTATGACCGTTGCGGAGAAGCTTATTGAACAAACTGGTGTTATTGGAGAAAAACTAGAAATTACCGTTTTTGAAAAATTAGAAGCAACGTATGTTGGCTTTTACGTTCATATTAATAAAATAGCCGCTTTGGTAGGGCTTTCTGCAAAAGTTGACAATGCAGAAGTTTTGGTTAAAGACTTGGCTATGCAAGTAGCATCCATGGGTGCCACTACGCTTTCATATAAAGATTTTGACGCTTCTTTCGTAGCATCGGAAACTGAAGCTAGAATTGCTGTCATAGAAAAGGATAATGAAGAACTAGTACGTTTGGGGAAAACACTCAAAAATGTTCCTCAGTATATTTCCATGGCTCAATTGACTGCTGAAGTTTTGGCAAAAGCTGAAGAAGAAGCTAAAGCACAATTGCAAGCTGAAGGAAAACCAGAGAAAATCTGGGACAAAATTCTTCCGGGTAAAATGGACCGATTTGTTTCGGACAACACTACCTTAGATCAAGAACAATGCTTGTTAGACCAAAATTTTATAAAAGACGAAAAAATAAGCGTTGCCAAATATGTTAAATCCTATGGAGATGTTTCCGTAACAGGATTTAAACGTGGTACCGTAGGTTAATTTTCAGTAAATAAATAATAAAAAACCCCTTAAGCTTTCGCTTAAGGGGTTTTTTATTTCAACATGTACGAGTCCCATTTTGCTTGTACTAAGGATTCATTACAAAGGAACCGAGATGAATGGAAATCGCTTTCCTATTATTTTTGATACTCACAAAAGCAAAGGAAGCAACGATTACAACACTATCTATAGAAACCAAGCCCTTGCCCGCAACACAATCCTACTAAAAACTAATAAAAGCAAAAATGTTAAAAATTATGTTTTAAGCACTACCAATTCGCTAGCCCTCCCATAGATAATTTTCATTATTTTTGTTTCGAAATAAAATAACCATGCGATATAAAAGAATACTTCTAAAATTAAGCGGTGAAGCTTTAATGGGCGAAAAGCAATATGGAATAGACTCCAAAAGGCTAAACCGATATGCTGAGGAAATAAAGGAAGTAGTTGAACAAGGAATACAGGTTGCTATAGTAATTGGAGGTGGAAATATTTTTAGGGGATTAGCAGGGGCTGCTACCGGAATGGATCGCGTTCAAGGTGATCACATGGGGATGTTGGCAACAGTAATTAATGGCTTAGCCTTGCAAAGTGCTCTTGAGCTACAGCATGTACAGACCCGATTACAATCTGCCATAAAAATAAACGAAGTAGCAGAGCCTTTTATTAGACGTAGGGCGATGCGGCATTTAGAAAAGGGAAGAGTTGTTATTTTTGGTGGCGGCACCGGTAATCCTTATTTCACTACAGACTCTGCAGCTGTTTTGCGTGCCATAGAAATAGAGGCCGATGTTATTCTGAAAGGTACACGAGTGGATGGTATTTATACCTCTGATCCAGAAAAAGACAAGTCAGCGACAAAATTCGATACCATATCCTTCCAAGAGGTGCTTAATAAGGGCTTAAAGGTTATGGATACTACGGCATTTACCTTAAGTCAGGAAAACGAACTTCCAATTGTTGTATTTGATATGAACAAAAGAGGTAATTTGCTTAAAATTGTGAACGGAGAGCACATTGGCACAACCGTGAACATATAGTTTATGAACATACTTTAGAAATTTTTAATATGAACGAAGAAATAGATTTTATTTTAGATTCCACTAAAGAAAGCATGGATGCGGCTATTTCCCATCTAGAACGTGAATTTGTAAAAATACGTGCAGGCAAGGCAAGTCCAGCGATGCTATCATCCATTTTAGTGGATTATTATGGTTCCCAAACACCGTTAGCACAGGTTGCTAACATAAATACACCAGATGGCCGTACGATTTCGGTTCAACCATGGGAGAAAAATATGCTTCAGGAAATTGAAAAAGCCATAATGAACTCCAATCTTGGATTCAACCCTATGAACAACGGTGACTTGATTATTATAAACGTTCCTCCCTTAACCGAGGAGCGCCGTATACAGCTAACAAAACAGGCTAAAGCCGAAGGTGAACATGCCAAGGTAGGCATTAGAAGCGCCAGACAAGATGCGAACAAAGAAATAAAAGATCTAGACGTTTCTGAGGACTTACAAAAGAATGCTACTGCAGACATACAGGAACTTACAGATACATTTGTTAAGAAAATAGATGATTTCTTGGGCGCAAAAGAAGCGGAAATAATGAAGGTATAATCCGACAAGAACATTTTTATACAAGCGGCCTAATTGGCCGCTTTTTTATTATAAAAAACTAGTCATTTTTTAAACCCCTCTATCTAGGAACACTTGTACACATTAGTTACCTTTGTTCCTTGCTAAAAGCAAGTATGGTAGCAAAACTCACAAAAGGATTTTGGGCAAAGACCGCGAGGATTATTCTAAGAAATAGAATTCTCATTTTATTGGCCATTGCGGCGGTAACGGTATTTTTTGGAATGCAGTGGCAGCATATGCGGTTTTCAAATTCACAAGCAAACCTTCTACCAGATGATCACCCCATAAACCAAGAGTACCGTTCTTTTCTAAAACAATTTGGAGAAGAAGGCAATGCCGTTGTTTTTGCTATTCAGGACAGTGCATTATATAATCCAGTCAATTTTAACCGCTGGAACAAGTTTAGTAAACAACTAGAGGCATTTCCTGAAGTAGATTTTGTATTATCAACCGACAACCTTCAAGAGCTGGTTAAGGACAATGATAATCAAAAATTTATCATGCAACCGCTGATAAAAAAGCAACCTGAAACTATCCAAGAAGTTGATAGTATCATTCAACATCTATTCAATGACCTTCCTTTTTATGACAATCTGATTTACAATAAAAAAAGTAATACGATCCGTACTGTCATGTACATGGACAAGGACATTATAAATACCAGTGTTCGAAAGGATTTTGTACTGAAGGATATGATTCAATTGGTTGAGCGTTTTGAAAATGAAACAGGATTGGACGTTCGTATTTCTGGGATGCCTTATGTCCGGACCATGAATTCGCAAAATATTATAGATGAGATAGGAAAATTCATACTAGCGGCTTTAGGAGTTACATCCCTAATCTTTTTCTTTTTCTTTAGGAGCATACGGGCCACATTGATTTCTATGTGTGTTGTTATTATTGGTGTTATGTGGGCTTTTGGGATCCTTGGGCTCCTTCAATATGAAATTACGGTACTTACAGCCTTAATTCCACCACTAATTATAGTTATCGGGATACCCAACTGTATTTTCCTAATCAACAAATACCAACAAGAAGTAAAGAAGCATGGCAACCAAGCGCTTTCTTTGCAGCGTGTTATTTCCAAAATTGGTAATGCGACCTTAATGACCAATGTGACCACGGCTTCGGGGTTTGCTACCTTTATTATTACGGATAGTAAACTACTTAAGGAATTCGGTATCGTAGCTTCAATCAATATTATTGGCATCTTTATTTTATCACTGCTCATTATACCTATCGTGTATAGTTTTATGTCACTCCCAAAAACAAAGCACCTAAAACATTTAAACAAAAAATGGATTGATACATTCGTAAACTGGATGGAAAACATTGTACGAAAACAACGAATATCCGTTTATATCGTATCCATAGTATTACTTGTTCTAAGCATCATTGGTATTTATCAAATCGATATTTCTGGAAGTCCTATAGAGGATATGCCAAAGAATGCGGATTTCTTTAAGGATATCCGATTTTTCGAAAAAGAATTTAATGGTATTATGCCAGTTGAAATCATTATTGATACTAAAAATCCGAATGGAGCCCTCAAACCGGCAACTCTTAAACGCATAGACCGACTTGGTGAGGTCGTGGAAGACATTCCGGAACTCTCTAAGCCCATTTCTATCGTAAATTTGGTAAAGTACTCCAAACAGGCATTCTATAATGGTATCCCTAAATATTACCAATTACCCACAAGTCAAGAGAATACCTTCATTATGGATGTTGCCCGAAAATCTTCTGATGAAGGCAACCTTCTTAAAAGCTTTGTAGACAGTACAGGACAAACAGCCAGAATGACCACCTTTATGCGCGATGTTAAGACAGATCGCATGGAAGAGATTCAGCAACGCTTATCTGAAAATATTGCCAAGATTTTTCCCAAGGAACGCTATTCCGTATACATGACGGGAAGTGCTTTGATATTCTTAAAAGGCACCAAATACTTGGTAAAGAACTTAATTATGTCCTTAGCATTAGCTATCGGACTAATAGCGCTGTTCATGGCTTACCTGTTTCGTTCTTTTAGAATGATTATTATATCCCTTATCCCCAACTTACTACCACTACTAGTAACCGCAGGAGTAATGGGATTTGCGGGTGTTCCTATTAAACCATCAACCATTCTGGTTTTCAGTATCGCTTTTGGTATTTCTGTGGATGACACTATACACTTCTTGGCGAAATATCGTCAAGAACTCACCGCTAGTAAGTGGCGCATAGAGAAATCTGTATACGCAGCGTTAAGAGAAACCGGGGTTAGTATGTTCTATACTTCTATTGTGTTGTTCTTTGGATTTTCGGTTTTTGTAATTTCCGACTTTGGTGGAACAGTCGCGTTAGGGTCTCTGGTTTCTGCTACATTGCTCTTTGCCATGCTGGCTAATCTTATCTTGCTGCCATCCCTTTTAATATCCTTGCAGCGAAGCATCTCCAACAAGACGGTCCTTAAAAAGCCGCAAATCGATATTCTTCCAGAGGGAAGTGATAGAGAATGATATTATTTTTCAAGGAACCATCTCTTTTTTATGATAGTTATAAATTCATTCTTTTTTATCAAAAAGCTATCTTTAACCTTTTAATATTCAATTGACGAAACATGCGCTCAGCAACTATAAAGGAAATACTTAAAGGAAAAGAATTACTACAGGAAGTAACCATAAACGGTTGGGTAAGAACCTTCCGAAGCAATCGTTTTATTGCCCTCAACGATGGGTCTACATTAAACACCATACAATGTGTAGTAGATTTTGAGAAATTTGATGAAGACCTACTAAAACAAATTAACACAGGAGCAGCTCTGAAAATAAGCGGAACTTTGGTAGAAAGCCAAGGTCGCGGTCAATCAGTAGAAATTCAGGTCAGCGATATCCATGTTCATGGTACAGCAGATCCGGAAACCTATCCCATACAACCCAAAAAACATTCCTTGGAGTTCCTGAGGGAAAAAGCACATTTAAGAATTCGAACGAACACATTTGCCGCGGTAATGCGTGTTAGGTCCGCACTCTCTTTTGCCATACATAAGTACTTTAGAGAAAACGGTTTTTATTATTTTCATGCGCCCATCATCACAGGTTCAGATGCGGAAGGAGCGGGAGAAATGTTTCGTGTAACTACCTTAGACGACAAAAAGCCGCCACTAACAGAAGAAGGTGCTATAGATTATAAACAAGATTTTTTTGGAAAGGAAACTAACCTGACGGTCTCTGGCCAATTGGAAGCCGAGGCATATGCTATGGCTTTAGGAAAAGTATACACCTTCGGCCCTACTTTTAGAGCAGAAAACTCTAATACGTCCAGACACTTGGCAGAGTTCTGGATGATCGAGCCAGAAATGGCTTTCTGTGACTTGGATGGCAACATGGATCTAGCAGAAGATTTTATTAAAAACGTTATCTCCTATGTTCTGGAGCACTGTACCGAAGATCTAGAGTTTTTGGAAAAGCGACTTTTAGATGAGGAAAAAAGCAAACCCCAAGCCGAGCGAAGTGCCATGCCATTATTGGAGAAATTAAAGTTTGTGGCAGAGAACAATTTTAAAAGGGTCAGTTATACCGAAGCTATAGATATACTAAAGAACAGTAAACCCAACAAAAAGAAAAAATTCCAATATCCTATAGAAGAATGGGGTACCGATTTACAAAGTGAACATGAACGTTATCTAGTTGAAAAACATTTTAACTGCCCAGTAATACTCTTTGACTACCCGGCTAAAATAAAAGCTTTCTATATGCGTTTAAACGAGGATGGAAAGACGGTACGCGCCATGGATATTCTTTTTCCTGGAATAGGGGAAATTGTGGGTGGATCGCAACGTGAAGAGCGCTTAGATGTATTGAAACAAAAAATTGCAGATTTGAATATTGATGAAAAAGAACTTTGGTGGTACTTAGATTTACGGAAATTCGGAACAGCAGAACATAGCGGTTTTGGTCTAGGGTTTGAAAGACTCGTACTTTTTGCCACAGGAATGGGAAATATCAGAGATGTAATTCCTTTCCCAAGAACGCCTCAAAATGCTGAGTTTTAAATGCATTTCGTTATTTTTATAAAGGAGTAACAAACGTCCATGCTAAAACAACATTTACAGTTTAAATTATCACAAAAGCTATCACCTCAACAAATCCAGTTGATGAAGTTGATACAATTGCCTACACAAGCATTTGAACAACGTCTAAAACAAGAAATAGAGGAAAATCCGGCACTGGAAAACGGCAAAGAAGAAGCTGATAGTCTAAATGACGAATTTGAGGACGATTACGACGACATTGATGACAACGAAACTATTGCTGCAGATGATATCAATATAGATGATTATCTCAGTGATGACGAAATACCAGATTACCGAACGCATGCAAACAACCATAGTTCAGACGATGAGGAAAAAAGTATTCCCTATGCTGCAGGAACTTCATTCAACCAATATTTATTAAACCAACTAAACACGGTCTACCTTACCGATGAGGAATGGGCAATCGCAGAATTCTTGGTTGGAAGTGTAGATGAAAGCGGATATATCAGAAGACCGATTTCTGATATTTTGGACGACCTTGCCTTCACACAAAATATTTATACCGAAGAAAAGACCATAGAACGAATTCTTTCTATTGTCCAAGAACTAGACCCGCCAGGTGTTGGGGCACGTTCTTTGGAAGAATGCTTACTCATTCAACTAGAACGCAAGGCCATTACACCCAATATTGAACTCGCCATTGGAATTCTAAAAAAATCTTTTGATCAGTTTACCAAAAAACACTACCAAAAACTTATTCAAAAACATACTGTTACCGAGGCAGAACTAAAGGAAGCCATATCGGAAATTGAAAAGCTAAACCCTAAACCTGGAGGTTCCTATGCGGGAAACAATAGGATTATTGAACATGTAGTACCCGATTTCTCCATACGGATAGTAGATGGCGAACTGGAGCTGAACCTCAATGGCAGAAACGCACCAGAACTCCACGTTTCCAAAGAATATAGCAATATGCTAAAAGGCTATAAAGAATCTAAGGAGAAATCCAAATCTCAAAAAGACACGGTACTTTTCATAAAGCAAAAACTGGATGCAGCCAAATGGTTTATAGATGCCATAAGGCAAAGACAGCAGACCTTATTCATTACCATGAACTCTATAATGCACTATCAGAAAGAGTACTTCCTCTCTGGCGACGAGCGCAATCTAAGGCCAATGATTCTCAAGGATATAGCCGATGAGATACAGATGGATGTATCTACAGTTTCCCGTGTGGCCAACAGCAAATACGTAGATACACCATACGGAACAAAATTAATAAAACAATACTTCTCCGAATCTATGAAAAATGAGCAGGGAGAAGATGTTTCCACAAAAGAGATAAAAAAAATATTAGAGACGGTTATAAACGAGGAAGTAAAGCGGAAGCCATTGACCGATGATAAATTAGCAGGCATTTTAAAAGACAAAGGGTACCCTATCGCTAGAAGGACTGTAGCTAAGTATCGTGAACAACTTGATATTCCCGTTGCCAGGTTACGAAAACAGATTTAATGAAAGTTCTTCTAACTATCGTATCCTATCTATTTCATCCACTCTTTATACCTGTTGGGGGCACAGTAGCCTATTTCTTAATAACCCCAAAATACACACCGCTAGAAATTCAAGGAGGTAACCTATTGCCCATATTCATCTTAACTATTATAATTCCTATAGTTACTTACCTCATTCTGAAAAATATTGGGGTGGTAGCGTCCATTCATATGCCAACAGCGAGAGAAAGAAGGTATCCCGTCGCCATACATGTTATCCTATTACTTATGATTATTTACAAGGTAATACCAAACAATTATGTAATGGAACTCTATTTCTACTTCATAGGACTACTCATTGCGTCAATTACATGCCTTTTACTGCTGTTTTTTAACTTTAAGACCAGTTTACACCTTGTAGGAGTTTCAGGCCTTTTCATGTACCTAATAAACCTGAGCGTTCATTTCGAAATCAACGTGGTGATAGCTATTAGCATCTTTGCACTACTTATTGGGTTGGTAGCTTCATCCAGACTTTATTTAAAAGCACATACACGACCAGAACTATTGGCTGGTTTAGCTATTGGGATACTTTCGCAATTATTAACAGTAACGTATTGGTTATAGAATATAGAAGATTACACCAATACGCAAAGGAACAAAACCGATACTTTCATTATTTATAGTCGCGGAATCCTTGAACAAGTTATTTAAGGCATAATACAAGTGAATATTGAAGGTATTATATCCTACGTTGAGGGTTGGTCCATATTGGAATCTTGCTATATCCCCATTATAAAAACCATCCTTATTCCCATCAATTACTGATTTAGACCTCGCGCCTACCACATAGGCCGCTTTTATTCCGGCATAGAGTCTCCAGAATCTATACTCTTCCGGCGTAGAATTTCGCCATCTAAATTCCAAGGGTAATTCAATGAGATGCGTTTCTATTTTACTGCGCTTAAAACCAGGAATATCATCTGCAAAACTGTACGTTATTCCGGTACTAGACTGCGTAGCCAAAAGGTTAGAATAATAGGTATTCAATGCCAGCCCCAAACCTATTCCAAGTGCTTTTGTTCCTCTTGCGTTTAATGGGATATCCTTTATGACCCCTGCATAGAAACCATAGGACAAATTTTGCTGTTTTAGGCCTTCCGGTGTATTCCCAACCAAATTATAGGTAAAACCTAAATAAAATTGATCCTCAAAATATCGTTGTTTCGAATTTTCAATCTCAATAGAAGATTGCCCATAAGTAAACCCGCATAAGCAAAGAAAAACCAATAGTAGCCACTTTCCCATAGACCTTAAAATTACTAAAATAAAAAACGCCCCAATACCATTGGAGCGTTTTCTTAAGTTTGAAATTATAAACTACTACTGGAGATTTCTAAACGCATCCCCTTCGTACGTTGTATAGTTCACTTTTAATGCATTTACCTTTCTTAACTCTTGTTTGATATCCGAAATAAGTCCCATAGTGGCATTCTTATCCACCTTTAGAGCTGTTGTCAGCACATTTTGAAGTTCTTGAGATTTCTTGGCTCTTTCCATCAAAATATAATCACCTACCTCAGTCGGACTGGCAAACTTATCGTTCAATTGGATTTTTGGCTCTGTACCAAAAGTCTTCTCATATTCCTTGCTCGGTTTCCCAACATAAATATATATTACCCTGTCCTTTTTTTCCAGTTTTTTAATTTCACTGGCGTTAGGGAGAATGTTATCTACTTTCAAGGAACTATCCTTCATCACTGTTACCGTCATAAAGAAGAACAAAAGCATAAATACAATGTCCGGAAGGGAAGCCGTAGACACCGCTGGTATTTCACCATCTTTTTTCTTTGCAAATTTTGACATAGTGTTTGTTTTACGTTTTGTTAATTAGCTGAAGTTTCTGCTTCTGAAAGCTTTTGAGGAAATAACCCCTGAATACTTTTCACTTTCTCCTTCAACTCTTCTTTGACCTCGTCAGAAGTTTCTGGATTCAAATATTCAGCTTCCATATCAACAAAATTCTTTTTGTACAAACGCATTGCTTCTCTGTTCCTGAGTTCGTTGTATGCGCCTACCAATTCATTTTGAACTGTTATGTAGGTACTATACTCCGTTTCCCGGTCATTCTTTAAAGAAATAATCGCTTTGTTTGGATTATCTGATGATGACCCATCTCTAGAACCTTTACAATAGTTACAGTAATCAGCTGTTCCTGATACCGCTCCTCCGTTATCGAGAAATGCCATAGCCTTTTCTCTCAAATCCTTTATCTCTAAAATCTCGTCCTCAACCAAAAGTTGTCCATTCCTGTTGATGTTTACAGTAAATATATTCTTTTGCTTGATAATTGGCGGATCTTCCGTCGGTGGCTCCCAAGGTGGCAACATACGATCTAATCCTGCATCCGTTTCAATAGTAGTAGTTACCAAGAAAAAGATAAGTAATAAGAACGCTATGTCTGCCATGGAACCGGCACTTACTTCTGGTGCTCCTGATCTTCTAGCCATAGTTATCTATTTTATTATTTACTAAACATGTTTTTTACAGCTGGTATTATCAACGCCGCAACAGCTATAAGAGTAAGGATAAAGAAAACATTCAATCCCATCCCAATTTTCTTAACTGTGCCTTCATCAGACATTGCTAAAAACTCTGGAGCTACATCTGTTCCACTGGCCAATACATAAGAAATGATTACAACAAGTGCAAAGCCTCCTAGTACGAACAGTGTTTTCTTAAGTCCCTGAGGGTTCGAAAACAAATTCTTTAATGTAAACAGTAGACTTACCACTACCGCAACACCAAGTAAGATGTATGTGATAATGAACATGGCGTTCATGGCTCCACTCTGCGCTGCTTCCGCTGCTGGCATATCCCTTTCAGGAAGCATGAACCATAATACGGCACCAATTAAGCCTATCGCTATCAATGCTATTTTTACAATTTTTTGCATAATATTTTAGGTATTAAAAGGTGATACTTATTTTTTGTGGTCTACCAACATATCTATCAACGTAATAGAAGAATCTTCCATATCATTAACGATACTATCGATTTTTGCAATAATATAATTATAAAAAATCTGTAATATAATCGCTGTAATAAGACCGAATACTGTGGTTAAAAGTGCTACTTGGATATCACCTGCAATAAGAGATGCACTTAAGTTACCAACAGCAGCAATTTTTTGGAAGGCCTGAATCATACCGATTACCGTACCCATGAAACCAAGCATTGGTGCAATAGCGATAAATAAAGACAACCAAGAAA
>CAZDOW010000097.1:0-12448 GCA_964507115.1 uncultured Maribacter sp.
ATATGAATTCCTATTTCGTAGTTGCCATTTTCTAGTGTTTGAAAAGATAGTGCATCATCAAAATCCTTTGCATCTTTTGGATCAATAGTAAAGGTTAATACGTCTCGCATATCCCTTCTTTTTTTGATTTCTTCAGCTTTTATACTTGTATCCAACTCATCTGCAAACCGTTCCACTTCTACAGGAAATTCGTATGGAAGACCATACTCGGCTAATATGGAATGTATTTCTGTATTATGTTCGCCAGGCTTACCTAATACCTCTGTAACTTTACCAAAAGGAGAGCCAACATCCGTTGGCCAATCCGTCATTTCAACAATAACTTTATCACCGTTTTCAGCGCCTTCCAACTTATCATTAGACACAAAAATATCTGTATACATTCTAAAGTCTGTAGGTCTAACAAAAGCAAATGTTTTTTGCATATCCACAATACCAACAAAAGTAGTTTTGTGGCGTTCTATAATTTTATGTACTTCACCCTCTAGTTTTTTACCATTTTTTCTAGGGTAAATAAACACCTCTACAATATCTTTATGAAAGGCCTTATTTATTTTATTATTAGGGACAAAAACGTCATCGTCTATACCCTCAATAACTATATATGCATTACCTCTACCTGTTATATCTACTTTACCTTGGTGATATGTTTTTGTATCCTCTAATACCTGGTAATTTCCTCTATCTACCTCCTGTATACGTTTCTTCTCTTTTAATTGTACTAATCGTTTTATTAGGGTATTTCTATCCTGTGTATCAGTAATACCTATTTTTGCTGCAATCTGTTTGTAATTAAAACTTTGGCTCGGTTCCTTTTCTAAAACCGTAAAAATACCTTTGGTAATTTCGTTTGTTTTATGATTTCTCGCCTTCTTATTTCTATTCGACATTAAAATTCTTATTTGTTGGAAAATTACGAATTATATTCCACTACTATTGTTCTCTAATTTTAAGCTTATTCTCTAATTTTAAAGCTTATCAACAGTAATATAATATTATTTCATTTTTTTTAATTTTTAAATAAATTATTGATGGTTATTATAGTGTGTTAATAGCAGCTATAACTAAATACCTGTTTCCTTGATTATATGAGATACTAATACTTGTTCACAGGCTATTAGTAGTAAGATAGTTTGATAATCAGAATATTAAATTAGTTATCAGTTGTGGTTGATAACCTGTTTGAACATAAAAATATTAATAAGTTTACTTAAAATTTATGTTCATTAGGTAGAAAATTATCTTTAAAAGTACATGACTAATTCTAATAGTATTTTTATTTTATTACGGAATATAAATGTAAGCAGAATAGAAACTTAAAGAACAAACTTTAAATTCCTTAGTTATTAACAGTTATACACACACTTAACCTATACTTTAACATACTAATCAACAACGTTTAAAATTCATAATTAAAATAATGTTGTGAAAAAGCGTTTTCTTGTGGTGAACTACTGGAAATCGTACATTTGTTACTAGATACCCCATCTTAACTAACTAACGAGTTACAATATGAAAATAGCTATTGGTAACGATCATGCAGGTACTGAATATAAATTAGCTGTCATAGGTCTTTTAAAATCCATGGACATTGAAATTATAAACTATGGTACTGATGGATCAGATAGTGTAGATTATCCAGATTTTATTCATCCTGTTGCAAAGGATGTGGAAGAAGGAAATGTAGATTATGGTATCATTATATGTGGCAGTGGTAATGGAGCTTCCATGACAGCTAATAAACATCAAAAAGTACGCGCAGCACTTTGCTGGACTAAGGAAATTGTAGAATTAGGAAGGTCTCATAATGATGCTAATATTCTTAGTCTACCAGCTAGGTTTATTTCTATGCCTCAAGCTTTGGAGATGGTACATACATTCTTAAATACTTCTTTTGAAGGCGGCAGACATGAAAGGCGTATAGAAAAGATGCCTTGTTAATAGGATACATACGTTCAAATCCAGAACCTATACTAATAGATGTAAATTTGATTACAACTCCTTAATTTACAAACACAATTTTTTACGCGTACTTGCAAGTGGTCTTTGTAAGTATAGGAACCTGGTTGCAACCTAATAACCCTAGTTTTATTTAAAAATATGGGACACACGCATAAAGGTAAAAACAGCCAACACGCACATCTAGATTTAAAAGGTAGAAATCTTATCATTTCCATTTTATTAAATATAGGTATAACCGTGGCTCAGGTTATAGGAGGACTGCTATCAGGAAGTCTTTCCTTGTTATCAGATGCACTTCATAATTTTAGTGATGTCCTTTCACTTATTATCAGCTATATAGCTACGGTAATTTCAAAAAAAGAAGCATCTACCAATAAAACATTTGGCTATAAACGAGCAGAAATCATTGCCGCCTTTGTAAATGCAGCATCCTTGATTATAGTAGCTATTATATTGATAAAAGAGGCTGTAGAACGCTTTTATAATCCTCAGGAAGTAGAGTCAGATTTAGTTATTTGGTTATCTATAGTAGCTATTGCTGGTAATGGTTTTAGCGTATTGTTATTAAAGAAAGATGCCAATAGCAACATGAATATGAAATCTGTCTACCTACATTTATTAACAGATATGATGGCTTCCGTAGCTGTATTAATAGGAGGTTTATTAATGATGTTCTTTAAGTGGTATTGGGTAGATCCTATTTTAACTTTTGCTATAGCTATTTACCTGATATTTATGGGGTATGATCTTTTAAAGGAATCCACAAGGGTACTTATGTTGTTCACACCAAACAGTATTGAGGTTCAAAAAATAGTGGAAAGCATAAAGAAAATAGAACCCATAAAGAACGTACACCATGTTCATATTTGGCAATTAAACGAGGACGAAGTACATTTAGAGGCGCATATAGATTTTAACGAAGATATACGGTTGTCTCGTTTTGACACCATTTTAGAAGAAATAGAAAAGGAGCTTTATCACAACTACGGTATTAATCACGTAAATATCCAACCAGAATTTGGAAAATGTGATAGCAAACAAATAATTGTACAGGATTAGTCATGAACATTACAGTAAAAGAATTTAAGGAGCTTAGCACCATTGAACTTTATAATATTTTACAACTACGAAGCGATATTTTTGTGGTGGAACAGGATTGTGTATACCAAGATCTTGACGGTAAAGACCAACATGCATTACATGTGATAGGAACTAAAAATAATAAGGTAGTAGCATATACCCGGATTTTTGGACCAGGTACTTATTATGATAATGCTAGTATAGGTAGGGTTGTGGTAGCTAAAGAAGAAAGACGTTACGGTTACGGAAAGGTAATTATGGAAGCTTCTATAAAGGCAGTTAACGAACGATTGAAAGAAGATGTTATAAAAATATCTGCCCAGGTATATCTTAAGAATTTTTACAACGGACTAGGGTTTAAAGAATTTGGAGAAGGATATTTTGAAGATGGGATACCACATATAGGAATGATTAAGAAATAAAAAATGGGACAATGTGCCCCATTTTTATGTAATATATATCTTGTTTATATACGTATTGGTGTTTTGTTACTTAGATTGATATCCTCTAACATCATATCTGTAAATTTATAGTGTCCTCTTGTTGTAATAATACGAAAGCGATTGGATCTCATTCGGCTTAAAGCGTCTAAGAACAACCATTTTGATTTTAATAAACTAGGTTTTTCAGATTTAAGACTGATATCAAAAAAATATTTTCTTCCATTTTTCATGGCTACGATATCGGGTGTTATTTTTGTTTCAGCTCCCTTACGCGTGTAAGATTTTGGCGTTTCATAACCTTCCATATCTGCTTTTATATTTTCAAAACCAGTGGCTTCCAAATGATGTATTGACTTCTCTAAAAACTCTACATTTTCTGATTTATCTACTTGTACCATAACTAGTAAAGTAGTGAAAAAATTCAACAAAACAAATAATAAGTACTGATTAACAGCAACTTAACCTATTATGTTTTTTTCTATGTTGGCTTATGAAGGATTAATGTATGTGGATATAGGTGCAAAAACGTTTAATTAGACCACACGGTCGGATTTAAAGATAGCGTTCTGTTATTAAAACAATTAGAAGTAAGACGAACAACGCACTATCACTATAAACAGCACTATTACAGCTAAAAATACTGCAATAATCAGAAGGGAGAGACCAACAGGTCTAAAACTTCAATTTAAATTAAGTGTTTCGCTTAAAAATATAGAGACACCCTTCTGTTCTTCTAGTATTTTCAATCAAAGACCCATCCTTTCTTTATATAGGAAATCTCAAAAGCGAAAGCTGCTCGTTTAAATAATCCAGTTGTGCTTTATCATCTGCCCTGTACTGTTTGCTTGTGTCTTCATGAGTAAAAAACAACTATACCTGCAAACGAATTCCTCTTGTCGTGCTGTCTTTCAAAAGTATAGCAAAGGAGATGGTTAGTTGCTCCTCTTTTTTAAGACCGTCTTTAAACGTACTTTAAAGTGCCAATTAATCAAGAATTTATCTTTTTATAAAGGGCTTTTCCAATCTTTTCAACCACTCCAACAACTAGCGCATTCCCCATAAAAAACGCACGCTTAGTGTCGCCTATACCTTTCAAATGCGTGTGGTTGTCCGGGAACATGTTTAAGCGTTCCAGTTCTATTGGGGTAAGTCTACGTAGGCCTTTTTTGGATTGAACTACATGTTTAAATCTGGACGGACTTTTACCACCTTCCCCGGTA
The DNA here is from genome assembly GCA_964507115.1 of uncultured Maribacter sp. Classification (GTDB taxonomy): domain Bacteria; phylum Bacteroidota; class Bacteroidia; order Flavobacteriales; family Flavobacteriaceae; genus Maribacter. The sequence goes on from CAZDOW010000097.1 coordinate 4,706, forward strand.
ATAATGGTTCTGGAGGCATTGTCCAGCGCATCAGGAAAAATCATTCGACCTTCACTATAGTTATAACTAAATCCGCTTTTGGCGGTACGTAGTTCCTTTTTTGCACCTTTTAAATAGTCCCATTTAGCATAGTCGTCCGGTGAAATATGAAACTCATCTGGCACTGCTTTGGTTACAAGAATATCTTTAAGTACCGTGCGTTTTCCATCATAAACTGCTACAGTTTTTTTTGTAACCACATTGCCTTTAATAAAAACGCCGCTATTTTCAAAGGGTGATAATTTTCCTCCAATATTAAAGGTTTCTGATAGTGCTACTAAATCATCCGTTATGGAGAAGGAATTTTCTTTAGCGGAAGCCGATGCAATAGGAAAAGCACTTGCCATGGTTCCTTTTTCGTGAATCCATTCCGACGCACTGGTATCCAGTAGTTTTTTATATAGGGGTGTAGATTTATGATATCCGATAAAAAATACCCGCCTACGTCGTTGTGGCATTCCATATTCCGCAGCGTTGATGACCCGCCACTCTACAGCATAATCCAAATCGTTTAAACTTTTTAGCATAATTGCGAAATCACGCCCACGTTGATTGGAAGGTGACTTTAACAAACGATCTACATTTTCCAAAAAAAGATATTTTGGAGGAGTTGCCTTTTCGGAAAGTATACGATGAATACTCCACCAAAGCACTCCCTTTTTTCCAATAAGCCCTTTGGAATTCTGTAGTGTGGTAGCTACGGAGTAGTCTTGGCAAGGAAATCCTCCTACTAGCATATCGGCATCCGGGATAACATCAGTAGACACTTCTGAAATATCTGAATTGCTATGGTTTTTAGAGCCGAACCTTGCTTCATAGACCATGGATGCATGTTGAGCTTTTGTACTAGGCTCCCATTGGTTGCTCCATACTATATCGTAATTTTTCGCTTGCTCCAACCCCAACCTAAAACCACCTACGCCTGCAAAAAGCTCTATAACTTTGAGTTTATTCATGAGGTGCTAAAATAAGGAATTTTTAAGGCGGGATCAAAATCATAAAACTGATAAGTAGCGGGTATTACGTATTTTTACATAAAACAGAAACTATGCGTCTTAAATTCAGTTATGTAGTTCTTTTTGCCTTAGTATGCATTGGCTGTAAATCCGAAACTCCTTCGGAGAACCTTGCTCAAAAATACATAGACAGACTACAAACGAAATTTGCACCAGATAAAAGAGTAGCGGTCTACAAAATAGAGGCCACGAAGCGGGGAGACTCCTATATTCTAAAAGGGGAGACTGACCAGCCAAAAGGATTACAAGCGCTCATAGATTCTTTGTCTGCCAACACTATTTCCTTTGTGGATAGCGTGGACGTTTTGCCTTCAGCTGAACTAGGTAACAATACACATGCGTTTATAACCATATCTGTGGCCAACCTTAGAAGCAACCCAAAGCACAGTGCGGAATTAGCCACACAGGCAACCTTAGGAACCCCGGTAAAACTATTGAAGAAGCAGGGCGGCTGGTATTATATACAGACACCAGACAATTACTTGGCGTGGGTAGATGCTGGTGGCATAAATCTGTGTACTGAAGGAGACATAAAGAATTGGCAAGCTACTGACAAGGTAATTTACACTAAAACGTACGGACATTGTTATTTGGGACCAGACAAGGAACAGGTAGTATCTGATATGGTCGCTGGTAATATTCTTGTGGTGCTGAAGTATGCGACTAAGTTTTATATTGTCCAGTTTCCAGACGGACGCGAAGCATATATAGACCGTGATGAAGCCGAAGAATATGACACATGGTTAACTGGTTTAGACTTTAGTTCTGAAGCCTTGGTGGCCACTTCAAAACAACTAGTGGGTGTTCCGTACCTATGGGGTGGAACCTCTACCAAGGGAATGGACTGTAGCGGTTTTACCAAGACGATCTATTTTTTAAACGGTATGATTATACCACGAGACGCTTCACAGCAAGTACACACAGGAAAATCTATTGATGACAAAGGCAACTTTGATTCCTTGGAAGCTGGGGACCTATTGTTTTTTGGTAAAGAAGCAACGGACACCACTACGGAAAAGGTGGTGCATGTTGGCATGTGGATTGGAAATAATGAATTCATCCATGCCTCTGATATGGTTAGAGTAAGTAGTGTTGATAAAGAAGCCAAGAATTATGATGAATATAACGTCAACAGGTATCTACGCACCAAACGGATCCGCAACCAAAAAGACAAAGCTTTAATCAACCTTCAGCGTAGTTTTCGCTTTAATGCCTCTAAGTGATAGCCTGCTGCGGATTTCTGTTATAAACTAAAAACAATTCCTTTACGGGCTACTTTAAAACCATTCGCCAAAACCTTTTTTGTTTGCGGACTATCTTTTCGTAAAAGAGGATTGGTGTGATTAAAATGAATGAAATGCACTTTAGCTTTCTGCGTCTTGTTTAGGTTTTTTAAAAGCGCCATACTTTCAATTACAAACGGATGTGGTATTTGGGAAATATCCCTAGCGTTCAGTTCCTCCCCGTCGAAAAAGGTAGCGTCAATAAAAGCAAAATCTACGGTTGCTATTTCAGTTTCAATATCTATTTCCCACTTTTCCCATTTATCAATATCGGGAATGAACAAGGCGCTCTTATTAGGTCCTATGATTCTATAACCCACGGTTTCGGAAAACTCGTCCCTATGTGGCACTTTTAATGGAACCACACTAATATTAGATGAAACGGGTATGGTAACAGCATTTGTTATAGGTATAATTTTTATATTTCTCGAACTGATTAATTGGCTCCAGGGTCCATTTTTTTCTAAAAAGGAAGCCATATTGGGCATAGCATAAACAGGAACTTGTGAAGCGTTTGTTGCTTCCTTTCCTAAGTACATTAAGCCAGTATAATGACCAATATGGGCATGGGTTAGAAAGATACCATCGGGCAGCTCATTAGCATCCCAAGGGGCTAGTCTTTTTAAATCCTTAAGCTGTGTTGATAGGTTGGGTGTCGCCTCGAACACTATTGTTTTTTTGTTTTCTGCATCAATAAGACCTAAGGATACTACCTGCCGCTTATTGTCGGGATTATCAAATAGTTGGGCACAACAGTTTTTCTTACAAGCAATATGAGGGGAGCCGGCATCTTGTACTGTTCCTAAAACGACTAGGGATACTCCGTCTAGCCTTAACTTTTCTATGGGCTTCCGTTCGGCGCCCTGTTCTTTTTCATTTTTACAAGAAAAAAAACAGCACAAAAAAACAAGGAAATAGAGACTGTTCCGCATTACTCCGTGCTTAAGAATTGTCTAATATCAGCGGCAAGCTTAAGAAGGTCGGGTTCATGTGTATACATCATATGTCCGGCCTCATAATACATCATTTCAACACGTTCTGTGACGATACCGTTGCGGGCGAAGGTATATTCTGCATCAAAAAATGGCGTTATCAAATCATAGTACCCGCTGGCCACCATCACTTTCATTGCCGGATTTCTCCGCATGGTTTCCCCTAAGTGTGGAGCGGTATTTACAGGCATGGGTTCCCAATATTGACCATCGGGTACAGTTCGCCAACGCCAACTGCTACCACCACCAGAAGTAATGTAGGGCCGATCCATTTTTATCTTTAGTTCCGAAGCAAAATAATGGTTCAATGATGCAGTATACGCTGAGCTTATTTGGTAGCTGGCCGCATCACCTAAATGTGGACGTTCAGCCACTTTATCCACCTCATCTCCCATAAATCTTCCATCCAAACGGCCAATGGCCATACCTTCCTCTTCTAATAGTTTCTTTTGAAAACGCCCCATTAGAATACGGATGTTGGAGTTTAGAATGTACTTTTTATCTAGCCCAGTGAAATAGCTTAATTTTTCTGCAATGGTTTCCTTTTCGGTTTCGGCCAAGAGATTTCCCTTATAAAGTGCGGGGGTGTAGGTTTCATAGGTGAAGGTTCTACATTCTTCTACAAAATCTTCTAAGGTCTTTCCCTGCCCTGCCTTTTTATGGTACCACGCAGTCGCGGCCATACTTGGCAGGTAGGTAATGTACGAGGTGGTGTTGTGATGAACCGATGTAGAACCAGCGTAATCCAAGGCTTGGGAAATTAAGATCATTCCGTTTAACGCCATGTTCTGACCCGACCCTTCAAGCGCTTTTCCTAAATAGGCAGCCCTAGTAGTACCATAACTTTCTCCGGCTAGATATTTGGGTGAGAACCAGCGTTCATTTTCGGTTACCCATTTACGTATGAATTGGGCAAAAGAATCAACATCTTCTTTTAGTCCATAGAAATCTTTCCCCTTTCCTTTCCCTACTAATCGGCTATAACCGGTGCCCACGGGATCTATAAAAACCAAATCGGTAACATCTAGCAGTCCATGTTCGTTTTTAGCCAAATTATACGGTGCTGCACCATCGTCCTGCTTCGCATCGGAGTCCACTTTAACTATTTTAGGTCCAAAAAACCCCATATGCAACCACATCGATGCCGAACCCGGACCCCCATTAAACACAAAGGTTACGGGTCTTTTACCTACATCCCCCATAGGGGTTTTAGTGTACGCCACAGACCAGAAAGCCGCAATAGAATCTCCCTTTTTGTTGGTTAGGAACGTTTCTTTGGCAGTCGCGGTATAGTTGATAGTTTTTCCGCCAAATACGCCTTGTTGAGACGTAACAAAGGACTTGGCTTCCGGTATGGGCTTGGGAACGTCTTCATTAGTTGTTTCTTGTGAAAAGACGGTAAAGGATAGCACTAAGAGAAATAGTAGTAAAATAGATTTATTCATGGAAATATAAAGATTACGTGCCCTAAAAACAGAGACCCTTAAAAGTAAGGATTTATAAACATACACAAAGCCAATATAGCGTTCATTAAGGACTTCCTTTGGTCAGCATAGTCTTACTTCATTCCTGTTGAATTTAGGTGGTATGTTGTATTAAAATTTACTTTTTTATGAAACAGATGGAAGATGAAGAATGATGCTTTAACACACCTTTATATAAGACATTGTGCGTAAATAAATTTTAGGTACCTTACTTTATAATTTTTTAATACGCAATGGAATTATGGGGATAAGGCAATGGAATTTAATAGTGTTTTGTTTGATTTTTAGCGTTTGTATAAGTTGTGGTAGCAGTAAAACGATTTCTTCGGATGACGGTTGGGAAACGATGTTCAATGGTAAAAATTTAGACGGATGGACCACTAAAATCCACCACTATGAATCTGGCGACAACTACGGAGATACCTTTCGCGCTGAAGAGGGTATTATAAAGGTAAGGTATGATCAATACGAGGGGGATTATAAGGACAGATTTGGACATTTGTATTTTGACACCCCGTATTCTTATTTTCATTTGTCTATGGAATATAGATTTGTGGGAAAAGTGCATCCGGGAGCTCCTACGTTTGTTGAAAAGAATAGCGGACTAATGTTTCATTCTCAAGACCCAAGAACGATGCTAAAGGAACAGAATTGGCCCATTTCTGTAGAAATGCAATTCTTGGCTGGAATTGTTCAAGGAAAGAGCAGGCCCACGGGCAATATGTGTTCTCCTGGAACGGATGTGGTATATAATGGAAAGGTAGACCCAAGGCACTGCATTAGTTCAGCCTCAGAAACATTTTTTGGCGACCAATGGGTGAAAGCGGAGTTAATTGTTCTTGGGGATTCTGTTGTTACCCACATTATTAACGGAAAAATAGTATTGGAATATACCAAGCCCCAAATTGGTGGAGGCGTTGTAGAAGGGTATGACCCAAATTTTAAAAGGGATGGAACAGTTTTGAAACAAGGGTTTATAGCCTTGCAGAGCGAAGGGCAACCCATCGATTTTAGAAATATTAAAGTGAAAAATCTTAAAGGCTGTGCCGACCCAAAAGCTAAAAACTATAGGGAGTACTTTATTAATTCTGATGCGCAAACGTGTGTTTATTAAGGAGTCTAAAAAGCTAGCGTTTATTGTTTGGAGTAATAAAAAACTAAAATTTCAAACGCACTCCTTGATCTATTGTATTTTCGTAGGCAGGCCTAGAACTAGCAATAGATTATACGCAGAAGCAGCTGACAGTTTTACGGTTGCTTCTTTTTTGTCAGTTTGTAACCTGCTTTTTTAATTAGGAAATATCCAACTGAAAGTGATATAATCAGCGCGGCAATTCCAAAAATAGTACTTGCCTCCATATGCTTATAATCCAAATCGATGACGTGTCTAGAAATTCCTATTAAAGCTACTAGCAAACAATTTCGACATGTACGACGTCCTCTTTTAGATACATTTTAATGGTGTGTAAAAGTTCAATTCCGATTAGAACGGAGAGGAAACCACCAAATATTCTGTGAAGATGTTTCATAATATTATTTTCCAAAAAAGAGTCTTGGATGGCGGAAAGCATACCTCCGAACAACAGTGATAAAAACACGACAGTTGTATATGCAACAACAAGTAATAAGGCAAAAAGCAGCGTTACAATAATAACTCGTTCTGTTTTTTCTACAATTTTTAAAATCATTTTCATTTGGTTAATTTCAGTTTGAGGTTTACGACCGAGTTATGCGTAGTGTGGGAGTCGGGAAGCAATTCTCATTCTGCTTAGCGAAACCCCAAAGATTTTGCGACTTTATAAAAACACGTAAACCTTATGTTAAAGCCCTAATTCCTGATTGTTTATAGGTGTTGTTGTCTATGATTTTTTTAATTCAACTCTTTATTTATTATCGAAATTAACTCTTCGCTATTAGGTAAAACAGCAAGTTCATAGGTATTCTTCATATTCTTATGTGAGCCTTGCAAATTTATTAAACCGAGTTTGAGTTTGTCAATTATAGTAGTATTTGGTTCATTAAAGATTGTTTTATTATTTTCTACAACATATATATCATTAATTTTTTCATCAAAACGATAACAGATACGTTTATGGTTATTTTCGGCTTCAGTTATGGTCTTATAATCTACATTGTATAATTTTGTAATACCATGCCTAATTTCATCATTTTTAATTAATTGAAATCCGATAGATTTTAACGATTCATAGCTTGATAAATCGGCAACTAAATACGTCCAACTATATGACCGACCAAGATCACTTTTGAGAGTATCAATGTTTTCAGTTTTATTTTTTAATAGCCTAAAAAAAGATTCAATTTCCTTTTTATGAGTTTTAAGGTTTGAAAGGATATCTTCTCTGTCAGAATTCAATGAAACTACAAATTCATGTAGTATTTTAGATTCCAAATTTCTAGCTTTTCTTTGATCATTAAAATTATTAAACCCTAACCCTACATTAATAGCAATAACGATTAATAGAATTTCAGATATCAAGTATTTCCATCTAACTTTTTTAATTCGCTTCTGCATTCTTAATCTCTTATTTCAGATGATACACAACGTGTTGGCTAAGGTTTTAATTCCTTTTCAATCCTTTTTGTTAATTCAGTTATATTCTTTTCAGTTTCATCATACACTTTCAAAATAAACGCTCTGTTTGTTTGAATTTTCCAAATATAACTCAACAGTATTTTTCTTTCAGATTCAGTTAGTTTTATAGGCAATTCTATTCCTACAATGTTTCCTTTTAAGTCAAAATTGAAATATGGCGCTATGATCCGATTAATTTCATTAAAATAATTTTTTTGAAATTGTAACTCATTATATTCTTCTTCCAATTTCTTAATGTTTTGATAATCGTATTCATAAAGGGATATTATTTTTGTTCTTAAAGAATCATTTTTTATTAATTCAAACCCTTTTGAT
>CAZDOW010000098.1:0-12404 GCA_964507115.1 uncultured Maribacter sp.
ATTAGTGGTGGTGAGGGAAGCGGTTTATACAAATCTACCGATGCGGGAGAGACATGGTCTAAAATTCATAAAGGGCTGCCCGAAGAAAAAGGAAAAATGGCTATCGTGGTCAGTCCCGCAAACTCAAACAAGGTGTATGCTTTAATTGAAAGTGATTCAAATGAGGACAAAGGTGGATTGTTTGTTTCCAACGATGCGGGAGCCTCTTGGTCCATAATAAGCAGCGACAATCGTTTGGTACAAAGAGCATGGTATTATACAGAGGTTTTTGCTGACCCTAATGATGAGGATACCGTTTATGTTCTGAGTGCCCCTGCGCTTCGTTCTACGGATGGGGGCAAGACTTGGGAATCACTATCTGGAACGCATGGAGACTATCACGATCTGTGGATAAACCCTGATAATTCTAAGAATATGGTCATTGCCAATGATGGAGGTGCTGCAGTTTCGTTCAATTTTGGAAAAACATGGTCGAGACAAGATAATATGCCTACAGCACAGTTCTACAGAATTAGTGTAGATAATCTTTTTCCTTACAATATTTATGGAGGACAGCAGGATAATACTTCAGTTCGGATAGCCAGCCTCTCTCTCGGCCGAGGCAGTATTGGGGGGCAAGATTGGACCTACGCTGCTGGTGGGGAAAGTGCTTTTTTAGCCTTTGATCCTGATAATCCTAGGTATGTATTAGGCGGTAGTTATTTGGGAACTATTGAAGTGTTGGATATGGAATCCAAGGCTTCTACCAACATAATGGCTGCACCTATACAGTATTTGGGTCGTGAAGCGCGTAATATGAAGTACCTCTACAATTGGAACGCACCCATTATAGGTTCCAAGCACGAACCTGGAACATACTATCACGGTGCACAGTTAGTGCTTAGAACTAGGGATATGGGTGTTACCTGGGAAGAAATCTCTCCTGACCTTACCAGGAATATAGATGAAAAACAAGGCAATGGCGGTGGCCCTTATACTAATGAGGCAGTAGGTGCCGAAAACTATGGTACATTGGCTTATATGATAGAATCTCCGCATGAAAAAGGAGTGTTCTGGACGGGTAGTGACGACGGACTAGTACATAGGACCAAAAATGGTGGGGAGACATGGGAAAATGTCACCCCAAAAGGACTAGGAGAATCCTTAGTCAATGCTATAGAAGTTTCTCCACATGATGCTGCTACAGCTTATATTGCCACTACCAAGTATAAATTCAATGATTATACGCCGGCACTTTATAAAACAACCAACTACGGCAAAACATGGACCAATATTAGTGGCAATATTCCTTATGGAGCTTTTACCAGGGTAGTACGTGAGGATGAAAAACGAAAAGGGTTGTTATACGCTGGAACGGAAAAGGGGATGTATATCTCTTACAACGACGGCAAAACTTGGGAATCCTTTCAACTGAATTTACCCAAAACACCAATTTTGGATTTAAAAGTGCACCAAGGAGACCTAATCGTAGCTACTTCTGGACGTTCTTTTTGGGTATTAGATGATTTGGCTGTTATTGCTAAATACCAACCTACCAAGAATGATGTTCAACTGTTTGAACCCGAAGTGGCCTATAATGGATCTTGGGGAAGTCCGATGAGCGGAAATATAGAGAAATTTGATGGAACTCACCCCTTTGAAGGAATAAATCCTGCAAACGGTATTGTGCTGTATTACCAGCTTCCAAAATTGACAGAAAACGATAGTATTTCGCTAGAAATTCGTAATAAGCAGGGGAAGTTGATTCGTACTATACGTTCAGAAAAGGACGCTGAATATGTGCCCCACAACGGAGGAGGCGCACCACCAAATCCCATAGTTACAAAAAACGAAGGATTGAACCGCTTTGTATGGGATATGGGTTATCCTATTATGCCTGGAATACCTGGAGCGTATATAGAAGCTGGTTTTAGAGGTCATGCGGCACCACCCGGTACTTATGTCTTCACCTTAAAGGTTAAAGGAGAAACAGTAAGCACCAATGGAGAGATAAAGAAAATTCCGTTGTACGAAACCAAATTAGGCCAGTACGAAGCCTTTGATACTCTAATGACCGAGATGGAGGAAAAGGTTACCGGGATGCACCAAATGGTCAATCAATTGCATAAAGTGCAGGGGCAGTTAATTACCATTACAAAAGACCTTCCTAAAGGCGAACTTAAAAAACAAGGTGAGGCATTATTGATTAAAATGAAGACTTGGGATGGGGATATGGTACAACGCAAATCACAAGCTTATGACGATGTTGAGAATTTTCCTAACAAGTTTACGGCAGAATACCTGTTCCTTATCAATCAGACGAATAGTGCTATTCAAAGAGTCAATGCCGCATCCTTGGAGAGAAAGGCCGTACTGGACCAACAATGGATAGGTTTAAAAGGAAAGGGAGAGCAACTCATAAATTCAGATATTCCAGCGTATAACAAAAATCTGTGGGAAGCTGGTATCGGGGCGATTCACTTTTGAAAGAAGACTGCTCTTGCATTATCGATGAACGATATTAGCAATTTGAACTTGTTCTTTGATTAACTCTAGATTCTTTGAAAAGGGGTTAAATTTGTTTTTGAATTCGATTTTTGAACTTGATTCTAAATGGGAGAACATTATAACTACATAAAAGCGTTGCACCTAATCTTCGTGATAACATGGTTTGCAGGGCTTTTTTATATTCCTAGACTGTTTATTTATCATATTGAGGCTTGGCAAAAACCATCTCCAGATAAAGAAATACTATCAGAGCAGCTGAAGTTGATGACCAAGCGGCTCTGGTATATCATCACTTGGCCCTCGGCCATTTTGGCAACAATCTTTGCTATTTGGTTATTGGTGTTATATCCTACTTGGTTGCAACAACCTTGGATGCATATAAAACTTGCCTTTGTGGCATTACTAATTGCCTATCACCTTAGAAATCATTGGATATTCAAAAAATTCCAAAAAGATGAAATTCTTTTTACTTCAAATTATATGCGTATTTGGAACGAGGTTGCTACCATCATTCTGTTCGCTGTGGTATTCTTGGTTATTTTAAAAGGCACTTTTAGTTGGATTTTTGGAGTGTTGGGTATTGTTGTTTTAGGCGTTCTTCTTATGCTTGGTATCAAGCTATATAAACGGATCAGGAAAAGAGATCCAAACGCTTAAAACAAGCAGCGAAATACGAATATCGAGGTCGAAAACAGTTTTTAGTAGGCAGCAAAAAGTATTCTTTTTAAAGAGCCCTAAATTACCAATGGCTATGATTCTTCACATAGCTCTTTGCAAAGATAATGGATGAATCGTTTTTGAATAACAACGAACAGTTTTCATTAATTAGGCAATAGAGGATAATTTTTAAGATGTCAAGTACAATATCTCAATTTTGAACGCGCACTTTTTTTGGTGCGATATTTGTTAACTTTGAACGAAACGTGTTACTCTTGCTAAAAAAAATATCCTTACGGTCCCGGATTTTCATTTCAATGATTTTATTGGTATTGATCGCTTCAGTATTGATATTAGGGATTACCATTTATCAGTTTAGGGAAATAAATGAGGATTACCATCAGAATAGGATGGAGCGTAAGGAAGAGCAGATTAGACAAAGTGTTGACCTAACCATACAAAAAACGACATACCCAGTTACTGAAGAGAACTTGGGCTTGATTTTTAAGACGGATATTTATGAAATTGCGGTAGTGCAAAACATGAATTTCAATCTGTATTCCTTAGATGGTACTCTTATCAAAAGTTCAAGGCCTAAATTTGAGAATGACTCCATATCTATCTGTCTAGAACCTGAAATTTTAAATGCGCTGGAAATTAGTGTGGATAAGCGTTATGTAAAAGAAAACGCTGCTGCTGGGGATAAATATCAATCTTCGTATACCTATATTTCCGATGAAAGATACAAGCCTATTGGGATTTTAAACCTTCCTTATTTTGAGGATAATTCTTTTAACGATAAAGAATTACGAGAGTTTTTAATGCGGTTAGGCGGGGTTTATTTGTTGATGCTTATTATGGCCATTGCCCTGGCTTTTGTGATATCAAAATACATTACACGGTCCTTGGAAACCATATCCAACATGATGGAGCGTACCAATTTAAATCGTAACAACGAAAAGATACAGATAGAGAGTCCAGGGGAGGAAATAGAAAAGCTTATATCCTCCTATAACAGAATGATAGATGAGCTGGGCCAAAGTGCAGCAAAACTAGCACGGAGTGAAAGAGAGCAAGCCTGGCGCGAAATGGCAAAACAGGTAGCTCATGAAATCAAGAATCCACTTACTCCCATGCGTTTAACCGTTCAAAGTTTTGAGCGTAAATTTGACCCAAAAGACCCAGATATAGAGGGGAAAGTAAAAGAGTATTCTAACACGCTGATTCAGCAAATTGATACGATGAGCAGTATTGCCTCTGCTTTTTCTAATTTTGCTGAGATGCCTGCACAGCAGAATGAAACCCTAAACGTGGTTAAAATTGTGAAACTTGCGGTGGACATTTTTAATGAGCATTATATTCATTTTATTGCTGAGGAAGAAAAAATTATTGTCACGTTAGATCGTACTCAATTGATACGAGTAGTCACTAATTTAGTTAAAAACGCCATTCAGGCTGTACCTGATGTAATTTCTCCCAGGATACTTGTTTCTGTAGCTAAAGAAGGTGACTATGTGAAGATTTCGGTCGCGGACAATGGAATAGGCATAAGTGAGGAGAACGGTGAGAAAATATTTGAACCTAAGTTTACAACAAAGAATAGCGGAATGGGATTGGGGCTAGGTATGGTGAAGAATATTGTGGAAACTTACAAAGGGAGTATCGATTTTACTTCGCAACTAGGCAAGGGAACAGTATTCTGTGTTAAATTTCCAACCGCAAAAGATAGCTAATCTAATTTTTTACATGATGTCATACAACACTATACTTAACGCAAAAGATGGCGCAATTGCCTTGGTTACGATTAACCGCCCCAACAAGTTAAATGCCTTAAATAAGGAAACGATAACGGAGCTACATGATGTTTTTAGAAAATTGGAAAAGGACAAAACAGTAAAGGTCATTATACTTACTGGTAGTGGAGAAAAGGCTTTTGTAGCCGGAGCGGATATTTCGGAATTTGCACAATTCACTGTAAAGCAAGGAGGAAAATTAGCAGCAAAAGGTCAGAAAATGTTATTCGATTTTATTGAAAATCTTTCTACTCCGGTGATTGCAGCGGTAAACGGTTTTGCTTTGGGCGGAGGTCTAGAATTGGCTATGGCCTGTCATTTTAGAGTAGCGAGCGACAATGCTAAAATGGGGCTTCCAGAGGTTTCTCTGGGCGTAATCCCAGGATATGGTGGCACACAGCGTTTACCACAACTTGTGGGAAAGGGTAGGGCTATGGAGTTGATTATGACCGCCGGTATGATTTCTGCAGAGAAGGCCATGGACTATGGTTTAGTTAATCATGTTGTTCCTCAGAAAGAACTACTGCCTCTTTGTGAAAAAATTGCTCAAAAGATTTCCAATAACTCATCGGTTGCCATTTCTTATGCAATAAAAGCGGTAAATGCTGGTTTTATGAATACTGTAAATGGTTACGAGCAGGAAGTTAAGGCATTTGGAGCTTGTTTTGGAACGGATGATTTTACCGAAGGTACATCGGCCTTTCTAGAAAAACGCAAAGCAGATTTTCCCGGCTCGTGACATAAAAACGGACTGATTATGTTAAGGAAAACCACATTTCTCTTACTACTTATTCTAGGAGTAATTACAACGTTTGGCCAAAAGAGAGATATAGCCTATACCATTGGTGAGATGCATAGCGATAAGCACAAGTATTCCAACCTGTTGTCTATTGCTGAGGATGGGGAAGGCGGAACAGTAGTAGTCCGTTCTTATTTTAGCGGTATCGTTTTAAAACCAAAAGGGTATCTGGTGGAGCACTACAATAAGGATTTGAAGCTTATCTCTGAATATAATTATAAGCTTAAGGATGCAAATTTTGTGGAGGCGTATGTGAAAAACGGCCAAGTATATTTGCTTTTTTTAGAGTATAATTTCCAGAAGTTGGCCTATGAATATCAGATACATCGGAGTCCGTTCTCTGAATTTAGTTTTACAAAGGAAATTTTATTGTCCATTGCTTCTGACCCGGTAGAACAGCCTTTAGATCGTAATTATTATAACCGAAATTTTTCATCTGGCTTTACGACATCTGTGTTATTCAATGATGAAAAATCAGCATTCGCTATTACTACTCATTTTAAGAAAAGAAAGGTAAACAAGCATTTCATACACGTGTTTGATGCTAGTTTGCGTAAGTTGATGGAACACGATTTTTCAGATGAGGTAGAGGAAAAGAATTACGCATTTGAAAATGTAGTGTTCTCGGAGGATTTATCAAATGCTTACTTGATAGGGAAGGCCTATTTTAAGAAGAAACGTATAACGACTAAGGAACGCAAATATCAATATGAGCTTGTGCGTATTTCAAGTTCGGATAAAAGTATACAAGCTTTTGATACCCCTGGTAAGTTTCCTGAGGCACTTAAATTAGTTTTTAAAGGAAATGAACTATTGTGTCTAGGATTTTATGCAGATCGCAAAGATAATCGGTATAACGGGATTGCTTATTTTAAGTTGGAACCACTTTCTCTGGTTATCCGTACAGAGAAGTTTAATCCGTTTTCCGAGCAGTTTATGATGGATAAGTTTGGCAGGGAAGATGAAAGGGCAATTACTGACCTTATCTTTAAAGGTATGGATATTACTAAAGACGGGAATATATTATTCAATGCTGAAGAATATTTTACAAGTAGCAGTGTACAATCAAACAGCAGCGGTGGGCGATTAATGGTTACACGCTATCATTATAACGACATCGTGAGTGTTAAATTAAATCCCGATGGGGATATGGTCTGGGCGCGTAATATAAATAAAACGGAAGTTACTCAAGGTGATGGTGCCTACACCTCCTATAGTTCATATACCAAAGGCAACAACACCTATTTTTTTATAAGTACGGCATCTGAAAACCCACAACAAATAAGTGCGGAGCGTATAATGTTCAAGCAAGGTTTGAGTAGAAATAGAAATATCTTTTTAATTATGCTAGATGAAAATGGGCATATGAATGTCCAAAAGGCAATAGACAGTAAGGAAGTTCGCCTACCGTTAATGGTCTCTAGGCCCCTAAAAGATAGTACAAATGACGAAATGTTGTTTTACGCCAAAAGGGGAAATAAAAAACAGTTGATACAAGTAGGTTTAAATTAAGACGATTGACATAGCGGAAGGAACTATCTTCCGTTACCGTTGCTAAACTGTGGCCAGCTAATTTTTTAAGCAATCATCTCAAAAGTTGTGACCCATTAGTATTGGATTTATAATTTATTCTCCATGGGTATATACTACTTCCCCATTAAAAATGGTCATTGCTATTTGAGTATCCATAATCTTATGCTCTGGAACAGTCATCAAATCTTGGTTGTAAATGGTAAAATCTGCTAATTTTCCAACGGTAATAGAGCCTTTTATGTTCTCTTCAAAAGCACCGTACGCAGCGTCCAAGGTATAGGATCTTAAAGCTTGTTTCCGAGTCATTTTTTGTTCTGGTTCATAACCACCTTCAGGCATTCCGGCAAGGGTTTTACGACTTACACTTGCGTAGAAACTTGCAATTGGGTTTAAAGGTTCAACTGGTACATCGGTACCGTTTACAATTGGTATACCCGTCTGTAGTAAGGCTTGCCACATATATGCTCCTTCTTTGATGCGTTTTTCTCCTAAGCGGTCAATAGCCCAAGGCCTATCAGAAGACATGTGTACGGCCTGCATAGCAGGAATGACCCCTAGCTCCGCAAACCTAGGAATATCGTCTGGATGCAGGTGCTGGGCATGTTCTATACGATATCTGTTGTCGTTGGTTAAATTTGGCAGTGCTGTAAAAGCAGCTTCATAACGATCCAAAATTTCTTTATTCGCTCGATCACCAATCGCATGGGCACACACTTGAAAACCGTTACGTAATCCGTTTAGTGCTGTTTCTTTTACAAATTCCATTGGCAGGGTTTCGTGGCCAAAATGTCCGGGACGGTCGGTATATTCATCCAATAACCACGCTCCTCGTGAACCCAGAGCACCATCGCAATTGAGTTTTACAGAGCGAATAGTAAATAAATGGTCGGGATCTACCATAGGGCCTTGACTGTACCATTTGGATAGGAGTTCCTTATCCCAACCGGTAAGCATGGCGTATATTCTAACATCCATTTTATTATTTCCTTTCATTTTTTCATATAATGAAATGGTTTCTTGTCCAATCCCTGCATCATGGAAACCAGTGATGCCATTTCTATGGCATGCTGCTACGGCAAGTTCAAAAGCTTTTGCATCTTTTTCAGGTGTTGTTTCTGGAATGTGTTTTGTAATCAAGGTTTGGGCGCGTTCGTTAAAAATCCCTGTGGGCTGTCCTAGACCATCTCGCATTACCTCACCACCTTCAATGGTAAGTCCGTCTATACCCTCTTTTGCCATTATTTGTAGGCCAGCGATTTCCATGGCCTTTGCGTTTGCAAAACCTGCGTGGCCACTTGCATGACTTAGATAAACAGGGTTCTCTGGTGAAACTTCGCTCAGGAGATTATGTGTTTGAAAACCATTTACGGTTTCTTCAGGCATTTCTGTCCATTTACTTTGGTGCCATCCGCGACCGGTAATCCATTCGCCAGGTTGTGCTTTTTTTACAGCTTCGCCTACAGCATCTACAATTTCTTGATAGCTAGTGGTGTTCATAAGGTCCAGATTAAGCTCGTTATATCCCAATCCCATAAAATGGCCATGTCCTTCAATAAGGCCAGGCGTCATTGTTTTCCCTTTTAAGTCAATTACCTTGGTTTCTTCGGTTTTATAGGCTTCTGCATCCAAAAGACTGCCTGCAAAAAGAATTTTGTTGTCCTTTGCAGCCACTGCTTCAACAGTAGTCTGCGTACTATCTACCGTATAAATGGTTCCGCCATGAATGAGTAAGGTAGCTGCTTCTTTTTCCTGCTTTTGGCAAGAACAAAAGACTAAAATGGATATTGCAAAGATCCAGAGTATTGGTTTTTTTTGTGACATAGGATTTCGTTTTGGTCTGTATTTTACCAAGATACTAAGTTCAAGGCAGTCCTGTGTCTTCACAGGTTTGAAATTTGATAAAATCAAACAGTGAAAAGAATGGGTAAGGTTCCTAAATTGCTGAATTTTTTAAAGTGTATCGATTATTAGGTGTGATGCGCTTGTTGCTAAGTTTTGAATATAAATTACTAGTAGTCTTACCATCAAAATTTAATATCTAGCCCATCATCGCTGTTAAATAATTCAAAACTGTACATCCAAAATTAAGGTAGCTCCGTATACATGTCGAACGCTTTATTCAACTACACTTTTGAAACTTGAAAATCACATGAGTAACACTCAACAGAATTACAAACCATCACTGCGGATAACTAGCCGAAATGGTTTTTTGAATAAAATTAGAACATTTTTTGACACAGCTAATCCTTGGGGTATTTTTGTGATGGGGACTACGTTTGTTCTTATGTTAGGTGCCGCATACATGGTCTATATTTTACAGAGCGATTTCACACAGTTCCGTTTAGATCGAAAAAGCGCTACTGTTGGCTTCGTCTTTATGGCCATAGCAACCGGACTATTTGTTTATAAGACTGTATTTTTTCTGTACACTTTAGTCCGATATTTCATGTACAAACCCATTGCTTCCGTAACAAACGAGCAACTACCAACGGTTACGGTAATAGTTCCTGCATATAATGAGGGAAAACAAGTCTGGGCAACCTTAAAAAGCTTAGCTGAGAGCGATTTTCCAAAGGAAAAGGTGCAGTTATTGGCTATAGACGATGGTAGCAAGGATGATACCTGGGAATGGATGCTAGAAGCGAAAAAGCAATTGGGAGATCGCGTGGTTATCTATCAACAACCTAAAAACATGGGGAAACGTCATGCTTTGTACCGTGGTTTCAACGAAGGCACAGGTGAAGTTTTTGTTACGGTAGACAGTGATTCCATTGTAAAAAAAGATACCCTTCGTAACTTAGTATCCCCTTTTGTAACCAATGAAAAGTGTGGTGCGGTTGCGGGTAATATCCGCGTTCTGAACAATGAAAAGGCCTTGTTGCCTAAGATGTTGGATGTGAGCTTTGTTCTTAGTTTCGAGTTCGTTCGTTCAGCCGAGAGTAGTTTAAATTCCGTATTGTGTACCCCGGGAGCTTTAGCCGCTTACCGAAGCGAAGCAGTTTTTGCCTGTCTTCCGGAATGGATCAACCAGACCTTTATGGGACAAGCATCCGATATTGGAGAGGATCGCGCCATGACCAATATGATTTTAAAGCAGGGATACCATGTGCTATTTCAGAGAAATGCATACGCGTATACGAATGTGCCCGAACATTATAAGGGCTTATATAAGATGTTTATTAGATGGGGCAGGAGTAATGTTCGCGAGAATATTGAAATGTCTAAATACGTTTTTACGAATTTCAGAGAAGGTTCTAAAGTGGGATCCCGACTATTGTTCTTTAGTCAGGCTACAAAAATTATCATGAGCTATCCGTTTATGCTCTTTATGTTCTTTTTTGTACTTACACACCCTTTGTTATTCTTAAGTTCAACACTTTTAAGTATTCTTGTGTTATCAACTTTTCCGGTCATTTTTTATGCAAAGCGCTATAGTTTGGCGGAATCAGTTTGGGCATATTCTTATAGTATATTATTCACTTTTGGACTGTTTTGGATTACACCATATGCGATAGCTACAGCCAGTAGAAGAGGTTGGTTAACTAGGGAATTGACGGATTAGAAATTGGCTTACCCTTTGCTTCGGGAAGTCAACTTTCCAGATGTCTTTCAAACTGGTTGTGTATTGCGAGTATCACCAGTCCAAAAATAACCGCAAAAACTATTAATACGGTGTTCACTAGGCCATCAACAGAAAAAGATAGCCGAATGAGAATGGTAGAAATGACAAAACCCGAGTTTCTAATTACTTTATGGTACTTATCTGTATAGAAAAAAGAGACCAAGAGCAGCAATACATCTACTATAATGAGCACTGTAAAAAACTCATCAAAAAAGATATTGTTGATGTTTTTTAGTTCCTTTAAACTGCCATCATTATCCATAAATTCAAGATAGCCCCATTTACCAAAAGTATATGCCGCCAAACAAAGCAGTAGTGGTACCAAAATTACAGCTATCACCTTTTTAAATGTAACAAATTTGTCCATGGCGAGACCAAGGGAGGATGCATAGGTATTCCCGATTTTTCGATTTTTGTTGAGTCTGTAGAACCAATACAATAGGTAAAATAGCATTACAGAGGCCAAGATATCGTAGGTGAATTGCAAATCGTCTTTAATCGTAAACCAATCGGTACTGAGTTTAAGGTTTGCCAAATCTTTGAACAAACGCCTAATGATGATCAAACTAATAATTTCGTATTGCTTACTAATGTAGGTAGTTATAGAGCGGGGTAGATAATACACCAAAAGGTATACCTCATAGACTAGGATAAAAGAAAACGGAGTGTATACTGCAGCGATGGGGCTGCCCAACAATGGGCTATCCGAGTCTAAGAAGGGGAATAGCTCTGCGAAGTAGATACATAATAAATGCACAATAAAACTGGCAATGGCGAGTGCCAGGATGATTCGCTCTATGTTTTTTTTTGAATTTTCAGATAAAAAGAGCCTATCTAGCTGATTTAATCTCGTTTGTAATACCGACATTCTTAAAGTTAGCTAATAATTGCTATACTGCCTTTTTTGTTCACATTTTAAGCAATCAAGAGCTAGTTTTAATGTGGGTGATATAAGTATTCTTTTTTAGCGAGGTCAACAAAAGTAAAACTAGCTATCCAATCCAATGGGTAGAGGAGACGCTATTTCATTTTTTAGTGGGCACACTATAATCTTCCCAACCCCAAGAACGTTCAGGTTGTTCTATTTCTGTAGTGAGGTCAAAGGATACCGAAAAAAAACGTTCAGTACCTATGCGCCTTAGATTGTAGGTAAATGAGTTTTCGTCAAGAGTAATCCACCACACGTTATTGGCCGCAGCTGGAATAATAGTCGCAGTCTCCTCATCTGCAGGAAAAACCGCCAACTGGGGAAGCCCCTTATTGCTAGTAGTGCCGCCATACATGGTCACCTTATCCGATGTTCCATCCTCATGCCGATGATCGTGCTTTAGTTCTATTCTACCGTTTTTGTATTTTAAAACCCACGTTCTACTTCGATTATCACCAACATTAAAAGGAATCAGAATTTCATTGGTACTACAAGAAAGTATATGCATTACCAAACGCTTATCGTGAAAGTCATCTCCGGCTGGGGCCTTAACTATCTTACCTTCAAAGGTCTTTCCACAATGAT
>CAZDOW010000099.1:0-12288 GCA_964507115.1 uncultured Maribacter sp.
TGGATACCTGTTTGCGTCAACCCATTAAAATCTAAAAAGAAGTCCAATGTCTTTTTATTTTTACTCAATTATCTTACTTTAGTCGCTTCACGAAAATCAACCAAATGAGACTTACTGTTGGGGTGCTTTTTTTTCTCTTACCCTTCTTAATATACGGGCAAAACGATTCGATCTGGATGAAAAATAATGATCTTTTGGTCGGAGAACTTAAATCCTTGTCCAAAAGCGTTCTTACCTATGAAACCGATTACAGTGATAAGGATTTTCAAATTGATTTTGATAAAATATCCCGTTTTTCTACCCAGAATCTCTTTGTAGTTAATTTAACAGATAATTCGCGGCATACGGGTACGATAAAATCTGTTGGAGCAGGAAAATTACAAATCTTGTATGGCACTATGCTCATACGGGAGATTGATATCCAAGAAATTGTTTTCTTGTCGGAAATAGATCAGAAATTTTGGAAAAGATTCAGCGGAGCAATAGACCTTGGATTTAACCTCGCAAAGACTAATAATAACGTGCAACTAACTTCTTCCGGAAATCTTAAATATTCCAGTGACACCTATAATTCCACATTTTCATTTAACACCTTGATTTCGGATCAGGACAATGTGGAGAAAATAGAGCGAACAGAATTTGGATTAATGGGCCGGAAGTTTCTTAAAAATTGGTACGTAGAAGCAGATTTAAATTATCTATCCAGTACCGAATTGGATATTAAGCACAGGATTAACCCCGGACTTGGCGCTGGTAGAAATATTTTGGTTACCAATAAACTGTATTGGGCAGCAGGTATTGGTCTTAATTATAACATAGAACAATATTTTGACCCAACGCAGGATAAGGAATCTCTAGAAGCAAAGCTTTCAACCCAGTTCGAAATGTTCAATTTTAGTGACTTAAGCGTATTAACTAAAGTTACGGGGTATCCTAGTTTATCTGAAAAGGGCAGGTTTCGTTTAGATTATAACCTCACCTTTAAATACGATTTACCCTGGGACTTTTACATTAAAACAGATTTTACCTTAAACTATGACAACCAACCCCCAGGAAATGCAAGTAGTTCTGATTATGTGCTTTCTAGTGGTTTTGGATGGGAATTGTAATAGTAAAGATGAAGATATTTACGATGGGGTATTTGAGCCTGAAAATATTATATTTACCTTAATCGGTTTTTTTAAATATGTTAATTATGAAGAAATTTTTCTTTTTAAGTCTAGTTATGGCTTCTATCGTTTCCTGCACAGGGATTGATACCAAGGCTACCGAAAATGCAGCATTGGTTAAAGACTATGTGAGTGCAGTTCAAAATTTGGATTACAATTTGATGGAAACCTATCTTTCAGAAGATTATATGGGCTATGGCCCTTCCCTAAATGATAGTATTACTAAAAGTGAAGCCATAGACAGTTGGAAGAAAAATGTCACCGAACTCTATGAAAAAATTGAATACAAGAAATCGAGAAACATAGGCGTTTCTATAGCTGATGGTGAAAATAAAGGGAATTGGGTATCTAACTGGGCCGAATTGGAGATTACCTATAAAGAAGGTGGTGCAACAATAAAAATTATGTCCAATACCATCTATATGATTAAGGATAATAAAATTAGCAGAAGTTATACCTTTTATAATGAAGCCGACGCACTTGAACAGTTGGGCTATGTATTTATAAATCCAAAAAATCTTTAATGTAATTATGAAAAAATATCTAACACTCATAGCATTGCTTCTGTTCGCCACGATTACGATGGCACAAAACTCATCTTCAATAGGTTCGAGTATTGGCGTTTATATATTCCCTGGAGAAGACCAAACTCAAGAACAACAAGACGCCGATGAAATGACCTGCTTTAATTGGGCAAAAGAACAGACCGGTTATGACCCATTGAACCCTACTCAAGTTCAGGGAGCAGCAGTAGATACCACACCAGACGGGGCTGCCGTTAAAGGGGCGGCCAGAGGTGCAGCAGCTGGTGCTGCCATTGGAGCAATTGGCGGCGATGCTGGAGATGGTGCTGCCATTGGGGCCATTGTTGGAGGGCTTCGTGGGAGAAGAGCAAAAAAAGCAAATGATGCGCAACAACAAGCGGCAAATAATGCAGGTGCCGAGGCAGTTGAACAGAAGATGGCAGACGATTATAAAAAGGCCTTTTCAGCTTGTATAGAAGCAAAAGGATATACGGTTAAGTAATTTTTATTTATATTTAATACATGTTAAATTTTCGAAATCTTGTAGTCTGTTTATTGTTTTTTAGTATGGGGTCCGCAGCGCATTCACAGGTTCTGATATCATTGCTATTAGGCGACAAACTTAATTCTGATAAAATTGAATTCGGTTTGGATTCTGGTCTCAATTTCTCTCGAATAGGGAATTTAGACTCCAATTCTTCCTTGAGAACTTTCAATATTGGGTTTTATTTTGATATTTTATTGGATGAGCAATGGAGTTTAAATACAGGTGTTCTTGTAAAATCGCAATTAGGAGCCGATGAATTGACCGCGCAAGACTTGGCGTTTTTAGAAATTACACCAGAGGTGGAGGAAGGCAACTATGCTCAGCAACTTAGTTATTTTTTGGTTCCTGTTTTAATGCGCTACAATTTCCCTAACCGCATTTACCTAGAAGCAGGACCGCAGTTTGGTTTAATGTATAAAGCAAGTGTTGAATATAACTCAGATATAGACGGAAAGGATATTAGAATCCGTGATTTTAACGAAGATAAAATCAACCGAATAGACGCCGGAGTTTCCGGGGGTTTAGGGTATCGTCTGTCGCCACGAAAAGGAATGAGTGTAGGTTTACGCTATTATTATGGCTTTGTGAATACCTATAAAGAGGTATCAGGTACCAATAATTCATCTCTTTTTCTGAAATTTACGATTCCGGTTGGTACCGGTGGAAAAAAAGAAAAAAAAGAATAAACCCGTTAACTAAAATAGTAGGGTAGTAGCTTTTTTTACCATTTAACTTTTTAGTTCTTACACAGTCTAGTCAAAGCCGAAAAGTTTAAAACCGTATCTTTTTAGTAGGGTACATCAAAAGATTGGAAGTTGCTTTAAATTGCACTAGAACATAGGTTTTAATTAACTTAAATTTCTTCTTACTTTTAGCATATTCTTAAAAAAGCAAATAGATGGCAAGCATGCCATTGCCTTACGGCTATACGAATCCTATAAATTAATCTAAAACCAACAGTATGAAATCATTTTTATCATTAGGGTTAACCCTAGTCCTCATTGCTTTTCTATCTCTTCCCGTGTACGGACAAACTGCTGAAAATGAAGTACTTGAAAGGGAGAAATCGAACCTGGTCTCTATGGCGGGTACGGTTACTACGTTGGTGAAAGACACCAGAGAAATTACGCTTAAGGGAGCCGATGGAGAACTCGTGACAGTGGTAGCTAGCGATGCGGTAAAAAGGTTTGATGAAATTGCAGTAGGTGATGTAATCACTTTTGAGTATTATACGTACATGAAGGCAGAATTCCGAGAGCCTACAGCGGAAGAAATCGCTGAGCCGTTAACAATCCTAGCAGAAGCAGGAAAAGCTCTGGAAGGAATGGATCCAGCTGCTGCCGTAGGCGCTATAGTTAAGGCAATTGTCACTATAGAAATACTAAACCGCCCAAATATGCTGGCTACTGTGCGTGGCCCAAGAGGCAATTATTTAACCATTCAAATGGAGGATGAGATCTTGATACAGCGTTTAAACATCGGCCAAAAGGTAATTCTTACCTACGCAGAAGCAATAGCCGTATCATTAGAAAAGCAAATCAAATAGGTCGTTGATGCTTCAAAAATTTAATTTATCGCTCATTTGTATAATGGTGCTGTGCTGTTCAACAGCTGGTGTTTCGCAAACAGCTCCTTCTCCTATTACAGTCGATTCTGTCTTGGTGGTAAAACCAGTGGCGATTCTCGAGGTGGATATTATTGAGGAGCTAGCATCGGCCAATAAGGAATTAAGGCAACTAGAGGCGAGAAATAAGCCAAAAAAAATAATTCTAGAAATTGATTCGCTTTTACCCCAGTATGTTACGTTTATTACCGAAAACAAATTAATTGCACAGGATTTTATTAAGGCAAATCCCAACCGACAGAAAATTGATAATCTCATTAATAAATGGTTCGGATATCGTGAATTTTTAGAAAACTGGCAAAGCGCTGTTAAGGACGGGGAACTTAAAAAGGTCATATTATTGGATCGGACATCAAAATCTGAAACAATCTGGAAAATGACCTATCAAAATGGCGTAAAGAAAGAAATTCCTATTGAAATTTTGGTTAGGGTTAAATCTGTCATGGACTCCTACAATCGAAATAAGACGGACATTAGAGGGGAGAAAAATAAATATTTGAACCTAGAAAATAAAATCAACAACCAAATCAACATTGTAGATGAAGTCGTTGATGAATTAGAAAGCCTTAAAAATTCTGAAGTTTATGATCTTTTCTATTTAAGGCACCTGCCCTTCTGGAAAAAATCTACAAAAGAGGATGCGAGAGGCAACATGGATAAAGTTGGAGTAGAATCAATATCCAAAAATATATCTAGCACCAGAAGCTATCTGAAATTACAAGAAAAACCTATTTTTTTCTTTTTGATCACATTGTTATTTATAGTAGCAGTTATCGGTGTAATTAAGAATAGTTTTGTGAAATACCCGCCTTTGGCCCCTACTAAATATGTGCTAAAAGCTAAAGAAATTACAGTGGATCGTACAATATGGTTGGTATTATTTCTGACCTTAGTTTTATTCCGTTTTTTTTTCCCGAATACTCCGAAATTATTTTATGATGTATTGGTGACCTTAATGCTCGTTAGCGCAATAGTATTAGTAAGACCCTATATCTATAAAAAATTCCGAAATATCTTGTATTTTTTTATTTTGATCTTGGTTTTAGACTTTGCCAAAACCTATATGTGGCTTCCCTCTCTCCAATACAGGCTGTATCTTCTTTTTGAGACTGCTTTGATGTTGGCGATTTTGATGTATTACACCAATCCTTTTCGAAAGTCAATAAAGTCAGATTTAAATGCATTTGGGTTACTTCTTACGCGATTTACTCCAGTCGCGTATGTTCTTGTTGCCATTACCTTTCTCTCAAATATTTTTGGGTATACCAACCTAACGGACTTTATTATTAAATTATGTGTTCAAGGGGGTGACTTAACCCTTATTTTCTATGCTATAGTGTTAACGCTTTACGGACTAGTATTGGGTTTCATACATTACCATTTTAATGTTAGGTTGACCGAATTTATTCCTGAAATAAAACAGGCCATAGAAGCGAAAGCTAATCAGCTTATTCACGTGTTCGCCTTGCTTTTATGGCTTTTCTACTTTCTTAATATACTCGATTTATACTTGCCCCTATCAGCGGTTATTTCAGGTATTTTCTCTGAACCCTATAAAGTAGGTACCATTACCTTTACCATAGGGACCATCTTTATGTTCGTTGCTATATTGGGAGGTTCCTATCTTATTACGCGTATAATTTCATTTTTATTGGGTGGGAATGAGATAAAACTACTTTCTTTCAGACTGCCCAAAGGTTTTCCTGCGGCTATTTCATTGGTCATTCGTTATTTTATTTTGGCTTTTGGTAGCGTATTGGCGCTTTCGTATGTTGGCATTGATTTGAGTCAATTCAATCTTTTAGCGGGTGCTTTGGGTTTAGGTATTGGATTTGGACTACAGACTATAGTATCCAATTTTATTTCAGGAATTATCCTAATCTTTGAAAGACCCATATTACCCGGCGATGTCGTCGAGGTTAATAATTTAATTGGAACAGTTAGTAAAATTGGAGTTCGTGCGTCCAGGATAAGTACCTATGAAGGTGCTGAGGTTGTTGTTCCTAACAACAATTTGATTTCTAAAGATCTAATTAATTGGACACTATCTGATAACACCAAAAGGGTGGAAATATTGATTGGTACTGCATATGGGACAGACCCTAACCAAATTCTAAAAGTGCTTAGGGAAGTAGCCAATGAAAATAAAGAAGTTTTAAAAAATCCACCTCCCGCGGCCTTATTTGATACATTTGGAGACAGTTCTTTGAATTTTCGCTTACTTTTTTGGGTGCATTTTCAAAAAGGGTTACAGGCCAAAAGCGATGTTTCAATCGCCGTTTATAATAAATTTGAGGAATTGGGAATAAAAATTCCATTTCCCCAGCATGAAGTTTATTTATCAAAAAAAGATAATTCAAAGTTAGGATCATCTCAGGATCTCGATACTCCTTAAAAGCGGAACGGAATTACGGTTATATTCTTAGAATTGAATGCGAGTTCAAAGCAACAGTAATGAAAAAAATACTCTTTTTAAGTCTTTTAATCTTATCAGCAATTTGCTACGGACAGGGTACGGAACCAAGAGTGTCATCGGCTCAGGCAGGAGGGTATTTACCGGGCATCATGGGGGTAAGGGACTATGCCAACCCAGGACAAGATGGGCTGTTTATCGTTGACTACAATATATTTTTAGATGCAAATAGCTATTATAACCAAAATGGTGAAAAGGTAGACCTAATCGAAGGCCCTTTAGGAAATACAATTCCGTTAGAAATTGACATATCGGGTTATATTAATAGCTTAATGTTGATTTACGCAACACCAAAATTAGCGTTTTTAGGAAATGCCCAATACTTGTTTATTGCTGCACCAAACTATACTACTGCCAACGCCATTGTGGGTCTTGGTGAGTTAGAAAATGGCAACCCTATTGAAGGAGGTGCTTCAGGATTTGGAGACCTCACCATTGCTCCGCTCATGCTATCTTGGGGCTTAGATAAATTTGACATTACCGGTGGGTATATGTTTTATGCTCCTACAGGAAAATATAGTACAGGTGCTGATGACAATGTTGGTCTTGGCTATTGGTCACATATTGTACAGGCATCAACCTATTTTTATCCAAAACCAGATAAGTCTACGGCAATTATGGTAACGCCCTCTTTCGAGTGGCATAGTAAAATAAAAGATGTCGATGTTCAACCAGGGAGCAGGTTTATAATGGAATATGGAATTAGCCAATATCTCACTGAAAAACTTGAAGTAACCTTACAAGGGGGGCATGTCTGGCAGGTTGGAGCCGATTCTGGTGATGGTATATATTGGGATACCTCCGTTAAAGATCAGATGAGTATTTTTGGTGCAGGGATAGGGTATTGGCTACTACCAAATACCTTATATGCCCATGCAAAATATAGCACCACCTATGCGCTTAAGCAACATTTTAAAACCAATATGTTTCAACTTCAGCTAACGTTGATACCAACTATTTTTAAAAAATAGAAACAGCAGATCTTTTATAAATAATCTCCATGATCAGCTATACTTCTTCCAAATTAAAGCTGCCGCACCACAAATTGCAGTAGTTTCTTCCGGTAGACCTGACATCAATAGTTTTACCTTTCCTTTATAGACTTCTAATAGATAGTTTTCAAAATACGTTTCCAAAGGATCTAAAATCCACTTTCCGCTATTAACTAGGCCGCCCATCAAAAAAATGGCTTCCGGTTGCGAAAATGCCGTAAAGTTAGCCAGTGCCAATGCCATGATGTTGGCTGTATAATCAAAAGCCTTTAAGGCAATAAGATCACCTTCTTCCGCAGCCTTAGTAATGTCTTCACCGTGGAGATCATTGAAGGCGATACTACGAAATCTACTATCGTCTATATATTTACACAGCATAAAGAATACCGTACGCTTTAGACCCGTTGCGGATACGTAGGCTTCCAGTCCACCCCTTACATTAAGTCCGGTCAGCCTACCATCACCAATAGTCATGTCGGTATGCCCCAGTTCCCCAGCAAAACCGTCGTATCCTTCTATAAGTTGCCCATTAGCTACAATACCGGCCCCTAGACCTGTTCCTAGTGTAATGACGATAAAATCTGTCTTACCTCTGGCATTACCAAAGAGCATTTCCCCTAAGGCCGCCGCACTGGCATCGTTCATAATTCGCATAGGCACATTCATGCGCGATTTCAATTTTTCCAAAATCGGCAATGTACCCTTCCATTTAAGGTTGGCGGCATTTTCTATGGTGCCGTTGCGACTCGATGCGTTGGGTGCGCCAATACCACATCCGATTATTTGCATGGGCTGCTTGAATCTCGCCGTTAACTCCTGGACACTATCCACTATCTTATCCAAGAAATCGTCAAAATTCACATATTCTTTTGTTCTAAAAAATAGTTTTTCGTGGCATATCCCTTTTTGATCAACCAACCCAATTTTGGTCTTGGTACCACCAATATCTATCCCTACAACTAAATCCATACGATACTATTTTAAGTTTATTATACTTACTATTCTGAGTACAGACTGGCACCTAAAAATTAGTTAAAATTGTAAATAAAAGAAAAATTAACATCGGTTTTTAATTCCTAAAATAGGCGTAATACTATCCTAACCTTAGATTTAAAGTAGCGTCAAATTCTATGTATTTTACTGAATTAAAGTAATTTAAGTTAATGTAAATCTGTTTTACAAGTATAGTGAGCCTATTTTTCTCTAAATATGACAACTGTCATATTTTTAACCCAATCAGGCATTTACTTTTGTCCTATGTCAACCAAATAAAGGAATAGGTCATGAAGAAAACTCGTACGATTTTAGTTCCATTCAATTTTTCTAAAACAGCAAAACGTGCCCTTGCTTATGCAGTCGATTATGTAGGTAGAGACGAAAACTTAAAAATCCTGTTGGCCTATATTTCGGAAGACCAAAATCTTGATAAACTCAGGGAAGCTTTCAAATCTACGGAAGAGAAACACCAAACATCGCTTAAGCATAAAATAGAATGGGTGTCTGCAAGTGGTCCATTAACAGAAACCCTTATGAACATTCAAAAAACCAAAGATATCGACCTTATTTTAATGGGTACATTCGGTAATCAAGGTGTTTTGGATGATGATGCTACCAATACTTCAAAGTTGGTTGGTGAGGCTGACTGTCCAGTTTTAGTTGTGCCTTTTAGTTACGAGGAATTCAGAGTAAAGAATATTGCCCTGGTATTAGGCAAAGAGGAAATAGAAAACACCAAAGTTTTGGACACGCTTCTAGACGTCTCACGTAAATTCAATGCTAAGGTGCACGTCATCACTATAGAGAACAAGCCGGAAACGTACGGCTACTCGGAAGTGGATGAAAAGAATGAGAATGCCTTACAGTATTATCTTGAAAATTTTTATTCGGAGCACGTTTTTATCAAGAATCCTGATATTGTGGAAGGAATCTTGACCTATGTATCCGAAAAGGAAATTGATATGATTTCGATTCTTCCAAGAAACCACACCACAAAAGGTGAATCGTCTGAAGGACAGCTTACACAAATGTTAACTTTACATTCCAATATCCCTGTCTTAGCAATTGATAAAACCATTTAATTTATGGTTACACTTTTAATTATTTTGACTATTACCATTACTTTTTTTGTTTGGGGAAAATTCCCACCAGATGTGGTCGCCTTGATGTCAATGTTGGCCCTATACCTGATGGGAATTCTAGATTTATCGGAAACCTTAAGTGGTTTCAGCAATCCCACCGTGATGATGATTGCAGCTCTTTTTATAATTGGAGAAGGACTTGCAAGGACAGGTTGGACAGCACTTGCAGGTCAAAAATTTGTTGTTTGGGCTGGAAAGAGTGTTCCTAAACTATTGGTACTTGTAACCTTGGGTTCAGGCGTGCTTTCTGGTTTTGTAAGCAACACGGGCACTGTAGCAGCACTCCTTCCGGTAACCGTTTCAGCAGCTTGGAAAGCAGGCACCCTGCCCTCTAAACTTTTAATGCCTGTGGCTTTTGGTTCAAATACAGGCGGCCTTTTGACTTTGACCGGTACACCTCCCAATATTATCGTTAGTAATACACTAACCGAAAAAGGTATGGACAGTTTCTCCTTTTTCGAGTTTGGCCTGATTGGCCTTCCACTCTTACTAATTACAATCTTATATTTTAGGTACGTTGGCTACAGATTATTACCGGCCAATAAAACCGAAGATCAGCCTGTTAATATTGATTCGGAAGTTCATAAATGGATAGTGAATTATAGCATTGGCGACAATATGTACCGTTTACATCTACGTTCCATGTCTCAATTAATCAATACCAAAATTGGAGATTGGGAGTTTGAAAAAAAATATAACGTATCCATTATGCGTTTACGCCGGAGGCACCCTAGCGTTTTAAAACGTACCGCTCCTTTTGTTGAACTTCCAGAGCCCGAAACGGAAATGCGTTATCACGATACCATTACGGTGAAAGGGAAGCCGGAAGATGTAAACAGATTAATTTTAGCATTTAGTCTGGGCTTAATTCCCCAGGTGTTTAATCCCTCTGAACTTAAGAAGGAGCTGATTAACCAGGAGGTAGGCATGGTAGAAATGATCATTACGCCAACATCATTTTTTGTGGGCCGTACACTACCAATGGGTAAATATCTTGGTAAATCAGGTATTCAGTTATTGGGTGCATCTCGCAATGGAAAACCCATATCCGACAAAAATATTACTATAAAAGCAGGTGATGCCTTTGTCATACGGGGTTCTTGGAAAAACATAGAAGCACTACAGAACGTCTATGAAAATCTCGTCATTTCCGGAAGTCCTGAAGCTATGGTAAAAGATGTGGACATCTTGACCACGAAATCCTACATCGCGCTCGGAACACTGGTTTTGATGATTTTATTTTTGGTGCTGGAAATTCTTCCTGGTGCCATTGCTGCCCTTATCTGTGCTGGCATCATGATGCTTACTAATTGTGTTCCCATTTCAAAAGCCTACAAGGGCATCAGTTGGACAAGTGTCGTTATGATAGCCGCCATGATTCCTATGGGCATAGCCTTGCAGAAAACAGGTACCGCTACAATGATTTCCAATGGGCTAGTAGAATATTTGGGCAATATACACCCTGTGGCGCTATTGGCAGGTATATTCTTTACTACCACCGTCTTTAGCCAGACCATAAACAACTCCGCAACTGCAGTCTTAATGGCTCCAATTGCCTTTATGGCGGCCACTTCCATGGGCGTTTCGCCAATGCCTTTTATGGTTGTTGTTGCCGTCAGTGCCTCCACCGCTTTTTTGACGCCCGTAGGCACCACCACGAATGCAATGGTTATGGGGTCTGGAGGTTATCAATTTATGGATTATGTAAAAGTAGGTGGACCTCTTTTATTTTTATTTTTTATCGTCACCATGCTATTGGTACCCCTTATATGGCCTTTTTAAATGAGTAATAACAACAAAAATTTATAGTGTATGAAAATGATATCGAAAACACCTAAAAATGCTAATCTCAACAATTATGGATTAGAAAATGTCACTGCGCATTGGAACCTAGATGGAGAAACCCTTCAAAAAATAGTAGTAGAAAAAGGGATGGGCACTGAAACCGAAAACGGAACACTTTGTGTTAATACCGGGAAATTTACCGGAAGATCGCCAAAGGATCGATTTTTGGTAAAGGACGATTACACTAAGGACAAGGTCTGGTGGGGACGAATTAACAAACCACTTGACTCAGACAATTTTAAAAAACTTTATGATGAAGTCGCGGCCTATATGTCCGGTAAAGAGCTTTATGTGAGGGACGCTTATGTGTGCGCGTATCCAGAATATCGGATGAATGTGCGTACGATTACCGAATATCCTTGGTCTAACTTTTTTGTTAAAAATATGTTCATTGGCTTGAACGATAATGAAATTGAAAATTTTGAAGAGGATTGGTTGGTCCTTTGTGCTCCTGGATACGAAGCGAAAAACCCAGAATCTTATGGCATAAGAAGCGGTAATTTTTCGATTCTCGATTTTACACGAAAGATAGCATTGGTTGCTGGTTCTGCATACACTGGGGAAATGAAGAAGGGTATCTTTTCTGCCTTGAACCTGATTCTTCCGATTGAAAAAAATGTATTACCGATGCACTGTTCCGCCAATGTAGGTGAGGAAGGCGATACGGCTATATTCTTTGGGCTTTCTGGAACGGGAAAAACTACCCTTTCTGCAGATCCCGAACGAAAATTGATTGGTGATGACGAGCACGGCTGGACAGCTGATAACGTAATATTCAACTTCGAAGGTGGATGCTATGCTAAGGTCATTGACCTTACCGAAGATAAGGAACCTGATATTTACCGTGCTATTCGACCTGGGGCACTTTTGGAAAATATTGTTTTTAAGGAAGGTTCCAAACAAGTTGATTATATGGATGGTTCTATTACTCAGAATACGCGAGTCAGCTACCCCATAGATCACATTGACAATATTG
>CAZDOW010000100.1:0-12263 GCA_964507115.1 uncultured Maribacter sp.
ATTGATGAAAGTTCGTTTCAGGAGTATTACCAAAACAAAAGGGTCCATCTAATAGGTAGCGGTGCGGAAAAAATTAAAGGAGTGCTTATACACGAAAATCTTTCCTTTACAACCGATTGCATTCCGTCATCAAAGGAAATGGCTGTTTTGTCTTTTAAAAAATACGAGGAAAGAGATTTTGAAAATGTAGCCTATTTTGAACCCTATTACCTGAAGGATTTTATGGTACAGACAAAGAAAAAATAAAAACTCCCGAATGTTCTATCCGAGAGTTTATAAGTTTGGTTTACTATAGTTATTGCGCTTTGTGGATGACACGTTGTGGGAAAGGTATTTCTATTCCTTCTGCATCGAATTTGTTTTTAATTTCTTCCATAACATGAAAATGAGCAGCCCAGAACACATCGTTATTGGCCCAGAAGCGAAGGGTAAGGTTTACTGAACTATCCCCTAAGGCACCCACATATACTTCAGGTGCAGGTTCGTTTAGAATATCTTTACATTGCCCGCAGATATCTAGCAAAATGTCTTTGGCATTTTTAATATTTGAACCATAACCTATTCCAATATCAATTTTGTCTCTCCTTGTATCTTCGCAGTTATAGTTTATGATATTGTTGTTGGAAAGTTGACCATTGGGAATGATGGCCATTTGATTTCCAAATGTCTTAATTTTAGTTGTAAAAATTGATATTTCATTTACAGTACCATCCACCCCTTGGGCTGAGATAAAATCGCCAATTTTAAATGGTTTGAATAAAAGAATAAGAACACCTCCTGCAAAATTAGAAAGTGAACCTTGCAAGGCTAGGCCAACGGCTAGGCCCGCAGCACCGACAATGGCTACTAGAGAAGATGATTGAACGCCTAACTGCGTAATAACGATTACAAAAAGGATAATTTTAAGACCTATCGAAATTAAACTTTGTATAAAAG
Organism: uncultured Maribacter sp.; assembly: GCA_964507115.1. Taxonomy (GTDB): domain Bacteria; phylum Bacteroidota; class Bacteroidia; order Flavobacteriales; family Flavobacteriaceae; genus Maribacter. Next base: position 937 of record CAZDOW010000100.1, read on the forward strand.
TCTCCAAAGATGGGTCGTAGTCTTTCGCTTTAAAGAACTTCCGCATCAATCTATTGATAAAACGAATAAGGTAGGTGCCTACAACCAATAATACCATGGCCATAACAAGGTTGGGTAAGGCACCCCAGAACCATTTTATAAAGTTGTCTACGTGTTGTTCGTAATTGGTAAAATCTTCCATGTATTTTTAAAAGTTTAATGATGTTGGTAACCAAAATAATTTAAGAGGGAAAGATAATAAATTTGTTTTATACTATTGTAAACGTTCTCGCTATTGGTCCAAAAGCGTCAATACATCTTCCGTTTGTGTCAAAGGTAGCTTACAAGCACCTTTTTCACACACAAAAAATTGGGTTGCTTTTTCCTTATACCGGTTTTTTAACAAAGAAAGGTTTCCCTCTTTTTCGCTGCCGCAAACAATGCTATTGGGAAGGTATGTAGTACATATTTCTTTTCTTTTCTGTAAATAGTCTTCGCCTAAGATGGCGATTTCATAGAACGGTTTTTGGTGCATTAATAGCAACGACATCCAGTTGGCATGATTTTCCGGATGTGCTTTTATAGTAGGCTCCATACCTTGTAACATTTTAAAACTATGTTCAGCATAGCTGGGTTTCAAGCCAAACTTGGATAATTTAAAGAGATTTATAGCCATAATGGAGTTGGACGCAGGAACAACGTTGTCCGATACTTCCAGGGTTCTTCGTACCAGTACCGTATCTTCTTTTGAGGTAAAGAAAAACAGATTTGTGGCCTTATCTAGAAAATAAGTGTACACATACTTCGTAAGTACTTCTGCCTTAATTAACCAAAACATATCGAACGTCACTTCATACAATCCAATAAAACCATCTATAATAGCTGCATAGTCCTCCAGAAATCCGTTTATAGAATCTGTTCCTTTACTATAGGTATGAATAAGTCTTCCATCCTTCTTTAAAAGATTTTTTACAATAAAATTCGCATTGTTCAAGGCCAATACAAGGTATCGTTTATCTCCCAAATACCTATAAGCATCCGTAAGACCCTTTAACATCATCCCATTCCAAGAGGTCAGTATTTTGTTGTCCAATCTTGGTTTGTTCCTAGTATTTCTTTCTTTTTTCAGGATAGCTTTACAATTAGATATGGAAGTATCTAGTTCAGTTGCTGTAAGGTGGTGTTTCTCTGCAATTTCTAGCTTTGTGCTATCCCGTATCAATACATAATTATTGTGTTCCCAGAACCCATAGGAATTAATACTGTAATAGTCTTTGAATACTGGATATTGATTACCTAGTAAGTTTTCTAAGTCCTTTTCTTTCCAAACATAATAAGCACCTTCCTCTAGCGCTCCGAAACTGTTCAAACTATCCGCATCCAAAGAAGAATAAAATCCATTATTTTCATCCAAAAGTTCTTCTTCAATAAATTGGATGGTTTCAGTCACTATTTGTTTGTAAAGTGGATTATTGGTTTTGGCGTAGGCTTTGGCATATAGGCTAATTAACTGGCCGTTGTCATAAAGCATTTTTTCAAAATGTGGCACATGCCATTTGGTGTCAACCGCATACCGTGAAAATCCGCCACCAAGATGGTCGTAAATACCTCCCCATGCCATACGCGTAAGCGTGGTATTTACATAATCTGTTATTTGTTTATTTTTTTGTAGATGACAATATTGAAGCAGAAAATTGAGGTTAACGGGCATCATAAATTTAGGGGCGTTTTTGTAGCCGCCTAAAAAAGCATCAAAATACTTGGACCAATTTTGCACCATCTCCGCTAACTCTTTTGGCGATAGTAATACAGATGGGGTACCTATGCTTATTTTATTTATTTCTTTTAATCCTTCGGATAAATTTTCTGCATATCCTATTATTTTCTTTGGGTCAGAGGTATATAGTTCTTGTAATTGGTTCAAAACCGTTACCCAATCCTGTTTTTTTACATAAGTAGCACCCCAAAATGGGCTACCATCGGGTAGGGCAATAATATTTAAGGGCCAGCCACCACTGCCCGTCATCATTTGCAAGGCATCCATATAAATTTGATCAATATCCGGACGTTCTTCTCTATCTATCTTGATATTCACAAAATGTGTATTCATACTCTTAGCAACCGCTTCATCTTCAAAACACTCATGCTCCATAACATGGCACCAGTGGCAAGCCGCATAGCCTATACTAATAAGTAATAACTTGTTTTCCGCCCTTGCATGTTCTAATACTTCTTTATGCCAAGGGTTCCAATTTACCGGATTATGAGCATGCTGTAATAAATAGGGGCTTGTTTCCTTAACGAGTGAATTTGTAAATTTTTCAGCCATAAAGAATCGGTATTAAAACGGTTATTTTTACTAAAAAAAATAGCGCCAAAAAGGCGCTATTAAATATTAAGTGAATCTTAGTTACTTTACTTCAAAGGTAATCTTTACGTTAACACGATAATCTACCATTTCACCATTTTCAACCGTAGCACTTTGTTCGTTCAGATAAACAGAACGTATGTTCTTAACTGATTTTGATGCATGCGCTACTGCATTTTTTGTTGCTTCTTCCCAGCTCTCGTTGGAATTAGCTAAAACTTCTATTACTTTTAAAACTGCCATAATTAATGTTATTTAGTGTTTCCTACAAATTACAAAAAAAATAGCATCAAGTCTCAGCTTTTCTAGCAATTATCCATTTATCGCAACTACTTCGTTAACTTTTTCGCCCATCATATTTTTAAGCATAGTTTCTATGCCATTTTTCAAGGTAAAGGTAGAGGAAGGACAACCACTACAAGCTCCCTGCAAGACTACATTTACCCTCTTAGTATCTGGTTCATAGGACTTAAAAAGTATATTGCCGCCATCACTAGCAACTGCGGGTTTAACGTACTCTTCCAGGATATCAATAATTTCTAAGGAGGTATCGTCTAAATCTAAAGCTTGTTCCTCGGTTTTGCTGCTTTGAGGCTCAACTGCATTCACAGATTCTGCCTGATCAGAAACTATTTCTTTTCCGTCTGCTATAAAATTTCGAATCAATTCTCTTAGTTCAATGGTAATATCTTCCCATTCCGCTACTTCGAATTTGGATACGGATACGTAATTGTCATCCATAAAAACCTGTTTTACAAATGGAAATTGGAACAAGTCCATTGCCATTGGAGATGCCCTTGCTTCATCTATATTTTTAAATTCGAAGGCTGCCGCAACAATTTTCTTACTGGCTACGAATTTCATGGTAGATGGGTTAGGGGTAACCTCCGCATATACAGTAACGGGTATTGGTTTGCCGTTATCTTCTTCGATTACTACAGGTTCACCTGCATTCAAATACTCTACCAGTTGTTGGGCAACTTCATCTTTTACATCTTCCCATTGTACAATATCAAACCGTTCCAAGCCGATGAAATTTCCTGAAATATAAACGGTTTTTACAAAGGGTAAATGAAACAATTGTTGCGCTAAAGGCGAGTTCTTGGCGTCATCAATATTCTTAAATTCATAATTTTTGCGATGCGCTAAAATATGATTGGCCTCAAATTTAATTATAGTGGGATTCTTGGTTCCCGATACGGTTATAGAATACTCTTTCATCTGTTACTTTTTTTTACTCGGATATAATTTGTCTGACATCTTTTGGAGTGTTTCCAATATTAGTTTGACTCGTTTTATATGAATAATATTTTGTACAAAAATACAAAGGAAATCTAAGTTAAAGCCTACATAATATTGTTATGGTTATGGCGTTATACATTATATTCGACTGGTTTCGAAGCAAAGCCCTTATTTTTCTAGATGAGATATAAATTGATAATAGTAGTTTCTTTCTTAGTTTTTGGACTCAAGTCTATAGCTCAAGAGGGAATCCCAGTATATTTTGATTATCTATCAGATAATTACTACTTGGTATACCCTTCTATGGCCGGTATAGGGCAAGGAGGTAAGATACGCGCTACAGCAAGAAAACAGTGGTTTGATGTAGATGATGCACCTAGCCTTCAAACGATTAATGCACATTTTAGGCTAGGAGATGGTCCTAGCGGTATTGGTGCCATAGTGTTCAATGATGCCAACGGTTACCACTCCCAGACAGGAATGAAACTTACCTATGCGCACCACTTAAGAATGGGCGGGGGCGACGATGTTAGGGTTTTAAATCAGTTGTCTTTTGGATTAAGCGGTACTATTTTACAAAGTAGTTTGGATGAAACAGAATTCAGGTCGATAATACCCGACCCATCTGTAGCAGGAATAAAATTAAGTGCTTCCTATTACAATGTGGATTTTGGTATGTCTTACAATTTTCAAGAATTTTACACCCATTTTGCTGTAATTAATGCTCTTGGTAGTAAAAGAAATGTGTATTATAGGGATAGAGCAGACGACCCAAACCAGCTAGTTATCGATAATATTAGAAGGTATCTTGTTTCTGTTGGTTATCTTTTTGGTAGAAGCGAATGGCAAGTGGAACCCTCCATTCTTTTTCAGTTAACAGATTTTACAAAAGAAAAGACTGTTGATTTAAATGCTAAGGTCTATAAGGATGTGGACTTTGGTAGGATCTGGGGTGGATTGTCCTACAGAAGAAGTTTTGATGGTGCCCAATTTCAAACCGCAACCGGTTTTGGAGAGCAGCGTCTTCAATTGATAACTCCAATAGTGGGTGCTAACGTCAAGAACTTTATGGTGTCCTATAATTATTCCTATCAAATGGGTGATATCCGCTTTGCTAATGGTGGCTTTCATCAAATTACCCTGGGGTATGATTTTGGCCAAAAAGAACGCAAGTACGATTGTTACTGCCCCGCTGCCCAATAAGAAAGACCTTTCCTATTTTAAGAAAAGGCCTTGGGTATGATTCAACTTTTATTCCCAACTATAATTTTTGACTTTGGCCTGTTTTTTAATGGCTCTTAGCATTACGCTTTCTAGTTCTCCAGTATCCCCCTCTTTTTTAGTATTCGCAATAAAAGCTTCCCGCTTCGTATTTAGATTTTGAATTTCTTTTTGGATTTTTTTTCTTTCTATCTTTTTCGATTCAATATAATTTTTTATCTCCTTTTCCGATTTATTCTTTAGTACTTCTGGTAATTCGTCCTTTTCTATTTTGCTTATGTCAAAGTTGGTATCTGCAGAGGCATCTACCAAATCCCAATTTTTATTATTGTAAAGTCGGGAACTTTTACTAACGGCTCTTTTAACTGCAACCACCTCTTCCAATTCCATAGCATTGTCATCTTGTAAGGATTGCATTGCCATTTTAGTAGTTCCAAGGGAACCATATGAAATGTATGTTTTGTTTAATTTTGAATTCAGTTGTATGATTATGTTATCATAAGGCGTATTTATATGGACTACTTCCTGGTTATGGTCTATGGCCATGTATTCTCCTCCGGTTAGTAGTGCCCCCTTTTTCCAATCGGTTTGGACACCTTGTTCGTAATTACCACAAAAAATAGTATTTACGACTATGTCTTTTTCCTTAGCATTGGTCACCGCGTCCTTATAGTTTAATTTTCCCTGAGTAAAAGGCTCGTTGCCCGCAATAAAGATTATTTTTAGATTATCAGGATTTTTTCCCCATTCCAGTTGTTTTAATGAAGTTTGAATAACCTCACCGCAATATTCCTCTCCACCATTTGTACGTAACGAAAATAATTTTTCTGATATTTCATCTAAATCATTACTAAAATTAAGTACCTGTTGAATGTATCCTTCACGCGATGAAAGTCCGTCATTTCCATATTGGTAAATAGCGATTTGTAGTTCCGGCCTACTATCGTTACCGCACTTTGCGTGTGTAAATTCGTTTACTATATCCCAAAGTTGGGATTTTGCTTGATTTATTAGCCCATCCATACTGTTGCTAGTGTCCAAAAGCAAGGCTATTTTAACGGTGTTATTTTTGGAATGTTCCTGGGATACAAACGCTTGGGCAAGTACTTCCTTTTTTTCTGATTTTGGTTTAAGTTCACAACTATACCCAAAGGTTAAGGATAATGTTAATAGCCCCGCAGTAATTATTTTTTTCTGAATTTTCATTTTAATTTCTTTTATGATTATAAGGGTAAAACTAAGCGCAAACTATTTCCTAAAATAATAGTATTGAGTAAACCGACCCTTTGGATGAGTGAAAGCCCTAGATAGGTTTGTAAAAGGTGTAATTTGTGCTTTTAGCTTCTCTTATTTGGCTTTTTTGTATTTTTTTGTACCGTAAGGATCTGCTAAGTTTACAGTAATTAGCCACAATGAAAAAGTATATTTTTTACATAACGATGGTGTTTTTTGCAGGAAGTTTTATGGGCATTTCCCAGAATAATCCTTCGGGTGCTGGTCAATTTGAAATAAAAGGGACCGTACAAATGAAAGCTACAGCAACACCTATTTCAGGGGTTTTGGTATCTACATCTTCTGGGGAACAAACCCTTACAAATGCCTTAGGAATTTTTGAAATTATAACTGGGTTAGGGGAGCGACTCATTATAGCCGATCCGAGATTTGAAACGGTAAATTTGCTTATTAAATCCAAGGAAGATATTTTTGTTCAGATTGAAACTAATACCCTAAATGAGCGGAGAAGTTCTACCGCCGCTATGTCCAGAACATCGATGTCTTTACATCAGGCATACTTAGATTCTGCGGTTACTTATAAGAAGAGTGATATTGCCAAGAGTATAAATTTTGTTGCCCAATCCATAGCCCAATTAGGAAAAATAGGAAACAAAAAGGAGTTGGCAAAATCATTGACTACACTGGGCGATATATATCTTTATCATAAGCAGTACGATTTAGCTATAGATAATTTTGAAGATGCCTTAGAAGCTAACAAAACTATAGAAACTGCTTTAGTACTGGGTAAAACACATATTATAACCAAGCAATTTCAAAAGGCAGAATTGGTTATGGCACCATTAAGAGAACTCAAAATTGTCTTGCCTTATCAGAGGGTTACCATGTACGAGATACTTGGAGATGCTAAAAAGGGAGGTAATGATATTGCTTCAGCAGTTGCATTCTATAACGAGGGGTTAAAAGTGGCAACCAAAAACCAAATAAGCCCAAAGGTTACGGATTTAACCTCAAAAATAGCGGATGCCTACGCTCAGGGGAACCAACTAATTGAAGCTGAGGCCTACTATGGTAGTTCCTTGGAGCTTGCTAGTAAATTAGCGCCAAAAAGAGCCTTACAGGAAAAGGAAAAGGTAGCTGATTTTTATAATAAGAAAAGCCAGTATACAGAAGAAATCGCTTTGCGAAAGAATAGTCTGGCCACTTTGAAAAAATTGAATACCCCTAAAAAAAGGGATGGATTTTCTGACTTAGGAGATACTATAACTACGCAGCGCATCAATTATAAGATTGCTAATGCCTATATATCACAGGATAAGTATAACGAGGCTATTCCATTTTTAGAAAGAAGTATTGTGGAGGCCAATTCCGAAGATGACCTTGTGGTGCAAAAGGATGCTACTAGAAAACTTTCGGAAGTCTATGAATTTAAGGGAGATTTTAATAAGGCCTTGGAAACATATCAAGATTATGTAGCACTTGTAGATACATTATATGTTAGGAAGGAGCAAGAAATTTCTAGGGCGGCTCGTTTTAATAAGGAAATTGCATCTACCCAAAACAGAATTACCGGTTTGGAACAGGAACGGGAACTCTCCCAAAGTAAATATGTTTTAGCATTAACCCAAAAAGAGCTTTCAGAAGAAAGCTATAAAAACCAACGATGGGTCATTTATTCTTTGATTTTTGGTTTGATACTCACTGCATTGGCAGCGTTTTTCTTTTATAGGAGCAATCAGCAGCAAAAGTTGGCGAATAATCTTTTGGCCTTGAAATCCTTACGGTCCCAGATGAACCCACACTTTATTTTTAATGCTCTTAATTCGGTAAATAATTTTATCGCAAAAAGTGATGAGCGCAGTGCAAATAGGTATTTAAGCGATTTCTCTACCCTGATGCGGTCGGTGCTGGAAAACTCGGAAGAAGATTATATTCCGCTTTCCAAAGAGTTGAACTTGTTGGAATTGTATATAAAACTGGAACATTCCCGTTTCCCTGATAAGTTTGATTATCGTATCAACATAGATGAAAACTTAGATATTCCTAGTTTTCAGATTCCGCCCATGTTGCTCCAGCCTTATATAGAAAATGCAATTTGGCACGGACTCCGGTACAAAGAAGAAAAAGGTTTATTGGAAGTCAATGTTCGCGCAAAAGGAGATGATACTTTAGAAATCTGTGTTTCCGATGACGGAATTGGAAGAAAAAGGTCCGCAGAACTAAAAACCCAGCATCAGAAAAAACAACAATCAAAAGGTATGGGGAATATAAAACAACGAGTGGCTATACTGAATGATATGCATAAGAACAAAGTAGGTATAGACATCTCTAACCTAACCCAAGAAGGAACGGGTACCAAAGTAGTTTTTACCTTAAAAAAAGATGTATGACTTTAAATGCTATACTAGTAGAGGATGAGTCCAATAGTCGCGAAATCCTAAGGAATTACCTAAAAAAATATTGCCCTAAAGTAAATCTCGTAGGGGAGGCTGCTTCTATCCAAGAAGGGTTGGAGCTGATTAAAAATAATAACCTGGACTTGGTGTTTTTGGACGTGGAAATGCCCTTTGGGAATGCTTTTGATCTTCTGGAGCAAGTTCCAGACAGAACGTTTGAAACCGTTTTCGTTACGGCCTATGATCACTATGCAAAAGACGCCATTAATGAGCATGCAGCATATTATTTAATGAAACCTATTAATATAGATGAGTTGATTAAGGCTGTGGAGTATGTTTGGGAGGTAAAGGAAAAAGAAGCAAGCATACAGGAAGGTGTTTTAAATACAAAGACAAAAAGTATTGAAGGAAAGCTGACCCTACCGCAACAAGATGGATTTCAAGTATTGAACGTATCCGATATATTGTATTGTAAGGCGGACGATAACTATACAGAGATATTTCTGGAAAACAAAAAAATAGTAGTAAGTAAGACTTTGAAATATTTTGAGGATGCCTTGTCGGATTTTCCTTTTGCTCGTATTCATAAGTCTTATTTGGTAAACGTAAATGAAGTAGTTAAATATAGAAAGGGTAAGGGTGGCAGTGTTGTAATTTCTAGTGGAAAGGAATTATTGGTCTCCGCTTCTAAAAAGAAGGAATTTTTGTCTTTTTATGATTGATAAAATTACTATACTTGATTTTGAGTTTATAATTAGTAGTAGTTTGTGTAATTCTAATGTTGATAAATAAAAGTACGTAGTATGATAAAAACAGTACGGGGTAAATCGCCCATAATAGGTGAAGATTGTTTTATTGCCGAAAACGCCACCATTGTTGGTGAGGTGAGCATGGGAAATCAATGTAGTGTATGGTTTAATGCGGTGTTACGCGGCGATGTCCACTATATAAAAATGGGAGATAAGGTAAACGTTCAAGATGGCGCAGTAATCCATTGCACCTATAAAAAATCACCTACCGTTATTGGTAATAATGTGTCCATTGGCCACAATGCTATTGTCCATGGATGTACCGTAAAGGATAATGTCCTTATAGGTATGGGTAGTATACTTATGGACGACTGTGTTGTAGAAAGCAACAGTATCATTGCAGCCGGCGCCGTGTTAACCAAAGGCACTCATGTGCCGGCGGGGAGTATTTTTGCTGGAATGCCTGCAAAAAAGATAAAGGATATAAGTCCGGAGTTATCTTTTGGAGAAATCAACCGCATCGCAGAAGCTTATATTATGTATTCGGGTTGGTTTAAGGATGAGGTTAAATAGGATATCGTCGTAATAATGTCACTTCTGTCGTAACAATAAATTAGGTTTTTATCCAAAGTTGGACATCAATATTATATGCTTATTTTTGCCCCACAAAATTAGAAAGCATGAACGCATATATTTTTCCCGGTCAAGGAGCTCAGTTTGTTGGAATGGGTAAAGATCTCTATGAGAATTATCCAATTGCCAAGGAGCTATTTAATCAAGCTAATGGTATTTTAGGTTTTCCCATCACTGATATTATGTTTAACGGAACGGCAGAAGACTTAAAGCAAACTAAAGTGACCCAACCGGCTGTCTTTTTGCATTCTGTAATTTTGAGTAAAGTTATGGGGGATTCCTTTAAACCAGATATGGTTGCAGGGCACTCCTTGGGTGAGTTCTCTGCTTTGGTCGCGAATGGGGTATTATCTTTTGAAGATGGATTAAAATTGGTGTCTCAAAGAGCATTGGCCATGCAAAAGGCTTGTGAAGTTCAGCCCGGCGCCATGGCTGCCGTTTTAGGCTTGGAGTATGGGGTTGTGGAACAAGTTTGTATTGATACGCCTGGCATAGTGGTCGCTGCTAATTATAATTGTCCAGGACAATTGGTTATCTCAGGAGAAGTGGAGGCGATTAATTTAGCTTGTGAAAAAATGAAAGAAGCAGGAGCCAAAAGAGCTTTGGTACTGCCTGTTGGTGGTGCATTTCATTCCGTATTGATGGAGCCTGCACGAGAGGAACTAGCTGCAGCAATTAAAGCTACTACGTTTGGGACACCTAGGTGTCCTATTTATCAAAATGTGAGTACCAAACCAGTAACTGATGCAACCGAAATCAAAAATAATTTAATATTGCAACTTACTGCGCCAGTTAAGTGGATGCAGAGCGTACGGAATATGGTAGCGGATGGAGCATCTTCGTTTACAGAAATAGGCCCAGGGAAGGTTTTACAGGGATTGGTTCGAAAAATAGAACCTACCATACAAACACAATCTCCCACACTTGAATAATACGTTTCCCCCTAAATCTTGCATTTCAACCTAGATACTGCTTTTTAACCTGATATGTAATGGTTTAGGTGTTTTTTTTAGTAATATTGACCCTCATTTTTATAATGCTCAACTCACTTTAAAAATTGGAATTAATTAAGAAAACACCTATGAAATCAAGTGAATTTTTAGGATTTTTTAGAACATTGGATATTGGACTTTCGTTGAGGTCAATTTTTCTGATGGTTCTTTTTTTTGGGAGTTTGGCATCAATGGCTCAGACAGCAAGGATTGTGGGTAACGCAAATGGTGCAGAAGGAAGTGCGACGCCTGGTAGTTTTGAAGTAACCGTTGATGCTTTATTTGGAACCGGTTCTGTTGTTGTAGATTACATTGTCTTAGGTTCAAGTACCGCTACTGCCAGTATCGATTATACCGTGCTTACAGGCCAGGTAACTGTTAATTATAATTTTTTAGGTGGTCAAGCTTTTATTAATGTTGGTATTTTGGATGATTCTAGTATTGAGCCTACGGAAAACCTTAGCGTTCAATTAAGTCTAAGCCCAGCGTATACGATTGGTGGTTCAGGACAAGC
>CAZDOW010000101.1:0-11430 GCA_964507115.1 uncultured Maribacter sp.
TAGTAGTACAACATATTTAAAAACCCGTTTGAGCAATCAAACGGGTTTTGTTTTTTAACCTGTTTTGGTTGTTCAACATCAATAAAGACAAATGACAAAAATTAGAATTGCTATTCAGAAATCAGGAAGGTTGAATCAAGATTCCCTTCAACTCCTAAAAGACTGTGGAATCTCTATAGATAATGGTAAAGACCAATTAAAAGCATCCAGTAGAAACTTCCCCATGGAAGTGTTTTATTTGCGTAATGGTGATATTCCACAATACCTTAGAGATGGCGTCGTAGATATTGCCATTATAGGCGAAAACGTGCTTATTGAAAAAGGGGATGATATTACCATTGCAGAAAAACTTGGTTTTTCTAGGTGTAAAGTATCCTTGGCTGTTCCAAAGTCCTTCAAATACAATTCTGTTAAAGATTTTGAAGGAAAACGTATCGCCACTTCATATCCTAATACGGTAAAGAACTATTTAGCTGAAAAGGGCGTAGAAGTAGACTTGCATATTATTAGCGGTTCTGTAGAAATTGCCCCTAATATTGGTCTGGCGGACGGTATTTGTGATATAGTTTCCAGTGGAAGTACGCTTTTTAAGAATAATTTAAAAGAAGTAGAAGTAATGCTTAAAAGTGAAGCTGTTTTGGCGGTTTCACCAACCATATCTGAAGAACGAAAAGCCTTACTAAGCAAGCTGCAATTTAGGATACAGTCAGTTTTAAAAGCGCGACAGTCAAAGTATGTATTACTAAATGCACCAAACGATAAGCTTGATGAGATTTTAGCACTTCTGCCAGGAATGCGCAGTCCTACAGTATTACCATTGGCTGACAAAGGATGGAGTTCTGTGCATACGGTAATTAACAAGCATACTTTTTGGGAGGTAATCGATGAATTAAAGCTAGCAGGTGCTGAAGGTATTTTGGTCTGCCCAATTGAAAAGATGGTACTATAGTTACCTGGTATTGAGTATGCAATACCAAGTAATTTTCAAAGCATCGCGAATTACAACATTGAAGTTGACCATCTGAAAGTAGGTGATTTCCATAAAAACCAATAGCAAAACGGTCAGTCAGCAAACAAAAAGAAAATGAACAAAATATATAATCCAAAAAGAGAAGATTGGGCAGTTGTATTAAAACGTCCAACACAATCGCTGGCAGATATTGAAGGTTTAGTAAATAAGATTTTTAAGGAAGTTGCGGCAGATGGTGATAGCATCCTAAAAAAGTATACACAACAATTTGATGCCGTTTCTTTGGATAATTTAGTGGTAGCCAATGCAGAGATTCAGGAAGCAAATGGTTTAGTTTCAGAAGAATTGAAGCAAGCCATCCAATTAGCAAAGTCAAATATCGAAATATTCCACAAGGCACAGATAACGGGTAAAGTAGAAGTAGAAACAACGAATGGAGTTAGATGCTGGCAAGAAAAACGTCCAATACAAAAAGTAGGTCTTTATATTCCTGGGGGAACGGCACCATTGTTTTCCACGATTCTTATGTTGGCTGTACCAGCTACCATTGCGGGCTGTACTGAAATTGTGCTCTGTTCGCCACCTAATTCTGAAGGGAAATTACATCCTGCAATTTTATATACGGCAGATTTATGTGGCGTTTCTAAAATAGTTAAGGTTGGTGGGATTCAAGCCATAGCAGGGATGACATTTGGAACGGAGAGTATCCCACAAGTTTACAAAATTTTTGGTCCTGGGAACCAGTTCGTTACAGTGGCCAAACAGATTGCTACTAAATATGGTGTTTCTATAGATATGCCTGCCGGACCTAGTGAACTTTTGGTTGTCGCAGATGACACGGCAGATGCAGCTTTTGTAGCCTCTGATTTACTTAGTCAGGCTGAGCATGGTGTAGATAGTCAAGTAATCCTTGTTTCTGTATCTAAAGCGCTTATTGAAGCTGTGGAGCAAGAGGTGCTGATCCAATTGGCAGCGCTGCCTAGAAAAGCAATTGCCGAAAAAGCAATAGAAAACAGTAAGCTAATTTTTGTGAAGGATGATCAAACCGCTATAGATTTGATAAACGAATACGGTCCTGAGCATTATATTGTATGTGTGGCTAACGAGGATTTTTATTTGGAAAACACCTTAAATGCAGGCTCTGTCTTTATCGGTAATTATACACCAGAAAGTGCAGGTGATTATGCCTCTGGAACCAATCATACCCTGCCAACTAATGGGTATGCGAAGCAATATAGTGGTGTTAACTTGGATAGTTTTATGAAGAGTATGACCTTTCAGAAAATCACAAAAGAGGGAATAAAAGGTATTGGGAAAGCCATAGAGCTTATGGCAGACGCAGAAGGCTTACAGGCTCATAAAAATGCGGTAACCCTACGTTTAAATAGTCTTAAAGAATAATAGCTACCCGGTCGAGGACAGTCAAGACCTATATAATATACGAATGAGTTTCAATCTAAATAATCTAATCCGCGATAACGTAAAAGGACTTAAACCGTATTCCTCTGCACGTGATGAGTATGTTTCCGATGGCTCCAAAATGGTATTTTTGGATGCCAATGAGAATCCGTTCGAGAATGGTGTCAATAGATACCCAGACCCCAAACAAAGAAACCTAAAAGCCCTTTTAGCGAAGCAGAAAGGAATAACAGAAGGGAACATTCTTTTAGGAAACGGTAGTGATGAAGTATTAGATTTGTTGTTCAGGGCATTCTGTGAACCAGCATTAGATAATATTATCACATTACCACCTACTTACGGCATGTATCAAGTATTGTCTGGAATTAATCATATTGAGAATAGAGTAGTAGTATTGAAAACTAATTTTCAACCAGATTTAGAAGGGATACAAAACGCAGTGGATGCTAATTCAAAACTGTTATTTATCTGTTCTCCTAATAACCCTACAGGCAATACTATAGCCGCCGAAAAAATAGAATACCTCTTAAATAGTTTTAGTGGTTTGGTGATAATTGACGAGGCATATATTGATTTTTCCTCTCAGGAAAGCTGGGTCTCTAAATTATCTAAATATTCAAATTTAGTGGTGACTCAGACCTTATCTAAGGCTTATGGAATGGCTGGAATTCGATTAGGTATCTGCTGTGCTTCAGAACAAATTATAGCTGTTTTAAACAAGATAAAACCACCTTACAATGTAAATGAACTAACGCAGCAACGTGCCATGGAACGTGTTTTCAATCAACAAACTGTGCAGGAGGAAGTCTCCCATATTTTAAGCGAACGTCAAACGCTGCAAGATGCTTTGGAAGAAGTTTCTTTTATTTCAAAAATATATCCTTCAGATACTAATTTTATTTTAGTAAAAGTGGATAATGCTACCCATCGTTATGAACAATTGGTAGCGGAAGGAATTGTAGTTCGTAATCGTACTACACAAGCTTTATGTGAGAACACCTTACGTTTTACCGTTGGAACATCCGAAGAAAATAAACTATTAATCGCTGCCTTAAATTCAGTAACATGAGTGAAGATAATATCCAGAAAAGTGCCTCGATTGGGAAGAAACGTGTTCTTTTTATTGACCGTGACGGAACTATTATAAAGGAAACTGTTGATGAACAGATAGACGCCTTTGAAAAAATGGTGTTTTACCCAAAAGCATTTACGTTTTTAGGAAAGATTGCCAAGGAGCTGGATTACGAGTTGGTTATGATTACCAATCAGGATGGTTTGGGAACTGATGTTTTTCCAGAGGACACCTTTTGGCCTGTGCATAATTTCATTCTAAAGTCCTTTGAACACGAAGGTGTTGTCTTCGATAAGGTATTTCTTGATAGAACTTTCCCTCAGGAGAATGCCAACACTAGAAAACCTGGGACAGGTTTGTTGACTGCTTATTTTTCAGATGATTATGACCTTGAAAATTCCTTCGTAATCGGTGACCGATTAACCGATATAGAACTTGCTAAAAATCTAGGAGCGAAAGGAATATTCATTAATGATGATACCAATTTAGGAACTGGGGAAATCACAGTTAAAAGGGATGCACTGAACGATACTATTGCCTTAGAAAGTAGCGATTGGGAAAAAATTTACGAGTTTTTAAAATTAAAAGAACGGACATCGGAAATAACTAGGAAGACGAACGAAACAGACATCTATATTAAGCTTAATCTGGATGGTACAGGTAAAAGCAATATAAAGACAGGACTCGCATTTTTTGACCATATGCTGGATCAATTAGCACGGCATGGTCAGATGGACCTTACGATTAAAGTAGATGGTGATTTGGAGGTTGATGAGCACCATACGATTGAGGATACGGGAATAGCCTTAGGGGAAGTATTCCATACCGCTTTGGGAAACAAATTAGGTATTGAGCGCTATGGTTTTTGTTTACCTATGGATGATTGCTTGGCACAAGTAGCTATCGATTTTGGTGGCAGGAACTGGTTGGTTTGGGAGGCTATTTTTAAACGAGAAAAAGTAGGGGACATGCCCACAGAAATGTTTCATCATTTTTTTAAATCCTTTACGGACGGAGCCAAAGCTAATTTGAACATAAAAGCAGAAGGGACAAACGAACACCATAAAATAGAGGCTATTTTTAAAGCTTTTGCAAAAGCCATAAAGATGTCGGTAAAGAGAGATGTAGAAAAGATGGTATTACCGAGTACCAAAGGGATGCTTTAGATAGTAAAAGTAATTGGTATAAAGTATTAAGCCTTCCAGCTTTACTTTAAACGTTGCACTATAGTTAATAGTTAAGAAATGAAAATAGTAATCATAAATTATGGAGCTGGGAACATCCAAAGTATCAAGTTCGCCATTAAACGATTGGG
Source organism: uncultured Maribacter sp. (assembly GCA_964507115.1). Classification (GTDB taxonomy): domain Bacteria; phylum Bacteroidota; class Bacteroidia; order Flavobacteriales; family Flavobacteriaceae; genus Maribacter. The sequence continues at coordinate 4,777 of CAZDOW010000101.1, forward strand.
GTATGATGCTGTTCTTACTAATGATATAGAAGAAATACGAAATGCAGATAAAGTCATATTTCCGGGTGTTGGAGAGGCGAGTAGTGCTATGAAAAAGCTTAGGGATAGCGGTTTAGATAAAATTATTCCCGAATTAAAACAACCTGTTTTAGGTATTTGTTTGGGAATGCAATTGATGTGCAACGCATCTGAAGAAGGGGATACAAGTGGACTAGGTATTTTTGATGTACATGTGGTTAAGTTTGGTACTAATTTAAAAGTACCACAAATAGGCTGGAATCAAATAACTGATCTGAAATCTCATTTGTTTAAAGGGATTAATGAAAAGGAGCATATTTATTTGGTACATAGTTTCTATGCGCCAGTTTGTGCAGAGACTATTGCCGAATGTGAGTACGGCTTAAGGTATAGTGCTGCGCTACAAAAAGATAATTTTTATGGCACTCAGTTTCACCCAGAAAAGAGTAGCACAGTTGGTGAAAATATCTTAACTAATTTTTTAAAATTGTAATGGAAAATTTTTTCATCTCAAACGATAAAAATTTATTGAATGTAAACGCCATAAAACATTTCATTGGGGATGAATATTGGAGTGATGGTAGAACCGTTGAAGATGTTGAAAAGACGATATCAAATTCCTATTGTTTTGGAATATATACCCTAGAAAAGGAGCAGATAGGTTTTGCTAGAGTGGTTACGGATTATATCTATTTTGGGTATTTTATGGATATCATCATTTTTAAAAAATTTCAAAGAAAAGGATATGGCAAAAAACTAGTAGAACATATGCTCAAGGATGATGTTATAAAAAGCCTTAAAACACTAGCCTTAAAAACCGAAGACGCCCATAGTTTTTATACGCGTTTTGGATTTAAACAAATTGGAGATTCTCCTTTATGGATGGGCATTGATAAACAAAATTTACAATAAGAAAATGAGAATTATTCCAGCCATAGATATCATTGACGGTAAATGTGTTCGCCTTTCTAAAGGCGACTACGATACCAAGAAAATCTACAATGAAAACCCCTTAGAAGTTGCGAAGGAATTTGAAGCAAGCGGAATCCGCTATTTACATTTGGTAGATTTGGATGGTGCGAAGTCCAAACATATCGTCAATCATAAGGTTTTGGAACAAATTGCCTCTCAGACTGGGCTTAAAATTGATTTTGGAGGTGGTTTAAAAACCGACGACGATTTGCGAATAGCTTTTGAAAGCGGAGCAAGCCAGATTACAGGAGGGAGTATCGCAGTAAAGGATAGTGAAACTTTCACCGAATGGATAACTAAGTACGGGGCACATAAAATTATCCTTGGTGCAGATGCGATGGATGAAAAAGTAGCCGTATCTGGTTGGCAAGAGGAATCAAAGGAAGAGCTTTTGCCGTTTATAGCATCCTACCGAGCAAAAGGTATTGAATATGTTATCTGTACAGATATCAGTAAAGATGGTATGCTAGAAGGCCCGTCGTTTGACCTTTATCAAAAAATAATCGATGCAGCTTCTGTTATTTCAGCATCTACAGAAAAATCTCTAAGGCTGATCGCATCGGGTGGTATATCTACGTTTGATGAACTACCTAGGCTTGCTGAAATAGGTTGTGAAGGTGTTATCATTGGTAAGGCGATTTATGAGAACAGAATTAGTTTAAAGCAGTTGGAAAACTATATCCTTAACACATGAGTAAAGAAGAGCAAATTGTTGAAGAATTGGTGAAAAATGCCCTGTATAGGATAGATGAAAATACCCGAATGATACAGAAAAGCCTCGCTCATATTACCGAAGAACAACTTTGGCAAAAACCTAATTCTTCGCTTAATAGCATAGGAAATCTGATACTTCATCTTTGTGGTAATATGACTCAGTATATTATCTCCTCTTTAGGGGAAACCAAGGATAAAAGAAATAGGGATGTGGAATTTTCCGAAAATCAAAGTAGCGACACTGTAACCCTATTGGCTAAACTAGTAGATACGGTAGATACCGCCAAGCGGGTTATCTTTGATGCCAGTCTGGAACAACTTATAGAACAACGTTCTGTTCAAGGATTTACCTTTTCTGGCGTAGGTGTTGTACTGCACGCTGTTGAACATTATTCGTATCATACAGGACAAATTGCGTTTTGGGTAAAGCAGTTAAAGGATGTCGATTTAGACTTTTATGAGGGAATGGATTTGAGCGTTAAAAATAGTAATGCGTAAAATGTGGGGTGTAAAAGGTAATCAGGCCAAACAAAAAATAGAAAGTAGAATAAATACAACCATGGTTATAAATTTAATTCAAACCGTGCTTCATACGAATCAAAAATGTTAGCAAAAAGAATCATACCCTGTTTGGATATTAAAGATGGCCGCACGGTAAAGGGCATCAATTTTGTAGCTCTACGTGATGCAGGTGACCCGGTGGAACTTGCTGAAATATATAGTAGGGAAGGGGCAGATGAACTGGTGTTTCTAGATATTTCAGCAACCGAACAAAAAAGGAAAACCCTAGCGGATTTGGTCTATAGGGTTGGAGAAAAAATAAATATTCCGTTTACGGTAGGTGGTGGTATTTCTTCTGTGGAGGATGTAGATATTTTATTGCAAAATGGAGCGGACAAAGTTTCTATTAACTCCTCGGCGGTTAAAAACCCACAATTAATTAACGATTTAGTGGCCAAATTTGGTTCCCAATGTATCGTGGTAGCAATAGATGCTAAACAAATTGACGGAAAATGGATAGTACACTTGGTAGGTGGAAAAGTACCTACTGAGTTAGACTTGTTTGACTGGGCAAAGGAAGTGGAACGAAGGGGAGCAGGGGAAATACTGTTTACCTCTATGGATAATGATGGTACCAAAGATGGTTTTGCAAACGAGGCCTTGGCACGTTTATCAACAGCGCTTACCATTCCTATAATAGCATCAGGTGGCGCGGGGAATATGCAACATTTTACCGATACCTTTGTGAAAGGAAAAGCGGATGCAGCATTAGCCGCAAGCGTATTTCACTTTAAGGAAATAAAGATTAAGGATTTAAAAGAAGATTTGCAGAAAAGCGGAATTCCCGTGAGATTATAAAACTGTTGTCAATTGCACGTTCATGGTTTTTTAAAAGACCTATCAACTGTCAATCGTCAACCAACAACTAATTCATGAAAATAGATTTTAGCAAGAACCCAGACGGACTTATTCCCGCAATTATCCAAGACGCACGTACTAAAAACGTTTTGATGTTGGGTTATATGAATAGGGAAGCACTGGAAAAAACCAATGATACTGGGAAAGTCACTTTTTTTAGTAGGTCCAAACAACGACTCTGGACGAAAGGCGAGGAAAGCGGGAATTTTTTAAATGTTGTAGATATTAAGAACGACTGTGATCAAGATACCTTACTCATTTCTGTAGACCCAGTTGGTCCTACCTGTCACACCGGCAGCGACACCTGTTGGGATGAAAAGAACGATTCCCAATTCGGATTCTTCTCAGCGCTAGAAAATACCATTGAAAAACGACGTACTGCAGCAGATGACGAAAAATCCTATGTGGCCTCTTTATTTGCCAAGGGTATCAATAAAATAGCACAAAAAGTAGGGGAGGAGGCTGTAGAGACAGTAATCGAAGCGATGGACGATAACGATGAATTGTTTCTGTATGAAAGTGCCGATTTGTTATTTCACTATTTGATACTGCTACAAGCGAAAGGATTTACCCTAAAAGATATTGAGTCGGAATTGATGAAACGGAAAAAATAACTATTGGTTGCTTGTTTATAGTTGAAAATGAAAGTATGAACATGACGGTTTTATATACCAAATACTAAAAACCTCCAAAAAACACATTATGTAAGTATCTTCCTGGTACAAAGGTAAATCCGCCGGCTATGATGATGGCACCAAAGTAGAGTAAAATCATTTTCCGTTTATGAGCCTTCACATTCCCTTTTTTTATGGCCAAATAAGCTGTAGGAACAGTATAGATAGTAAGAAAACTGAAACTATGTATCCATCCAAAGTGATTCAAGAACTGCGGGCCTACATCTGCGGGCATAAAGAGAGTAACGCAGGCCGTAAATAACATAAGCACCATATATACGCGTCCAAAACCTTTATGAATAGGAGTGCCTTTTTTAATAATTAGTAGTAAGGTGCCTATAATAAAACAGGGAACTACAGTTATTAGATGCAGGTTCATAAGCGTATCGTATTCCATAGGTACTTCTATTACCGTTGCTTGGTTTTAAAAATCGATATTAGCTAATCGTATCTTGTGTTAGTACTCCCTAGTTACAATAAAGCAATAGAGTTAACAAAACTGTAGTTTTTCTCAATTGCCTGTTCGTATGAATTATTTTTTGAATACAGTTTCTCCATCCTTAATGGTTTCTGCTACTTGAATGTCTTTAATAGCATCTGGCATTACTTTTAAAGGGTTCTTGTCTAAAATAACCAAGTCAGCTATTTTACCTTTTTCTAAGGTACCCTTGTTGTCTTCTTCAAAGTGCTGGTAAGCGCTCCAATCCGTGATTGCTTTTAGGGCTTCATAGGGGGTTAATCGTTCATTTTCACCAATAATAGCGCCAGATCTGGATGTTCTGTTTACCGCGGTCCAAACCACACGCATTAAGTTAGGCAATGCCACAGGTGCATCAGTATGTATGGTTATTTTTATTCCTTTGTTTAACGCGGTACGAACAGGACTTATTTTGTTCCCCAATTCTTCGCCTATGATTTGTTTATGCCAATCTCCCCAATAAAACGTGTGTAAAGGAAATAGTGATGTTATAATATCCAAATCCTTATAGTCATCCAATTGATCCTCACGGATATATTGGCCATGGATTAATACGAATCTGCGATCTTCGTTTCCAAATTTTTCTACTAAAGGCTTTAAGGTGCGTATCATTTGATCCATAGCTGCATCTCCGTTGGCATGCGTTAGCGTTTGCCAGTTGTTTTGAAATGCCTTCTCGTAAATAGCCGTAACATCATCATCTTTAGGAATGGCAGGATAACCAGCGTAGTCCTTAGAAGCTCCGTCTGGTGGTATTAGATAGGGTTGTGTTCTCCAAGCGGTTCTTCCTTGGGGAGAGCCGTCCAAAGTCAATTTCATTCCACCAATTCTAAAATGATTATCGTAATTTTTACTATTCCATTTAGTACTCATATATTTATCTACAAAAAGATAGTCTACATAACTTACTACATCTAGTTTAAGTCTGCCGGCCTCTGCCATTGCAATCAACATATCATTATTCCCCATAGCTCTTCCCTCTTGGGCCGTAGTGTAGCCAAAAGATAGTGCCATTTCTTGTCCTGCATTGAAAAATTGAAGAATTGCTTCTTCTGATTTTGGGGTAATGGCATCCAACATATACGGAATAGCCGCTAACTCCTCTAAAACACCATTAGGTTCATTAGAATTTGATTCTCTTCTGATAATGCCACCTTCAGGGTTTGGGGTATCTCCCGTTATACCCAATACTTCTAGTCCTTTTGAGTTTACCGATGCAAAATGTCCCGAAATATGTATAATTATGATTGGGTATTCCGTAGTTACTTCATCTAAATCTTGTTTTGTTGGAAAGCGTTTTTCTTCCAATACCGAATCATCAAATCCAGTACCGAAAATCCAGCCAGTCAATGCTCTATTTTCCGGGGTGTTCCATTCTTTTAACAATGAAATTATAGTAGGAATATCCTTTGCGCCTGCATCTGGCGGCGGTAATAATTGCGCACCAATGGCCTGGGCAGCAAAATTAGCAAAATGTGCGTGCCCATCAATGAAACCTGGCAACATAGTTTTACCCTCCAAATTAATCATTTCATGCCCTGCACCAGCAACATTCATGGCTTCAGCAGAAGTGCCTGTAAAACTTATTTTACCACCTTGGACTACAACGGCCTCAGCATATTGTGGCGTGTCCCCAACCATGGTAATAATATCACCACCAAAAAAGACTTTGGCCAAATTTTCTGTTGGTTGTTTTTCAGTTTCCTTGCACGAGAACAGCAGGAGTGTTCCAAAAATGAATACTAGACTTTTTTTCATGGGTTTAATTTTATGCTTTGTTGGTATCAAGGTTGTACTTGATAAAATAAGTTATGAAAAATACGATTATTTATGATATAAAGAAAAAAGTGAAACCGTTGAAATTACGGTTCCCCTTTTTCTTTATTTGACCATTGTGTTTTTTACCTGTTTCGAAGTTAAAAAAGGTTTTCCTTGAAAGCTTTTACAAGTGTAAAAATCGCAAGAATTCCGTAAAGTACGGAAATGATAATAGTTGCTTTTGTGTTTTTAAAAATGTAAAAAGAAAGTAGTGGGAATACCTATAAGGCATACATTCCTATAAAGTGTGAAACTCGAAGGTCACCTACGGTTTTGCTCCAACCTACAATAAACCAATTCGAGTTATTATTAAGAGGACCCACGTTATGATGTATTCCATAAAAACAGTACGTTTCACCGTTCTAATTACTCTCTTGCAGCTTTGAATTCACTACCATCATACCATTTAGGAAAATTAGCTTCATTGGATAATTTTAATCCTACATCAAAAAATAGTTGCAGGTCTAACTGCACCCCACTTAATTCAGTTGTTTCGGGATTATATTCATCTGAAGGTTGATGGTATTTATTGATAATATAATAATCCTTAAGCTCTTTTAT
>CAZDOW010000102.1:0-10519 GCA_964507115.1 uncultured Maribacter sp.
ATCTGTCTTCTCACACAGACCTTTGCGGAGAGACAGGGATTCGAACCCTGGGTACACTTTTGGTGTACGACGATTTAGCAAACCGTTCCTTTCGGCCACTCAGGCACCTCTCCTTTTAAAATTTATGAACTTAGCCGTTAAGCGGTTGCAAATGTACATTTTTACAACATTATAAAGCAACTATTTTGTAAGGTTTTTTATAAAATATATAGTACAAAAAATCCAGTTGGTTGGATACTTTCTCAAATAGAGTTGAAAATCAACATGCTAGGTGTATTTATCCCTTAAAATACTGTTTTTACACTTGCCATCTTACCCGTTTTTGTAACGGTACTTACCTTAATTTGTAACCGTTCAAAATGAATTGGTGACTTAAAACGGACCACAGCTTCCCCTTTAGCATTGGTCTTTAGATTAGAATTCCAAAAAACAGTAGTTGTTTTGTCCTTAAATTTTTTAGGCCTTTTTGCCAATGTCTCGGCATAAGTTTCAAAATTAGCGGGTAGGTTATACCCTTGAAAATTCAAATGTCCCTCTTTTCTGCTCACGTAATCTAAATCTTGACCAGTTCTAGTATATATAGCAATTACCCCTCCCGAAGACCTTGCCCCATACACTGCCGCAACTGGTCCTAAAAGGAGTTCTATATGGTCAACATCGTTAGGGGATACCATATTCATAATATCTACCAAAGAAGTAGGCTGGATTAATGGATTACCATCCAAGACCCATAGCAACGGACCCATGCGTGATACCCTAGGAATACTTATTTGAGGATTTAATCCTCCGAGGTTTACTACTTGCACTCCCGGAATACCTAAAAATAATTGAGGTAAAGTTCTCGGCGTTTTTGGGTCTTGAACTATCACCCTTGTAGGGTCAACATCATAAACACCTCTATTGTCCTTTTTCACATCATTTTCCTTTTCCACTATCTCAACCTCATCTAGTTCTATTACATCGGTACTTGTAATTGGCCGCCATGGGGAAGCTTGTATAAGGTCTGACCTAGGGTTCAAATTATTTTTATATTCACTTTTCTTGTTCAAGTCTTTTTGTAATGGAACTATTTTCACTAACCGGGAAGCAGCATCCTCTCCCTTGGTTCTAAAAACGAGCTTATTTTTCCCTTCTAGTTGCAAGTCTTCTATCCTAATACGACCCATAGCGTCGGTTTCTACTTCTTGGGCTTGCACATTAGTATCCGAAGTACTTAGCATTTGTAAGTTGGTGCTCTTTAATAATTTATTGTTTAAATCATAGGCATACCCGAACAAATCCAAACCTTGTTGAAAAGGATATTTAATCCTATCTGGTATAACCTGAAAAGATTGCTCTTCTGCAGAGGTCAATAGCTCCAAATCTATACGAAACCTTCTGGTTCGTTCTAGGCTTGCTATCCTTTTTTCTATATCCAAATTTTCCCAAACAAAACCTGTTGCACGCTCTACCAAGTTCACTTGGGATGGTTCAACAAGATGTGTGGCACTAAAAGAAAAACCAGTAGACACAGGCTCACCGTTATCATCGGTAATACGAACTGTAACAGCAAGTTCTCCATTATCCTCAGACTGACCTACGGGTGTTATAGAGAGGTTTAAGCTGTTAGCTGCGTCTATAAAAACAGGCCGTTTGGACCATTGCTTGTCATTTTCATCAGTTAAGGAAATAGAAAGGACGCCAAAAGGAATTCCCTTTTTAGGTATCTCTAGCGCTACATTTGATTTTTTTAAATTGAGTTTCTTCTTAAAATAAATAACACCACTCATTTCTCCCTTGAGCCAAACCTCGTTAGTTACCATTTGTGGAGACGCCTCAACATGAATACTGATTGTTTCTTCATTCAGATTGTTCACATGTAAGCCATATCCTTGATTGGACACCTTGGGCAACGTATACGAGTTCTGAGCTTCGTCCTTGAGGATAAAGCGATACTGCTCTTGTGCTGTTGGCGTAAAAATAACTGACATAATTCCATTTTCAAACGCGGTCACTGGTGCCATTTTCTTACCGGATGCATCGGTTATAAAACCTTGCACATCAATTGTCTTTCCCTCTTCATTATGTGCCGTAACTAGCAATCTATTCGTTACATTAGAGACTAGGTTCCCCCCCTCGGGGAAAAAAGAAACGTTTACAGCATCCTTATTAAGTGCGTCATATTTGTCTCTATCATTTAGGCCCAAAGCCAGTTCTTGCGTATAATAAAAAGATTCGCCGTAATTCTGCATCCACCTTGTATACGCACGTAGGGTATAGATTCCCTTATCCAATCTTTTAGGCACTGCAAACTCACCTTCCGCCATTCCGTCCTCAATCTTATGGTACTGAACGGCCATAATCTCCTTGGAACGATTCAGCAACTCTACCTTAATCACTTTACTTAACGTAGCCCTTACCCTGTTAGGACCTATGAGAGCGTAGGCTTTAAAAAATAGGGGACTACCAGAATCTATGGTAGGTTTATCTAGATGTAAAAGAATTCGCTCTTGCCTGCTTATCAAAGAATCTTGCTGACTTTGTTGATAATACATGGAAGTATCGTTATAAAAAGACTCTTGAAGTTCTTGTACACTAGGACCACTCTGTTGTGCACATACTAAAACTGAGGAGGATAAGAATATCCATAGGAATACAGAAGTAAGCATCTTCCTTATTATCATAGTTTTACAAATTTAATTGATAGTATTACTACTGACTATGATAAAGATACTGTTATTATTTAGTATTGGAAATCTTGTTTAGAATCATTTAACAGGAATATCTAACAAAAACTAACAAACCACTTAGAAAGCTTAGCTAATGATTACTCGGGATATTCTACCCTTAGATGATAGATATTGGTTAGTTTTAACTTGAAGATTTTTTTAATGGACTCTATCTCTTTAAAAGTGATGTCAGCATTAACAAACTGGTTAGATTGCATTTGGCCCGTAATTATTTTTTCAACAAAATCATCGATTATCAAAAATGTTGGATTCTTAAGGCTTTTTGAGGCGGCCTCTACGGAGTCTGCCATCATAAGTATTGCGGTTTCCTTGGAAAATGGCAAAGGACCAGCGTATCTAAAATCGGCCTCATCTACATTACCGTCCAATTCCTGCTCCTTTTTATAAAAATAATAAACCAAACTTGTTCCATGATGGGATCGTATAAAATCTACCACCCGGTCCGGGAGGTTGTTTTTCCTTGCCAATTCTATGCCCTTAATGACATGATCTAATATGATTCGTGCACTTTCTTTAGCACTTATTTCATCATGCGGGTTTACATTGGTAATCTGATTTTCGATGAAATAGGTAGGATTCTCCATTTTTCCGATATCGTGATAAAGCGCACCCACGCGAACAAGCATGGCATTGGCTCCAATACCATTGGCCGCCGCTTCGGCTAAATTTGCCACCTGCAACGAGTGGTTAAAAGTGCCAGGGGCTTTATTGGATAGTTCCTTTAAGAGTTTAGAATTGGTATCTGATAGTTCTAGTAACGAAACATCGGACACCAGTCCAAAAATCTTTTCATATATATAAATTAAAGGCTGCACGAACAGCGTTATCATCCCGTTCAATAAAAACAAACCAAGCGTAAACCATTGGATATTGTTTAAATTCCCTTCATGGATGGTGTGGAATGATAAATAGGCTACTACATAAATAAGAGTTATCTGTCCTACAGATACAAATAAATTGGCTCTTTTATAGAGTTCAGAAACGGTAAGGATAGTAACAATACCCGTTATAATCTGAAGAAAAATATATTCAAAACTATTGGGAACTACAAAGCCCAAGATAAGTACCGTTAGCACGTGTACAAAAAGCCCCAAACGTGCATCAAAAAAGGTTTTAAGAACCAACGGGAGGATACAAAGTGGAACAACGAAAACTAAGGCCTCATTGTATTTAATCACTAAGGTGGTTACAAAGACTAGCAGAAGAACATTAAAAAATATAAAGGTGACTTTAGTGTTGTTATCGTATACGTCCCTTCTATACTTCTTAAGAAACAAAAATAACATTAAAAGCACCAGTGCCACAAGCACTGTATACCCCACCAAAATAAAGTAGTAATTTGTATCTGTCCAAAGTTCAGACTCATATTCAGATTTTAAAGAGTCTAATAGTTTTAGATTATCAAGCTCTACTACTTCGCCTTTTGCAATAATCAACTTTCCTTCATCTACCGTTCCCCTGGTGTAGGATATTTTAGAAAGTGCATCATCTAGCGTTTTTTGAGTAAGTTCCTTTGCTAACGTAACGTTTGGAGCCACCAATTCGAAAAACAGTGCCTTAAAATCGTCATTAAATGTCAACAGTCTGCGTTCCGAAAGGATAGATTCTATTAATTTATCAACCTCGCTAATCTTGTAAAAATCGGTTATGGGTACCTGCCTTGCCTCATTGTTTAGGACTAGAAAAACAGAATTGCCCTTTATTGAAGTAGCTGTAGCATCGAGGATTCCATTTTTATAAATCGTATCCAGAATAGCTTCAGCAGTATTCTTTAGGGTATTTTTTTGAGCGTTCCTAAGTTTGCTCTCCTTCCATTGCGAATCAAATTTGGCATCAAAGCTTTCGTAAACGTTCTTGGATACCTGTTCGTCATATCTAAAATAGAGGGTTTGGTAATCTCTAATTTGCTGTTTTTCTTTTAATAACTCATCTGCTGTTTTATGAATGGAAAAGTCAAAAGGCGCGTATAAGTTTTCAAATTGCCAGGGTTTACCTTTTTGGTACTCGTATTTAAACTTACCGCCTTTGGGAAAGAAAAAAACTATAAAGCCTACAGAAATCACATACAGGAAGAACTTGTATATAAGAGACTGTTTTTTATAAAGATTTTCCAAGAGGGGTATGTTTCAATTGTATTGCTCAAAAATAGAAAATAATAACCTTATAATCAGGAATTGATGGTATTACCATAAGGTTGAAGAAGAATTTAGTAATTTCGCCTCACTTAAGTGTATAAAAAATGAAAGAGGTAGTTATTGTTTCTGCGGTGCGCACACCAATTGGTAGTTTCATGGGAGGTTTATCCACAGTTCCCGCCCCAAGACTGGGAGCGGCGGCAATCACCGGTGCTCTTGAAAAAATATCCTTAGACCCATCACTTGTAGATGAAGTTCTTATGGGTAATGTTGTATCAGCAGGAACGGGACAAGCGCCTGCCAGACAGGCCGCTATATTTGCAGGTATACCGGATACTGTTCCTTGTACAACAGTAAATAAGGTATGTGCCTCTGGTATGAAAACTGTAATGCAAGCAGCACAAGCAATTGCTCTTGGAGATGCTGCTATCGTAGTGGCAGGTGGTATGGAAAATATGAGCTTAATTCCACACTACGTTCACATGCGTACCGGAACTAAGTTTGGCCCGAGCAGTATGATAGACGGGATGCAAAAAGATGGCTTGGTAGATGTATATGACGAAAATGCTATGGGTGTTTGCGCTGATGCCTGTGCCAAAAAATATGAATTTTCAAGAGAGGATCAGGATAATTATGCGGTACAATCCTACAAAAGGTCTGCCCAAGCTTGGGAAAATGGAAAATTTAAAAATGAAATAGTTCCTGTTTCAGTTCCTCAAAGAAGGGGCGAACCTATTTTAATATCCGAGGACGAAGAATATAAAAATGTTGTACTGGAAAAAATTCCAAAATTAAGACCTGCATTTACAAAGGAGGGGACGGTAACAGCCGCGAACGCATCTACTATTAACGATGGTGCAGCTGCCCTAGTTCTTATGAGTTTAGAAAAAGCTCAAGAGCTCAACATAAAACCTTTGGCAAAAATCATCGGCTATGCAGATGCGGCTCAGGAGCCTGAATGGTTTACTACAGCGCCAGCAAAAGCATTGCCAAAAGCGCTAGATAAAGCAGAAAAAACATTAGATCAAATAGACATCTTTGAATTCAACGAAGCTTTTTCCGTAGTTGGATTAGCTAATATGAAACTCCTTGGTCTACGTGATGACAACGTAAATGTGAACGGCGGTGCTGTTTCTTTAGGACATCCTTTAGGGTGCTCAGGAGCCAGAATCTTAGTAACATTACTAAATGTTCTAGAGCAAAAAAATGCAAAACTTGGAGCGGCAGCAATTTGTAATGGCGGTGGTGGTGCTTCCGCTCTTGTTTTAGAACGATTGTAATTACCGGATAAACTTATGCAATACGGTATCTGTCCCATAAGCATAGTCCCCGTTAGAACTTTTCCGGAAGAGGCTAGTGAAATGAATACCCAATTACTTTTTGGAGAGCATTTTAAAATCTTAGAATCTAGAAAGTATTGGTCTAAAATTAGAGTGGCCTTTGACAGTCGAGAGGGATGGATTCTTAACAGGCAGCTGGATTTTATCTCAAAGGAGGAATTTGACGAGGTCACAAAAGGCCCCAAACGTTTTGCAGCTGATCTTATTTCTTACGTAGAAAGTGAAAATTCCATGCTTCTTCCCATATTACTAGGATCTTCCATACATGGGGTAAAGAAAGGCAAAAAGGAATTTGACGGTAATTTAATAACTTCGAAACAAGAAAAGGATAATCTTATAAAAATTGCCTTACTTTATTTGAACTCTCCAGAACTTTGGGGAGGAAAAACCCCCTTTGGAATTGATGCTTCAGGTTTCACCCAAATGGTCTACAAAATAAATGGATATCAACTTTTAAGAAGCTCAGAAGAACAGTCTTCACAAGGCGTTCCTTTAAGTTTTGTTGAAGAAAGTGAATCTGGCGACCTAGCCTTTTTTGATAATGCCAACGGTGTTATAAATCATGTAGGTATTATTATGGAAAATAACTACATTATCCATGTAAACGGTATCGTTAGAATAGATCGTTTAGATCATACGGGTATCTTCAATAATGATCTAAGAAATTACACACATAAGCTAAGGGTCATTAAAAAAATTATATAAAAAAAGGCTTCCATTGGAAGCCTTTTTTTTAAAGTATGTGCTGTACTATTATTCTCCCAACAACTTCTTTACTCTCATAAAGTTATCATTGTCTCCCATAGCACCGTAGATGTTTTTCAACTGCGTTAAAATCCCTTGGTTATCTGGATTCGTCTTTAGAGCTTCCTCCAATACCTCAGCACCTTGCATAAACAAAGCATCTTTCTTTTCTTTTATTTCTTCATATCTCGCTATATCTGCACGAGAGTTCCCTAGGCCATTCATCTCATCTATAAAACTGTTCCCTTCGTTAACATAAGTGGTGGAAAGGTTTAAAAACGCATTTGTGTATCCAGGATTGATTTCAAGTGCCTTTTTATAGTTGTCCCTAGCCTCTTCAACATTACCTTCTTCAGTACTAATTACGGCTACATTATAGTAAAGATCCGCATTGTCCGGAGCAATAGCTATAGCTTCTGCCATAAGGGATTTAAACTTAGTCTTATCTCCTTGTTTAAAATAAAGATTGGCTTCGTTTAAAATAAGGTTTACGTCGGTAGGATCACTTTCACGTGCCGCTTTGTAAGCTTCAAGCGCTTTATCGTCTTGACCTAGTTGGGTATAAATTAAAGCAGTATTCTTTACAATTTCCCCCTTCTTTGATGGTATACTTTCATTAATGGGATCTGTATAAGAACCAGATTTTACCATAAGGTCTCTTTGCTTCTCTTCCATTTCTTCCACTTCTCCAGTAACACCGTTGGTTGCTTTATACAACTCGAGACTTCCGTCATACCCCAAATCCTGTAGTTCGTTGTAGTAGCTCAAGGCTTGTTCCCACTCACCACCATTTACAGCACTACTTGCAGCGTAATAGAGGTAAATTGTATCCCTAGGTCTCATTTTATAGCCCATGTACAATTTATTAGCAGCATCCTTATAGTTCTTATTGGTATTGTCCGTAACAGCGGAATTTATCAAATCTGAAGTAAGGCTAGTTATATACTGACTAGTTTCAGCAGTGTACTTCTCTTTTCCAGAAGCAGATTCCGTTTCCAAAACCTTTTTGAAAGCATCAACGGCCGTCTCAAAAGCACTATCATCGCCTTTTTTTGCAAGGTCGTTATAAATTTTACCTTTTGTAAAATAGTATTGCGCCTGTAGTTTTTCATCTGCCCCGGATATTGTTCCTTCAGCAGCTTCCAAAGCAGTTTTTGCCGCAGCAAAATCTCCACCTTTTATGGCTTTTTCAGCCGCTTTTATCTCATTTTTCTGAGCTACTCCCATCATTGTGAATGATAAGGCAGCAACAATTAAAATCTTACGTTTCATCTCTATTGTGTTAATTATTAGTGTTTATTAATTTATGATTCGGTCTCATCCGTATCTTCTTTATCAATTCCCGTGCCATCATCCTCAGGCTTTACCTCGATATCGTTAAGAGCATCCTCATCAATTTCATCATCGTCCTTCATCACTTTTGCTACTGCGGCAATGGAATCGTTACCTTTTATATTAATAAGTTTGACCCCTTGTGTGGCCCTTCCCATGACCCGAAGATCTTCAACACTCATCCGGATAGCTATTCCTGATTTATTGATAATCATTAAGTCATCGGAATCAGTTACGTTCTTAATAGCAACCAGATTTCCCGTTTTTTCCGTTACACTAATGGTCTTAACACCTTTTCCTCCTCTATTTGTAATTCTGTAATCCTCTATACTGGAACGTTTTCCATATCCGTTTTCTGAAACTACCAATAGTTCGTCTTCAAAATTATGCACAGACACCATACCAATAACTTCATCCGCATCATTTGCAAGTCTAATACCGCGAACACCAGAGGCATTCCTGCCCATAGGTCTTGTCTTACTTTCCTCAAAACGAATAGCCTTCCCTGATTTTAAGCCAAGGAAAATCTGGCTAGTTCCGGTGGTCAACTTTGCTTCTAATAGCTCATCGCCATCTTTAATAGTTATAGCGTTAATTCCATTCTGTCTTGGTCTGGAATACTGCTCCAAAGAAGTTTTCTTAACAGTTCCCTTTTTAGTAGCCATAATTACATAATGACTGTTCACATATTCTTCGTCCTTTAGATCCTGAGTACAAATAAACGCTTTCACCATATCATCCTGCTCTATATTGATCAGGTTCTGTATGGCCCTACCCTTAGAGGTTCTACTCCCTTCAGGAATTTCAAAGACCCGCATCCAGAAACACTTTCCTTTCTGAGTAAAGAACAACATATATTGATGGTTGGTACCTACAAATAGATGTTCCAAGAAATCTTCGTTACGCGTAGAGGATGCCTTCTGGCCAACTCCTCCCCTATTTTGCGTTTTATATTCGCTTAAAGGTGTTCTTTTTATATAACCAGCACTAGAAATTGTGATAACAACTTGCTCATTAGGAATCATATCTTCCATACTAAGGTCGCCACCTGCAAAATTGATTTCCGAACGACGTTCATCACCATATTTTTCCTTAACTTCTAAAAGCTCGTCCTTGATGATTTGCATTCTGCGGTCCTTATTCTCCAAGATGTCTTTTAAATCCGCTATCGTCTTAATGATTTCATCGAACTCTGTCCTTAGTTTGTCCTGCTCCAGTCCCGTAAGTTGACGCAAACGCATTTCCACTATAGCTTTTGCCTGAACTTCTGAGAGCTTGAACCGCTCTATAAGATTCTCACGTGCTTCATCAGCATTGGAGGAAGCTCTTATAATGGCAATTACCTCGTCAATATTATCAGAAGCAATAATAAGGCCTTCCAATATATGAGCACGATCTTCGGCTTTCTTAAGCTCAAATTTAGTACGCCTTACAACCACTTCATGACGGTGCTCTACGAAGTGATGAATCATTTCCTTAACATTCAGTAGTTGAGGTCTCCCTTTTACCAAAGCAATGTTGTTTACGCTAAATGAAGTTTGAAGCGCAGTGTATTTGTAAAGCGTATTAAGAACGATATTAGGTATCGCATCACGCTTTAGGATATAAACGATTCGCATTCCATTTCGATCGGATTCATCCCGTATCATTGAAATCCCTTCTATTCTTTTCTCGTTTACAAGATCGGCCGTTTTTTTAATCATATCGGCCTTGTTTACTTGATACGGAATTTCATCCACGATAATGCATTCTCTACCCTGAACTTCTTCAAAAGTAGCTTTAGCACGCATCATTACTCTTCCACGGCCCGTATGAAATGCCTCTTTAACACCATCATATCCATATATAATACCTCCCGTTGGGAAATCTGGAGCTTTTATATAGGTAATAAGCTCGTCGATTTCTATATCATTATTTGCTATGTAAGCAATTGTTCCGTCTACAACCTCAGAAAGATTATGTGGTGGCATATTCGTAGCCATACCAACAGCAATACCTGAGGCTCCGTTAACCAGTAAATTTGGAATTCTTGCGGGCAATACTGTAGGCTCCTGCAGAGAATCATCAAAATTTAATTGATGATCTACAGTATCCTTATCAATATCGGCCAACATGTCATCGGCAATCTTACGCATACGTGCTTCCGTATAACGCATTGCCGCTGGACTATCACCATCTACAGATCCAAAGTTACCTTGGCCATCTATCAACATATATCTAAGACTCCATTCTTGTGCCA
>CAZDOW010000103.1:0-10309 GCA_964507115.1 uncultured Maribacter sp.
GAGTACAAAGTATCTCGTGAAGATCAAGATGAGTTTGCCTATAATTCTCACATGAAAGCCCTAAATGCTCAGGCTGAAGATCGTTTTCAAGATCAAATAGTGCCAATTGAAGTCGAACAGACGTATGTAGGTTCTGATGGAAAAAAGGCTACTAAGAAATATACAGTAACCAAAGATGAAGGCCCTAGAAAAGGAACTTCCGTAGCAGTACTGAACAAATTAAGACCCGTATTTGCCGCAGGTGGAAGCGTTACGGCGGGAAATTCATCACAAATGAGTGATGGTGCAGCATTCGTAATGGTTATGAGTGAAGAAATGGTTAAAGAGCTAAATATAGAGCCTATTGCTCGTTTGGTTAACTATGCAGCCGCCGGTGTACCACCAAGAATTATGGGTATAGGTCCAATTGCTGCAATACCAAAAGTACTTAAGCAAGCTGGTTTAAAACAAAATGACATCAATTTAATTGAATTGAATGAAGCTTTTGCGTCGCAGTCTTTAGCTGTAATCAGAGAACTTGGACTTGATAAAGATATTGTGAACGTTAATGGGGGTGCAATAGCCTTAGGCCACCCATTAGGATGTACAGGAGCTAAGTTATCGGTTCAACTTTTTGATGAAATGCGGAAACGCGATATGCAAGGTCAATACGGCATGGTGACAATGTGTGTAGGAACAGGACAAGGTGCTGCCGGAATATTTGAATTTTTAAACTAAAAAAATAAAGCTTACGTATGAAGCCATCTAAGAAATCGCTTTGTACATAATACTTTTACTTAATACCAATTTATTATGAGTGCAGAGACAATACAAAAAGAAATACTACGCGGTGGACAGTTCCTAGTTAAGGAAATAAATTGCGAAGATATATTCACTTTAGAGGATTTAAGTGAAGAACAAAGAATGATGCGTGAAAGCACAAAAGAGTTCGTAGATCGTGAGCTTTGGGCGCATTGGGAACGTTTTGAACAAAAAGATTATGCGTATACGGAAGAAACCATGCGCAAAGCTGGTGAACTAGGTCTCTTAAGTGTTGCAGTTCCAGAATCTTATGGTGGCATGGGCATGGGCTTTGTATCCACTATGTTGGTATGTGATTACATCTCGGGAGCAACAGGGTCTTTTAGCACAGCTTTTGGTGCGCACACAGGTATTGGAACCATGCCAATCACCTTATACGGTACAGAAGAACAAAAACAAAAATACGTTCCTAAATTGGCTTCGGGAGAATGGTTTGGCGCTTATTGCTTAACAGAACCAGGAGCAGGTTCGGATGCGAATTCAGGTAAAACAAAAGCGGTATTATCCGATGACGGCAAGCATTATAACATCACTGGCCAGAAAATGTGGATTTCAAACGCAGGTTTCTGCAGTGTTTTTATTGTTTTTGCACGAATTGAAGATGATAAGAATATTACTGGATTTATCGTAGAAAATGACCCTAGTAATGGAATTACGCTAGGTGACGAGGAAAAGAAATTAGGAATACACTCCTCTTCTACCCGTCAGGTATTCTTCAGTGACACCAAAGTTCCAGTAGAAAATATGCTTTCTGAACGTGGAAACGGATTTAAGATAGCAATGAACGCTTTGAATGTAGGCCGTATAAAACTGGCAGCTGCTTGTTTAGATGCACAGCGACGAGTTATTGGGGAAGCGACGAAATACGCCAACGAGCGCATACAATTTAAAACACCCATCATAAATTTTGGTGCTATTAAAGCTAAGATTGCAGATATGGCAACGAACGTCTATGTAGATGAGTCTGCATCATATCGAGCAGCTAAAAATATAGAGGATCGTATTGCGATGCGGGTAGCGAATGGAAATACACATCAGGAAGCAGAACTGAAAGGTGTAGAGGAATATGCGATTGAATGTTCCATCTTAAAAGTTGCGGTTTCAGAACATGTGCAGCAAACAGCGGATGAAGGTGTACAGATATTTGGAGGTATGGGCTTTAGTGCGGATACCCCTATGGAATCTGCCTGGAGAGATGCTAGGATAGCAAGAATATATGAAGGAACTAACGAAATTAACCGAATGTTAGCCGTAGGTATGTTGGTTAAAAAAGCAATGAAGGGCCATATAGACCTTTTAGGTCCGGCCACAGCTGTGGGTGAGGAATTGATGGGAATACCTTCTTTTGACACTCCAGACTACTCAGAACTTTTTGCAGAAGAAAAAGACTTGGTTAAAAGATTAAAAAAGGTATTCTTAATGGTTGCAGGAAGTGCTGTTCAAAAGTATGGCGCACAATTGGAAGAGCATCAACAACTGATGATGGCCGCTTCTGATATTCTCATACAAGCCTACCTAGCAGAATCAGCCATACTTAGAACGGAAAAGAACGCAAAACGATTTGGTGAAGACGCACAAGTAACACAAATTGCCATGTCCAAATTGTATTTATACAGAGCAACTGACATTGTCATTCAAAAAGGAAAAGAAGCCATAATCTCTTTTGCTGAAGGCGATGAGCAACGCATGATGCTTATGGGCTTAAAGCGTTTTACTAAATACACGAACAACCCAAATGTTGTTGCCTTACGAACCCAAATTGCAGATAGGATAGCTTCAGACAACGGATACACATTTGACTAACTCAAATGACACTTTTGTTTAGCAGAAGGAAAACCGCTCCCAAAAGGAGCGGTTTTTATTTGCGGATCTTCCACTAACAACCTAATTTTAGCACATGGATAATTCACTTTTGCAAAAGGTGTACAACACCGATATCTTTAGGAAAAAAGGTCACGAACTTATAGACCAGCTAGCCGATCATTTGGAGGATACCTTAACGCAAAAGTCAGGTAAGGCTATTCATTGGAATGAACCTGAAAAAGAACTTGAGTTCTGGAAATCTTTCCTTCATAAGGGCGACAATGACCTGTTGTTTTCCGAGATTACTAAAAGGACTACCTACATACATCACCCGCATTATATTGGTCATCAAGTTACTCCTACTGCGCCTATGACTGCTTTGTCGAGTATGATTAGCTCTTTATTGAATAACGGCATGGCTGTTTACGAAATGGGTATGTCACCTTCCGCTATTGAACGCGTAGTAACAGATGTACTTTGTAAGAAAATAGGATTTGATAAGAACGCAGGAGGGTTTATTACCTCAGGAGGAACCTTAGCAAATTTAACGGCTTTGCTTACTGCGAGAAAAGTGAATATAGCAGCGGATGTATGGAATGAAGGCTCAAAACAACAACTTGGTATTATAGTAAGTGAGGAAGCCCATTATTGCGTGGACCGAGCAGCCAAGATTATGGGACTTGGCGAACAGGGTATTGTGAAAATACCGGCAACCAAAGATTTTAGGATGGACACCTCTCTTTTAGAGAAAAAATACAAGGAGGCGCAAGATGCGGGAATTCATGTTTTTGCTATTATTGGGAGTGCTCCGAGTACATCTACCGGAATGTTCGATGATCTTCAAGAAATAGCAGTATTTGCACAAAGCAAAAAACTCTGGTTTCATGTGGACGGAGCCCATGGAGGTGCAGCCATTTTTTCTCCAAAATATAAAAAGCTCTTAAAAGGTATTCATCAAGCCGATTCTGTAGTTATAGACGGGCATAAAATGATGATGATGCCTGCCATTACCACGGCACTCTTATATAAAAAGAGTATTCATACCAATGTAACATTTAGTCAAAAAGCAGATTATCTATTAACCGAATCCGAATTAGAGGATTGGTGCAACTCAGGGAAAAAGACATTTGAATGCACGAAGACTATGATGAGTATTCATTGGTATACCTTATTAAAATTGTATGGGGAAGCAGTTTTTGATGCCTACGTAACACATCTATTTGATATGGGAGCCCAGTTTGCCGAAATCATCAAACAACATTCACAATTTGAACTGGCAGTAACACCCATGTCCAACATTGTGTGTTTCAAATTTGTGGACATTAATTTATCCAGCGAAGCCCAAAACGAACAAAACCAAGCCATCCGACAAGCCTTATTGGAAGATGGCGAATTCTATATTGTCCAGACCAAATTACGAGGCATCAATTACCTTAGGGTTACCGTCATGAATCCTTTTACCACCGAGACTCATTTTAAAAATCTCCTTGATAAAATATGTAATTTGGTCATTCCTATCTAGCTAATAGATGCCAAAACTTGTTCTTCACTTTCTTTGTTAGAAAAGAGAACAGCGCACTCAATTAGTGCCAAATGCGAATAGGCTTGAGGGAAGTTTCCTAATAGTCTTTTCGTCTTAAAATCAATATCTTCACTAAAAAGACCTAAATGATTACTATAAGATAATAGTTTATCGAATTGCTTCATCGCTTTTTCCTCTTCTCCTATTTTAAAGAGGCTATTAATAAACCAAAATGTACAAATAGTAAACGAAGAAGAAGGTAATCCAAAATCATCTTCATTCTTATATCTGTATAGTAAACCATCATTGCTTAGCTCCTTCTCTATTGCTTTTACCGTACTTACGAATTTTGGATCTTTGGCGTGAATAAACCCATAAGATTCCATCAGTAAAACAGAAGCATCCATATCTGGGCTACCATAAGATTGTGTAAACGCATTTACATCCGGGTTCCATGCATGTTCATGTATATCCTTTTTTATTTCCTGTTCCAAGGCTGTCCATTTTTCTATTTTGGCTGTCTTTTTAAATATTCTAGCCACCTTTATAGCTCTATCAATAGCTACCCAACATAGCACTTTAGAAAAGGTAAAGTGACGGTCTTCTGCTCGAAACTCCCAGATACCTTTATCTGCTTCTTTCCAGTGATTGGAAACAATCCAAACGATTCCTTTGGTAATCCCCCATAATTCTTCCCCATTTTCAGTGTCATTATGATATTTGGATAGCTGTTCGTAGATAACATCCATCAAAATACCATAAATATCGTTCTGCTTTTGTTTGTAGGCTGCATTACCAACGCGAACAGGAGCCGAACCTTTATACCCTGCGAGGTGCTCCAGCGTAACTTCGGTTAATTTCTTTTCTTTATTGATACCATACATAATTTGTAGCTTTTCATCCTTATCCGGAATCAAATCCACAATAAACTGTAAGTAGCGTTTCGCAACGTTCCTATGACCTAAATCACCAATCACTTTAATGGCCATAGAAGCATCTCGTATCCAACAAAAGCGATAATCCCAGTTCCGTACTTCGCCGATAGTCTCTGGCAAGGATGTAGTGGCAGCGGCCAATACGGCACCTGTCTTATCGTAACTTAGTAGTTTAAGGGTAATTGCACTTCTACTTATTTGCGCATTGTATTTTTTGTAATTAGGTGTTTTGTTACTCCAATTAAGCCAATATACCTTAGTACGTTCCAACTCAGTATATATTTTCCGCACAGTTGGTTGAAACAACTTCTCATTATAACCCATTAAAAAGTAACCGTCCTTTTCTAATGTTATTTCCCTGCCTTCCATAACAGCATTCTTGTTAAAAGAAGTGTATAAAAAACAAGTATCAAACTTTTCACCTTGGGTAAGGCTTACTATAAAATTCTTTTTTACATAGGTGTCTGTTTTACCCATGGCATATTCCAATCGCGGGTTATACTGGACTTTAAAAGCCGGTTTTCCTGAAATATGCTTAAAAAAACGAACTAGTTCTGGTGGCGAGTTATACCCATCCTCTTTACGATATCTAGGCATAAAATCTCGTATTTCAAAAATGTCATCACCAGAAGTAAATCGCGTAATTAAAATTGCGGTATGTTTTTTATAGCGTTGTTTAATGGTGTATGAATCATCTACCTGAATCTCAAAGCTCCCTCCTATTTCATCATCTAACAATTTTGCAAAAACCGAGGAAGAGTCAAACTCTGGTAAACAGCACCAATCTATAGAACCCGTTTTAGACACTAAAGCCGCACTTCTACAATTTCCTATAATTCCGTAATCTAAATTATCCATGTATTTTTTCTATTTCGTTTCGGGGTTGCTATTCCATTATTGACAGCCATTTTACGATACCAATTAGGCTGCCAGTAAAAAACAGAGGTCAAAATGCGGTTTCACTAAAAATTTTGATTCATATGGGCTTACAATTGCTATTGCCCTTGTTTTTCCCGAAATTGAGAGAAATTAAGTTGAAAACAAAACAAAATCCGCTATTTATGTCCAAAACTATCATAATCTCAAATAGACTGCCTGTACAATTGCAAATTAGCAATGGTGACATTACCGCGATACCAAGTGTAGGCGGTTTGGCAACGGGAATGAAATCTGTTCACTCGGGCGGAGATAGTCTTTGGATAGGATGGAGTGGACTCACTGATGAGGAAATTCCTGAAGAATTAGCTCCGAAAATTGACAAGGCCTTAGCGGAGCATGGTTCCTCTAAAGTAAGACTAACCAAAGATGAAGTAGACGGGTTTTATTTTGGATTTAGCAACAGAACCATTTGGCCGTTGTTTCATTACTTTTTGGAATATTCGGAATTTGAACTTTCGAACTGGGAAACATACAAAGCGGTTAATCAAAAATTTGCAGATGCTATTTTAGAAAAGGCAGATGAAAAAGATACCATTTGGGTGCATGACTACCAATTGATGTTAGTACCACAAATGGTACGCGAGAAAAGACCTAATATTTCTATCGGTTTCTTTTTACACATCCCCTTCCCTTCTTATGAAATCTTTAGAACCCTACCATGGCGGCGCGAAATATTGCAGGGCTTACTAGGCTCCGACCTTATAGGCTTTCACACTTATGACTATGAACGGCATTTCTTAAGTTCGGTACGAAGGTTATTAGGCTTAGAAGTTAGTTTCAATGACATTTATCAAGACGATAGGGTAATCAAGGTAGATTCCTTTCCCATGGGAATCGATTACAAGAAATTTAGCGAGGCGGCAAAAGAACATTCACAGCGTAACGAATCCGAAAAATCGGAACTTCAAAAACGACTGGACACCCATAAAAAATCTGCTCCTGATGCTAAATTTTTTCTATCTATTGACCGATTGGATTATTCCAAAGGAATTGCTAAACGCTTAAATGCGTACGAGTACTTTTTGAAAAAATACCCAGAATATAAAGAAAAGGTAAGACTCATTATCTTGGCAGTTCCTTCCCGCTCTAATGTACCCCAATACAAACTTCTAAAGAAAGAAATAGATGAGTTAGTGGGGCGCATTAATGGAGAGCTGTCCACCGTAAGCTGGACACCAATTTGGTATTTTTATAGGTCTATGCCCTTTGAAAATCTAATAGATCTCTATACTTCCTGTGATATTGCTTGGTTAACCCCCATAAGAGACGGAATGAACCTAGTAGCCAAAGAGTATATCGCCACACGAACGGACAAAACAGGTGTCCTTATTTTGAGTGAAATGGCCGGTTCCGCCAACGAAATGAACGAATCATTGCTTATAAACCCAAATAATTTTGAGCAAATTGCGGATACACTTTACCAAGCTATCAATATGCCAAACGAAGAGCAGCAGGAACGCAACGGCATATTACAAAAACGATTGGAACGCTATAACGTAGAAAAATGGGCGAACGATTTTATGACTTCTTTAGTCAACCAAAAGAAAAAGGATGACATCTATATCTCCAGAAGATTATCCGTAGACCTAATGAATACTATAATGCAAGACTACATTAAAGCAAAACGGCGACTTGTATTCTTGGACTATGACGGTACCCTTGCAGGTTTTCACAATGATCCCCAAAAAGCGAGTCCGGACGAAGCATTGTACCAATTGCTGGACGATATCTCATCACAACCCAACACGGATATGTACTTAATTAGTGGTCGCGATAAAGAAACCTTCACTAAATGGTTCCTTCCAAAAAAGTATAACATGATTGTGGAACATGGAGTATGGCTTTCTCAAGGTGGAGAAGATTTTCACATGTTGGAGAACGTTAAAAAAGATTGGATGGCTAAAATATTACCTGTACTAGAATCTTTTGTAGACCGCACACCAGGTAGTTTTATAGAAGAAAAGAACTATTCCTTAGCCTGGCATTATCGTAATACCGATCCAGATTTTGGTCAAAAGCGCTCAGTAGAACTCAATACGGTATTGACAAGTCTTATTGCTAACGATGATTTAAGTGTTTTAAATGGGAATAAGGTGATGGAAATAAAGAGTAGTAACGTAAATAAAGGGAGGGCCGCGATGCGGGTTTATGCGGAGCACGACTACGATTTTGTTTTTGCTATTGGCGATGATTGGACCGATGAATTCATGTTCCAAGAACTACCGGAAGAATCGGTTACGGTAAAAGTGGGACGTCAAAAGACGCAAGCGAAGTATTTTGTGGATAACATTAAAAATGTACGGGATATTTTAGCGCGTTTTGCAGAAAAACGCTAAACTAGTACCACTCTTTATTACTAAACTTTAGCTTATGAGACAATCAGTCAAACTAATATATTTTTGTTTATTTATTTCGTTAAATGCTGTATCACAGAAGGGTACGGAAATTTACTTGATGGACTTATTTGAAAATGGAGATACTTTGAGTATTAAAAACCTCATTAATATTTCGAATAATAAAGGGTATGACAATCAACCTTCATTCTATGACAATGAGCATTTACTATTTGCATCTACAAGGAACGGCCAGACCGATATTTCACTTTTCAATATAAAAAATGGTGCTACCACTTGGATTACAGATACACCCAAAGGAAGTGAATACTCTCCAATTAAAATTCCGGGTAAGAAAGCCGTGTCAGCAATTCGTTTGGATGATGACGGATTGCAAAGACTGTATGAATATGAATTTGAAACGGGTACATCGCGGGAACTTTTAAAAGACCTAAAAGTAGGATACCATGTTTGGTATGATAACCAAACTATAGTTTGTACTGTTTTGATTGAAGATCGAATGGATTTGATGGTGTGTAATTTAAAAGAAGGCACAAATTATACGGTAGATAAAAATGTGGGTAGATCACTGCATAACATTCCGAATACGGACTTGATAAGTTACATAAGGAAGCAAAATAAAACCTTGGAGATTAAATCGTTACACCCTATTTCTGGAATAACAAAAAGAATCAATACTATCTGGAATGGCAGAGAAGATATGGCTTGGTTATCGCAACATACCATAATTGCAAGCACAGAAAAAGCGATTGTTCAAGTGCCAGCAGATACCACAGGTATTTGGGATTTATTTCATCGATTTGAACCATTAGAACTGTATAACATATCTCGGGTTTCGGTAAGTTCAGACCAGAAAAAATTAGCTTTAGTAGCAGAACCAGCCCCGGCTAAAATTGTTCAAAAACAAGTAGAATCGTATAACGAGGGGAATTTAGACGCTTTCGTCAATTGCTATGCAGAAGATGTAGTCGTTCGTAATTTTCCAGTGGATACACTTTATGTAGGCCACGAAAAAATGCGGAAGAATTACAGTAGCCTTTCTCCTGACAAAAAGGTATACACTGTAGAAGTTGTGAAACGAATTACAATAGGTAATAAAGTAATTGACCAAGAAAGGGTAACCGGAAATGGTAAGATTCAGATGCAAGTGGCGCTATATGAGGTAGACAACGGCGCTATTTCCAGTATGACTTTCATTTTTGACGATGGTAAAGCGCCAAATCCGGAATTGATTGTACAACAACAATTGGATGCTTATAATATTAGGGATATTGATGGATTTTTAAATACCTATTCCAATGATATAAGTTTGTATAATTTTCCAGCAAAAAAAAGGACACAAGGACAACAAGAAATGCGAAAAGGGTATGCTAATTATTTTGAAAGTACGGTAGATTTACATGCAGACATTAAAAATAGAATTGTGATTGGCAACAAGGTGATCGATGAGGAATATGTTACTGCAAATGGAAAAAAAAATAGTGCCGTAGCTATTTACGAAGTTGAAAACGGAAAAATTTCCAAAGTTACATTCGTTCGTTAGAAAATCTCTTGGCACAAAAATCACACATACTTCCAGTTATTATTCTTTCGCAATTTGCATGCACCTCTCCTTGGTTTGCAGGTAATACTATAATTGATGAGCTAATTTCCAAAACTGGTCTTGGGACGGAGCTCATAGGATATGTTATCTCTGCAGTACAGTTTGGTTTTATTACAGGCACCCTAGTTTTCGCGTTGTTAATGGTGGTAGATCGCTTCTCCCCTTCCAAAGTATTCTTAATTTGTGCCCTGCTGGCCGCTTCTTGCAACCTTTATCTTTTGTCCGATACAATGACTCCTTGGGGCTTATTACTCGCACGGTTTGGTACAGGGTTCTTCTTGGCGGGAATTTATCCGGTAGGAATGAAAATTGCCGCAGACTATTACGAGAAAGGTTTAGGAAAGGCTTTAGG
>CAZDOW010000104.1:0-10112 GCA_964507115.1 uncultured Maribacter sp.
TCTCATATCCAAATTTTGAATCGAATCAAACTCACCATTTATATAATAATGCCATGCTATGCGATTAATCTGAGTCTTATTTTCATAGTGCATTATTTGCTTTATCAATACTTCTCTTCCATCGTTGGTTGTAAATTCAGCAATTTCTTTTTGTTCTTTTTCCCCGTCAACAATAAATTGAATATTTGGATTAAAGCAATCTAACAGAAACAAGCCTCCTTCTTTGAGATGATTTTTAACAACATTAAGTGCCTTAAATAAATCTTCATTTTTATATAGATGATGGATTGAATTAAATGGAATAAAAATAAGGTCGTATTTTTCTGGCAAATCTAAAGTTCTAATATCTGCTTCAATAAACGCAACGTCTAAACCTTCTTCGGAAGCTTTTGCTTTTGCTTGTTCCAGCATTGAAGAAGTGTAATCTACCCCACTAATATCATATCCATCCTTAGCAATTGGAAGCGTTAGTCTGCCTGTGCCACAACAAAGCTCCAGTATACGAGCATCTTTATTTTTTGGTAGCCACCGCTTGTAAAATTGCAAATCAGCTAAGCCGGTATTCATACCATCATAAATATTTGCGTCATAAATTAAATCGCCAACTTTATAAGTACTGTTCATATTGTTCTTTAAAATCTATTGATTATTTAGCTATCATTTTAGAAATACTACACTCAAAAAAAATATATAATCCTAGCAAAAAAATATTTAATAACAACGGTCTGAATAATCGTCAGTTTTAATGGCGTTTATCTTGTGTTAGGGTACGTTTTATAATTATTTCATCTTTCCATGGAAAGGTTGAAATCATATGCTAATTGTGCCTTTTCATATCCCATCTTAATCATCTCGTCTGATCTCTCAAATTCAAGTGTTCCACAAGCATTACGAGCTATTTCTATTTCTAAATCAGGTGGATATGAAGCAATTTTTATTCTGGCGATCGTACTTTGCATTGTATCAAAAGCCATATCCGCAACCTCATACATACTCCAGTCTTTTATAGTAGATTCCTTACTTTTTGGATTAATTGAATCTATAAAAGATTTAATATCATATTGAAATTTACCAATAGTCATATTTGTATCAAGTTCATTCTTTATTTCAGTATTCTCCTTAATTAGTGCTCCTCCAAGATTAACTGCAATAGTCAAATCATTATCGTCATTAAATGTAGGGGCTATTGGGACTGGATTTAAGACTCCCCCATCAATTAATATAGCTGCTCCATTTTTGACTGGTGTAAAAAAAAGCGGGAGAGAAGAAGAAGCTCTAATTGCCTCAAAAAGAGATCCTGAATTAATCCAAACTTCTTTTTCTGTGACTATATCTGTTGCCACCGCAGTAAACGGCAATGGCAAGTTTTCAATTTGAATGTCTTCTAAAAAGCCTACTAAGGTGTTAATTATTTTATCCCCTTTGAAAATACCACCACTTCCCCATGAAAAATCAAGTAATGAGGCAATATCTGTTTTCTTAAGAGAAATCATCCATTCTTCAAGCTGGTCTAGTTTACCTGCAGCATAAACTCCGCCAATTAGAGAACCTATTGAGCAACCTGAAATAGACTTGATTTCGAAATTATTTTCTTCAAGCCATCTAATCACGCCGATATGAGCAAGACCTCTGGCACCTCCACTGCCTAAAACTAGGGACACAGTTGTTTTTTTTGCAAAATCTTTTTGTTTCATATCTGTTTATTTTTAATTCCAACGCGGCAGGCTAGCTCGTTCGCTAAAAATGGCTACGCCCCGTTTTCTTTACGTTCTACCTTCTAAAGAATTTTATCATTGGTTTATTGGTTGGTCATAACCAAGCGCAACAAAGGTATATAGAACCAAGTTATTATATTTCTGTAAAAGGGGATAAGGGGTGCTGTTTCAGGCCATGTGTTTCAAAAGATGGCTAGCGAGGGTAGATGCTACTGTTTTTATTTGTGTACACTATTCATTATTCTAAAAATCGCCAAGCTGCAGCAAGTGATTTGCCCATATATTTAGGTAATTTAAAGCTAGTTAATTCGTCTGAAAATTCTCGTCCAGTATCTTTTTTGTAAGTGGAATTAATTAGTCGTGTGCAAGACCCTGTAGGATATGTTTTGTATTCAATAGACTGCTTTTCACATTCACTAAGAATTGCAAATTCCATTCTGACTCTCATTTTCTTTGAGTCATTTCCTCCTTCGCATAAAACAACCCTATCTATATGTTGATTTTGAAGATGCACAGCGAAATCAGCTTGAAACGCTATGATGTTTTTTATTGAGGCATCTTCTTTTGGTATGGATAATGGTTTACCAAGATTTGTTACCCCATAGATTTTTTGATCCCCTTCTATAAGCAGCATACCTACTGAATTACTCATTACTTCTATCGATAATATTTTCATGTTATATTTTTAATAATAACTTTTTGTTAGAATCAACAATTGGGCATAGTAAAATGTAATAGTTGTTCTTACTGTTATGCAACTAGTTACAAACAAGTGATAGCCGAAATATGTGAACTTGCTTGTCTTTTTGACATCAAAGAATATTGCCGAATACTGCTGTAAGAATAGCAAGTTACTATATTTTCTTAGTTAGTTTTATTGGCTTAGGCTTAGTTTTGTTAGCACTAGTGGTTTTTTTCTGTAAGCGTTCTGTATTAGGTGCTGAAGTCCGCATTAAAGCGCGTAACTAAAATACTTTTCGTATATTCTACTTATGGAATTACCAAATGTATTTTTCGATTTACTTATTCCTATTACTATAGTTAGTGTAGCGCTAGGTCTAGTCCATTACCTAACAAAAGGTAGTAGGAATTTCAGAAGCAGCAGAAATAGAAAAGCTAGGAAGCAGTTTTAATCTGCTAAATTCTAATTTTAAAATTTACGATTATAGCAAGTCTATAATGTGCTGTTATCACATTTTTTTTTTGCGCCCAAATAAAAGACTGCGTTTTGCTTGCGTTCAAAACTACGTTTGCGTGAGAAAATTAGCAGTAGTGCTTTTCTGCTAATTTGCTTTTATTTTGTCCAATAAGTTTTGAGCCTCAATATTTGTGTTGTCCATTTCTAGGGACTTTTCCAAATGTTTAATCGATTTGTCTTGCTCTTTTTCGTAAAAAAAGCTCCTTCCAAGCAAAAAATTTAAATAGGAGGATTCAATTTTTTTATCGATGAGTCCTTTACCTAATTCAATAACTTCCAATTCCCGACCTAGATTACTTAACATGCCCATTGCACTTTCCCAGTCCTTAACGCCAAAAGAATCGGGTTTTATAATTGATTTCATCTCGAGATTATCTTTTAAGAAGTAAAATGCTGGAAGATTGACAGACCAGTTCGGATTTTCAGCAAGTCCTTTTTTAATCCAATCTACTGCGGCATTTTCGTTTCCCATAGCGATGTTGACACCTGCAATTTTTGAATACATTCCAGTCCAGCCATTCAACATAGATTGGGCCTCATCAAGTTTCTGTTTTGCTCTTGCTGAATTCCCTTCTCGATACGCATATATGGCTTGGTTTAGACGAATTCTACCGTAATGGTAGTCCATTAGTATTTGTAATTCTTTTATTGGATTTTTTGAATTATCTACACGAAGGTCGATTTGATTGAACCATTCATTGTCTGTGCCTTTTACAACAATTGCTGCTGATTGTTTGCCAGAAATTTGTCCGCCAGCGCTTTGTCCTGCAACAAGACTTTTCAAAAGACGTTCGGCTAATGTGCCCTCAGAAGCTTCAAATGTTTTTGACATTTCAGAAAGTACATCATCGGCAAGTTGATTCCCCATCACAACATAGTTTTTACCTAAAATTTCGGATGCTTGACCCTTCCAATACTTCAAGGATTTACCTGTAAAAGCAAAAACGTTTCCATTAGCGTCGATTCCAGAAATTTGTCTATAATTAGCGGCTTCGTCTTCGTCCCTTACTTCGTTGATTGCATTCTCAATAGATGTACCTGATTTCAGTTTTTTAAGTCCATCAATACCATATTTAGGTTCGGTCTCCGCTATTACCGAAAATGCACCGATTTCTGGTTGAATATAAATTGTAGAATTGCCCACGTAAATGTTATCTGTTGCTACTGCAATACCCCATTCTTTTGCGTTCTTATCATAGGCAAGAATAGAGAAAGTTGAGTTGATGTTTTTTTCAGTTAATAAACTTGGTAAATTTTGCCCAAAAGTGGGTAAAACCAAGATTAGTAAAATAATTGGCAAAAAGATTCTCTGATTTTTCATGTGATTGATTGTTTTTGATTGATGAATAATTGATGAATACTAATTTTATTATCAGCATTGCAGCTACCCGTTGGGTATGGTTGGTTAGTTGGTTAAGCAATGAATTGTACAAGTTATTGGTATTTTGTTATTTTTCCTTGGTATTTCGTTCCTTTTCATAATCAGCAGTTCTTTTTATTTGTTCATCAAGATTCCATTCAAAATTGAATCTACTTTTTAAATATTCCGCTATTGGTCCAAGCCCTATTTTTGCTCTTCTTTTATCAATATTTACAGGGTCATATACGGGCCATACATTAAATGTTTTTGTTTCAGGATAGTATTTAAATTGGCCACCATAAATTTGTAGGTTCCCTGTTTCCGTAGCTATTCTGTCTTCTGCTCTTACCAAAAATGTAGGACTTAATTGTTTCTCTTTTACAGCTTTCTTCATCATTGGGAGATACTTAATCCGAATTTCGTTAGCTGAGTGTTGAATGACGTTAGATATAGTCCTATTACCTTGTTCTCCAATTATCTCTTTTTTTGGCCACCCCTGAGTATCGAGAATAGCTCTTATTTTTCTTTCATTGATAGCATGATTCCTCCTATAGATTACATGCTGTTCTATGACTTCATTGGATTCTGCCCCAAATTTTTCAATTAACTCTTCAATTAACCTTTCTGGTTCTTGTTCGTCCCTCCATATGGTGTCAAGAACTGCTATTAAATCTTTTGAATTATATATAGAAGATTTTGTTTCTTGTTTTAGCTTTTTCTCTTGAATACAAGATGTCGTTGCCAAAACAATAAGTAGGAATACACATTTTAATATTTTCATTTGGAATGAATTAATTGGTGTTAAGAGTTTTCATTAATTCAAAACTTAAGTCGTTAATTATCAGACTTTTATTGCTGTATGTAGATACATTAGATAGTATAATTATCGCGTTTTTATTAGTGGAGTCAATAATTATTGATGATGAATAACCACCAGTTCCACCGTTATGCTTATTCCAAATATTACCAGATTTTCTGTTGATAATTTCCCAACCTAATCCATAGTCAGAAATGGTGTTAATAGTGAACGTTTTAGTTCTTGTAAGTTTTAGTTCTTTATTTGTATTATCAAATTGAGCTACTGCAAATTTAGACAGATCTTCTACTGATGATAACATTGCTCCAGCTCCTGCTAAAGCGCTCAAATCCCAGTTGGGCACTTTGTTTCCAGATTCGTCAAACCCCTTTATTATGAATCCTTCTACACTTTCTCGTATCGTAGTTGAATTAATCATATCATATTTTGAAAATATATATCTATGTAATAAGTTTTCATAGCTTGAGTTTTCTATAGTACACAGCACATAGCCTAAAATTCCACTACCTAAATTAGAATACTCATAACTTTCTCCAGGGTTATTTGTTAATTCTAAATGATTAGACATATATAATTCTAATTTTTTATTGGTGTATTCTTGATAAGGATTTTCAGGGTTTGCTATTACAAGGTTTAAATTTGAAGGTAGTCTGGGTAGTCCAGAAGTATGGTTTGCTAGTTGTTTAAATGATAGTGCTGTACCATTATTCAGTTTTACATTTATATAACTATTAATTTCATCATCTAAGTTAAGTTTTTTATCTAACGCAAAATTGGCAAGTAGGGTAGCGGTGAAAACTTTAGTTATTGAGCCAATTTCAAAAACAGATTTATAATTGTCAATATTATAAATAGAATCATTCTCTAGCTTGATTCCATAATAATTTATAACCTCATTTTTTATAATCCCAATTGAAAGTTGTGTTTGGTTTGGGTAGTCTTTTGCTTTTTTAAGAATTAGGTCAGTTTGTTTTTTACTTAAACTGTTCGATAGTTTGTTTTGTTGACTGTTACCAAAAGCACACACTAATAAAAGAAAAAGAATATATTGATTTTTACTCATGTGTTATAATGAATGCCAACATGTTGTCTAAACAGCTTTTTAATGAAGTTTAGGTTTTGTTGTAAATTTTTTAGGTTAATCGTCAATACTCTGACCAACTAAAATGGAGAATTTCCAACCGGTATCGTCTGATTTAATCTTCTGAGTTTGCTTTAATAGTATTCCAATAATTTGCTCTTCTGGGTCAGCAAAATAAGAGGTGTTAAAATAGCCACCCCAACTAAATGTCCCATTGCTTCCTTTTCCGCCCGATCCTTCTCCCTTTTCAGTTTGAACCCTAAAAGCAAGGCCGTAGAATGCTTCTGGGTCTTCGCCCCATAAGTCACCAATTTGATTAGCCATTATCGTTTTTATTGTGGTGCGGCTTAGCAATCTTGTTCCGTTCAATTCGCCTTTATTTAAATACATCTGTAAAAACTTAGCATAGTCCTCAGCTGTACTAGAAAGTCCTGCTCCTCCCGAGAAAAATTGCTTAGCACCTTTAATAGGATAATTTGGATCATAAAATGTTGTTGGGTAATTGGTCCATTTACCTTCTTCCTTGGTTTGCACGGCAACCAATCGATCTTCTTTTGATTTTGGCAAATAAAAAGCGGTATTAGTCATTTCAAGAGGTGCAAAAATGTGGGTTTGCAAGTAGGCGTCAAATGGCTCCCCAGATACGATTTCTATAAAATACCCAAGTACATCGTAGCTTTCGCTATAAGTAAATTTTTCGCCTGGGTTATGATGAAGGGGAAGGGTAGCAAGCTTTTTGATGTTTTCTGCAATAGTAATTTTTTCTGTGGTAAATAGATCAATTATTCCAGCATCCTTGTAAATTTTCTTAATTCTCTCATCGCTATCAATTACACCATAACCAATACCAGACGTATGGGTTAGGAGATGTCTGATACTAATTTCTTTATCCGCAGGTTTCGTGAGAAATGTTCCGTCAGCCAATACCGAATCAAGTACTAGAGGATTCTTAAATTCAGGAATATATTTGGAAATGGGATCATCAAGTTGAAATTTTCCTTCTTCCCAAAGCATCATAACTGCGGTAGCTGTAATCGCTTTTGACTGAGAAGCTAATCGGAAAATATCGTCTTTTTGAAGCGTCCGTTTTGATTTGGCATCTGAAGTACCAAAGGCCTTATGATACACTATTTTTCCGTTTCTAGCAACCAGTGCCACTAATCCAGGTAAGTCTCCGTCTTCTATAGCTTTTAAACACATGGCATCAATTCGTGCCAATCTTTCTTCCGAAACACCAACTTCTGATCCTTTTCCATCCACCAAGGCAGAGGAAGATTGATTTGATTTTGTTTGAGCTTGGGACAAAAAACAATTCAGAATAACAACTGTAACGAAGAGCAATCGTTGAGCGTACTTCAATTTCATATCTGTTTCTTTAATGATTTACAACGTGTTGTGTGCAGTTAGTTTAAATGGATAGCAACTAAATTATTAAAATAAAACAAACCAGAGGGAAATCCGAAGGATTTTACAAGTACAGACAAAACCAACAATTAATTACATACGTTTTTGTGTGCTCACTTATTTCAATTTATTTGTCATTTTTTTAATAATTCTGGTTTATTACTTTTAACTGCAGTAAAAAAAACCCAAATTATAAAGAATACTTGAAGTGGAATTCTAAACCATAAATACTCAAGACCATTCCCATCCAAAGTTCTTTGTTAGCCGCCTTTCACTTATAGCTATTCATTGATTGCTAATTACTTTTTTAAAATACTCTAAAGACGCAGGCTCAAAAATCATTTTGTTTTCTTTTTGATTAAAATACCCCATAGAAACCAGTCCTACCAATTTACCTTTTGAATCTAGAACAGGTCCACCACTACAACCATTGTATGCGCCTTTAGATATATCAAGCCTTAGATTATTATCTTCTGTTAACCCTATAAATGTTCCTTTTATATTTACTGGTTGTGTACTTGTATATGGATATCCCAAAAAGTAAACGTCTTCGTTTATATTTAACGGCTTATCTCTTAAAGAATAGATTGCTATATCTTTTGGTATATTTCCTTCTGTTTCAAAAATCAACCAATCACCTTTTGGAGGCATTTCTATAGGTTCATTGATGTTTTCATTTATGAGTTTACCTGCTAAAATTTTTTTATCTGGTGAAGCTTTTGAACGGAATTCCCAAGATTTTAAATCGCCTCCAAAACTTACTGTTTTCATACGATCAGTTTTAGCAAAAAAGAGAACATGTTTTGCAGTTACAGCGTAGGTTTTGTTGTTATACTCCAATAAAAAGCCACTTCCTGCATGAGGGTTATTAAACTTTGAGTTCTTAAACTTTACATCGCTAATTAGCACAGAGTCTATTTGTGCACAGCACATGGAGGATGTAATTAATAAAAGTAAAAATAGTATTGCTATTGATTTATTCATTTGTAATGAAGGCTCACGGATGGTGCATAGTTAATTGCGGAAAATCAGTTGAGATTTTTCAATGTACTGCCAAGTTAATTAATTCAAGAGAATTTCCTGCGAGGGAATCCCGAAAGCAAGTAATGATACCATCGTTGGCATTAGCTATAATTCCAAATTTTGATCATTTGAATAGTGACTTTGCTATTTAAATAAAATTTCTAAATTTTTATTTGCTTGTCGGTACTCCTTTAAATCACTTTCCAGAATTTTGTTCTTGTTAAGTATTAGTTTTTCCAAGTTGGTTTTACTTAACGATTTAATGGATAGTTTATTGATGTTATTATCACTTAGGTTTAAAATCTTTACAGAAGAAGGAATCATTTTTAGAACCACGTTAAAATCCATATTTGGGTTTCCATTAAATGATAAATATGCTAACCTTTTGCATTCGATTAATTCTTTAGGAAATAGGGACAAATTGCAGTTATGTAAAGAAAGTTGTGATAGTTTTGGTAAGTATTGAAGTCCGTTTAAACTTTTCCAACTATTACCACTCAGCCAAAGGTTATGTATGTTTTTTAACAAGACAATTTCATCAGGAAGTTCAGTGTGACCATTACCACCGATACCCATTTGACCTAAATCATCAAGTTTTGAAAGTTTTGAAAATGTATCTTTCAAATCTAAATTGGGATTTTTACCTAACCAAATCATTTTCAATGAACTAAGCTGAGTTATTTCCTCTGGCAATTTTTTATAATTGTTATACATCAAAGCAACGTTTATGAGCTTTGGTAATTTTGATAAATACAAGCAGGTATTGCCCCATTCAAGATTGGGATTACCAATAAGATTGATGTAAACAATTTTTTTTAATTTTTTAATTGATTTAGGAATCTTATAAAGATTTAGATTTTGTTCTTCTAAATGCCCAACTTCTAAAAACTGTAATTCTTTTAAATTGCTAATGGATGACGGAATTTTGGAGATGAACGTATTTGATAATATCAATTCACGCAAATTTTCAAATTTATGTAGCGATTCTTTTAGTAATTTTTCATCAATCTTACTATTTTTCAAATTAAGTCGATAGACACTTTCTGGCTTAGTTAATGCTTCTTCAATAGACGAGTATACTTTATATTCGTTAAGATTTTTTCTGATTTCAACAAGGGATTGTCCCCAGCTTAAATTGGACGTAAACAATACTAAAAAAACAATAAATAATGCTAATTTCATTTTGACTTACTACATAATGTTATTGGTTTGAATAAACGCATGGTTTAATGGCTTTTATTTTTTAATGGCAACTGTAACTTAGGTCTATCTCGTCATTACTTCAAAATTAATTTCTCTAAAAAGAACGACAGTAAGTACCTATTTTTTTCTTGGGTCAGGGTCCACTTTTATTAGATATTCTTTTGGGGGCGTAGCATGCATTAGATGTTGTACAAAGTAATCCCAGCGTCTGCGCATGATGTAATAACTATCACTGCCATAACCGTGTCGCGCATTCGGAAGCAATAAGAAATCAAAATCTTTGTTTGCTTTGATCAATGCATCGGCTACCA
>CAZDOW010000105.1:0-10013 GCA_964507115.1 uncultured Maribacter sp.
GCATCCAAGGCAGTTTTGGGCGAACGTATTTATCTCAATCGTGATAAAATTAACATTCCAGACATACATAAATCACCAGTATTAAAAATCCTAAATATAGTTTCGTCCATAGGAATGGGATTAGTAATATGGGCCATAGTTCAGTATTCTATTTGGGGAGCTGCCTTTGGAATTGCCTTGGCTTATTTGGGTAAAAGTTGGTATTTAGACCGGATGGTTTGGCTCTATGAAGATATGAAAATTGAATGCCTTGAATACTCAAAATGGGAATACTAAACATCAGTAAAAACAGAAACAATGAACAAACTAAATATAATAGAAGAATACGTTTGTACAGCACACTTCAAACATTTAAAGGTTGAAGTAAGTAATCGCAAATACACAGTTTTATTAGTTGATTCAACTGGTTATGAAATTACTAAAGGATATGGCACTACTGTTGTTGAAGCGATTAATGATTTGCATAGTTGTTTAATATAATTCAGATTAAACAACCAACAGCAGAGGTCTTCAAAATTCAAATACATAGGATCTATTAGTTACTACTTCTTATTTGACATTTTACGTTTTTTCTTCTCCATTCAATATTTTACATGATATCATTCGCTCTATTAATTCCATGCTAATTTTTTGCGTTCATCCCAATACCGTTGTGGAGGTGTTTTAAATTGAGACAGTTCGTCTATCTCTTTAGAGCTTAATTGAAAGTCTGTTGCTTTTAAATTTTGGGCTAGATATGTTGGTTTGTTGGCTCCACTAAGAACGGTAGCACCTGCGAGTTTTGATAAACAGAATTGTAAATTGACGGCATCAACCCCTACTTCATATTTCTTTGAAAGCACGTCTACCTTTTTATATAAGTCTTGATACCCAGGATAAGCTGTATTTGGGAAAAGCCTTCCGTTCGCCAAAACCTCTTTTAGCACCAATTGTTTTTTATCAGAAATGATTTGACACCCTAATGTATAGATACTCTGATCTAAAACATTGTAGGTACATTGAAACACCTCAAAAAGCGGATTCCCTCTATAATGAACGTCTATTCCTTTTTGCAGCACTTCAGCTTGATTGCTTCCCGTTGTGGTCAAACCTACCTTTATGTTATTTTCCTCTTTAAGTTCAAACAAGCGTTCTAAAATGGCTTCATTTTCAAGCACGCCTGATTCTAAAGTAGCGGAATGAATTTGATAATACCTAAGATTGGGAAAAAGTTGTTTTGAAACCTCCCATTGCGCATTAAGTTTGTGTAAGGAATGCTCTTTTACCTCATGCACTTTAGCATTGGGGTCAAAATTGGCCACATACGTATAGCCCCACTTCGTGGCCACGGTTATACTAGGGTCATTCTTTTCATTCACCCAATCAATCAACAATTGTTCTGCGAGCCCATAACCGGGTGCGGTATCATAATACCTGATACCGGAATCATAAGCATAATTAAGCATTTCAAATCCCTCTTGCCGAAATACAGACAAAGAAAAGAGGTCTTTTTTTTCTTGATTTATATTGATATACTGCGGTCTACCTATGGCTGCCGTACCTAAACCGATGCTACTATATTTGTTCATTTATTCAATATAAGGTGTTTCGCCCTGTGCCAATTTTAAACGTGTCCAAACATTCATATTAATTACAATCGCTGCGATTTCTGCAATTTCAACTTCAGAAAAATGGGAGGTCATAGCATCGTGATAGTTTTGAAAATTCTTGTTGCTTCCCTCGGTCAATATATCACAATATGCCAATGCTACTTGCTCTTTTTTGGAAAACAATTCACTGTTCCACCATGATGATATATTGTCTGTTTTTGCTGCTGAGATGCCTATCTCCCTGCTTGTATTTGCGTGAAGAATAATGCAATACGCACATTCATTCTTTTGTGCTACCCGCAAGCGTAGCAATTGCGCAAGGGTTTTATCAACCGCCAAATCTGCCGTATAGCCGAATGCTTTTGCCATTTGTTTTGCTAAGGCAAGAAACGGCGTACTATCAGGATTAAATCGGGTATTCTTAAATTTTATATCATTCATACTATTTATATAAAGGGTTTCTCAAATCTTTCAAAGTGGCAGGTATATCCATATGGAATTCGAGCTAAATAATCTTGGTGTTCAGGCTCTGCTGGCCAAAAAGTGGTAAAAGGTTCTAATGTGGTTATGACCTTGCCTTCCCATTTGTTAGAATCTTCAACGATTTTAATAAGCTCTTCCGCGATGTATTTTTCTTCCTCATTCCTAAAAAATATGGCAGAACGATAGCTTGCCCCGCGATCATTACCTTGCTGGTTCATAGTTGTTGGATTGTGAATGCGAAAGAAATAATCTAGGATTTTTTTAAAGGATGTTTCTTCGGGGTTAAACGTTAGTTCTATGCCTTCTGCATGTCCTGGATGAGTCCGGAATGTGGGGTTCTCATTTTCTCCCCCTAAATATCCTACTTCAGTGTTCATAATTCCAGGGCGTACCCTAAAAAGGTCTTCCATTCCCCAGAAGCAACCTCCCGCAATATATACTTTTTTATAATTGTCCATTATGCTGTCCTTTTGTGTGATTAATACTACTGATTTGCCGTACTTTCTATGATTACATTTTTTAGAAAGTGAACGACTTTTTGTTCTGGCATTTCACATGGCTTTATCAACTCTTTCGTTTTTGTGATATAGTAATTAAGACTTATAAAATTAGTACTGCCAAGCGCTGCACCATAAATTTTAAAAGAATTACCCGTATTGAAAATAGTTTTTGTGATTCCGTATTTTCTATTCATATAGATTCCTTCGGAATAGCCCTCCGGGATTTTTTCAATACTATTCAAAATCGAATTTTTCATTTCCACTTTCTTATTTTAAGAGCTACAAGATAGCATGGAAGAACCCACCTTATGTCGTGCCCAATCTGGACGTTTAGCGAACCATTTTTCGTTTTCCGGTTGTTCATCATACGGCTTTTTTAGCAGTTGGAACAATTCGTCTACTATGGTGTAGTCTCCTTTATCGGCATCTTCTATGGCCAGTTGTGCCATATAATTCCGGAGCACATATTTAGGGTTAACAGCATTCATGTGCGCGGCCCTTTCTTTGTCACTTCTAGTTTCATTCTTTAGGCGCTCATTATATGTTAAAAACCAAGCTGTCCATTTTGTTTCTATTTCTCCTTTAATTTCATTGGGTTTATAAAAGGCATCCGATACCACCCCCAAGCTATCGGTGACACTTGCGCTGTTGTAATTCGCTAGCTTCCTAAAGAAAATGGTCATATCGGTCTCCGTTAGTTGCAACAGACGCTCTAATTCATCGATTAACAATGTATCCTCGACATCTTTTTTGAATAACCCAAGCTTCGACTTCATCATTTCTAGATAGGCAACCGTCACCTCGTCTTGATATTCAGTCAAAATAGTTTGTAATGGTTCCGCTTCTTCTATAAGTGGATAAAGCGCATTCGCTAGTTTTAGAAGATTCCAAAGTACGATTTGTGGTTGGGTACCAAAGCGGTATCGTTTATTGGTCCTATCTGTGGTATTGGGAGTCCAACCGTGGTCGTAATCTTCCAACCAGCCATAGGGGCCATAATCGATAGTTAATCCTAAAACTGACATATTATCGGTATTCATTACGCCGTGTACAAACCCCACCCGTTGCCAGTGAATCACCATCTCCATACTTCTGACGGCTACTTCCTTAAAGAATTTTAAATACGTATGCTTTGTGAGGGTACCCAAATGTGGAAAATGATTACTAATCGTATAGTCCACTAAAGTCTTTAAGGTTTTTACATCTTGTTGTGCCGCCAATATTTCATAATTACCAAAACGTAAAAAGGAAGGTGCAGCTCTGCAAACAATAGCCCCTTTTTCAAAATCCGGATTACCATCATACATCACATCGCGCAAGACCTTATCGCCACTTAGCATTAACGACAACGCTCTTGTTGTAGGCACACCCAAATGAAACATAGCCTCACTACACAAATATTCACGTATTGATGATCGCAAAACTGCCAAGCCGTCCGCTGTCCTAGAATAGGGGGTTTCTCCTGCGCCTTTGAGCTGTAATGCCCAATTTTTACCTCCATGTACTACCTCGGTAAGGTTTATGGCTCGGCCATCGCCCAATTGACCAGCCCAATTCCCAAACTGATGTCCTCCATAACACATAGCATAGGGTCTGGTGCCTAGTAACAGTTCGGAACCCGAAAAGGTTTTTAAAAAGTCTTGGGATTTCGTTGACCCTTCCAAACCTAGTTCATTAACCATTTCTGGCGAAACATGGATTAGGGAAGGCTTCGATGGCTTCTTTGGTGTTACGTACGAAAAACAGGCATTCTTAACCTGCCGTCTTGAGTTTTCAACAATCGGATCAGCGGGCAGTTGCGCGTTGAATTTCTCTTTTATGTTTAGTTTTACAGTCAAAATATATTCCTTTCTTTTCTATAGTTATTCAATAATTCCGTTCCAATGTTCACTTCTATTCTTTACCGCTTTGATATAAGAGCAAATTGCTACTGCGGTATAGTTTTCTGCTGTCAATTTCTCAAAAGTCTTCTCTACTAGCACCTTTCCAATACCCTGGCCACGAAGATTAAACGGCACTTCAGAATGTGTCAAGTACATTTTTCCATCTTTTAATACGTACGCTACTTTCGCTAACGCACCATTGATGTCCAAAGTGAAACCTTGGTTTTCTTTGTCGTGTACGATATTCAATCTACTGGGAATTAACTTGTTCATCCATTTTATAATATCCTCTTTATAGGGATTTCGTAATTTCTTTTTTCCAATGGTAATCGTTGGAAAATTAAGTTTTCCGTTCTCATAAAGACCACGCAGCTCTTTCGCGTGTTCTTCGTTTGCGACTACATCTAAAAAAGCATAGGGTAGCGCAATTTCATCCAAGACCAATTTGTAATAATTGGTTTTGTGACAGCCATCTGTGCCGTATAGTTTTATTTTCGGAATCGTACTTCGCATACTTAGGTAATGCTTTTTAATACGTCAATGGCTGCAGCTACGTTTAAATGAAAATCCGCATAGACAACGTTGTTATGCTGATCTATAAATATAAACCATGGAGTGCCTCCAGTTTTATAGTTGGTCATGATTTTGGAGCGCGATTTTCCATCATCTCCTGCATCATGTCCGAATGGGATTTTTAAATCATACTTCTTTTGTGTCTCTACCATCCTTTCATAGGTATTCGCGTCATGGCCTTCAAAAACAGTCTGCACCGCCAAAAAAGCTACGCTCTCATTTCCCGCTAAAGCTTCGACCATTTTTTGCAAGTTAGGAAGCCCTGCGCTATGACAACCGGGACACCAGCTTTGAAAACAATACAACACTTTAAATTTACCATTAAAGTCCGATAGTTTTATTTGTTCCGTCTTGTTTCCATTAGCATCAACCCAGTCTTTTACATCAAATTCTGGTGCTTTGACTATTCTATTTTCTACTGTTTTAACATTCATAATCGTACCTTTCTTTTCTGTTTTTAGCTTAACTACCCTCGACAGTGTTTTCTAGTTGCATCGATTCAGAATTAACACAATATCGCAGCCCG
Source organism: uncultured Maribacter sp. (assembly GCA_964507115.1). Lineage (GTDB taxonomy): Bacteria > Bacteroidota > Bacteroidia > Flavobacteriales > Flavobacteriaceae > Maribacter. Next base: position 5,555 of record CAZDOW010000105.1, read on the forward strand.
CTTGGCTCTGGTCCATCAGGAAATACATGCCCTAAATGCCCATCACACGTATTACACATCACTTCTACCCGTACCATTCCAAACATGATGTCTTTTTCGTATTTGATAGCATTCTCTTTTATTGGTTGGGTAAAACTTGGCCACCCAGTGCCGGATTCAAACTTGATTGTAGAATCAAATAACGGCGTATCGCAACACACACAATTATATTTTCCTGCCTCATGAATACTACATAGAGCTCCTGAATGTGGAGCTTCCGTACCTTTCTTTCTAGTAATTCTGAATTGTTCGGATGTTAATAATTCGCGCCACTCGGCTTCTGTTTTCTCCACCCTACGGTCTGCTTTCGGGTTGCCATTTACACTAAAACTGATTACATTTTTCCAATTTAACATTGCTTTTCCTTTCTTTTGATTCTAGGGTACAAAATTACCTCCTAAATACACAAAACCCCTTATGTATTTATCCTTTGGTTTTATATATTTTGCTCAAAAAAGTTATTGTTGGCCTTTGTATTCGGAAGGAGACAACCCCACTTGCGTCTTGAAGAATTTTGAAAAATGCGAGATCTCTTCAAACCCAAGGCTTAACGCAATTTCATTGATGTTTTTATCGGAAAAATCTAATAGACGCTTACTTTCCAATATGATGCGTTCTGCAATTATTTTCAAAGGGGATTTATTAAAATATCTTGAAAAAAGATTGGACAAGGATTTTGGGGTCATATGCATTAGATCGGCATATTCACGAACCTTATGTTTTTGACGAAAATGCATTTCAACCAATAAATTAAACTTTCGTATCGTGTCTAATTTTGTTTGTGGCATGTCTTCAACAGGTAATGCCTTACGTGCAATACGAACCGATTTTATGAGCAATCGTTTTAATAGAACTACCAGCATTTCACCCTGAATATGATCAACGGTTTCGAACTCTTCCACAAAAAATTCATATAACAGGCTAAAACTTTTTTGCTCTTTCTCGCTTAGCGCTACTACAATTGGGGTAGAGGACCCTAAAAATAAAAATCCGTTACAAGACACTTCTGCATCGTGATCCCTGATGCAATAAAACTCCCTATTAAAGGTGTAAACAACAATGTCTTTATTCTCAATATCAAGGTCAAGTTGATTTAATGGGGTAGCGAATAGTAAATGGTTTTTCTGTAAAAATACTCGGTAGCCGTCTAATCCTAAATTTAGATCATCGTTCATTGCCCAAACTATCTTATACAAGTCGTCTCTTTTGTTAGTCGATTTATATTTTAGTTCGGAAACATCAGTCAGATTAAACTGGCTATTATCACGGCCATTATAGGTATACTCCATTTCTATTGCTAGAGGATTTGAATTCTGTTTTAACGATAGGTAAGATAAGCTGTTATTTATAAACTATAAGTATTAGCATAACGGATAGAATGCTAAGCGTAGTTTTTGCAAATAGTGTAGATCTTGTCATAATTTCAATAGCACTATGTTAGAAGAAAATTTTAATTAAGTGATGTGCGGATTAGGTTCTTTTGCTCAAGCAAAGTCTCATTGCGCATGATAGTAAAAAAGGTGTCCATGGAAATCTTTGGGAATTATCTTATAACTGATCCGCCAAAAAATATTTTTAAATCCTGTAATACTGTATATTTAGTCACGTTAGAACTCTAGATAAATCAGGTATGCGAATAGGTATTATAATTGGAAGAATTGGAGGTGTAGATGGAGTCGCTCTTGAAACAGAGAAGTGGATAGACGTATTAAAACGGCTTGGACACGAAGTTTTTATTATCTCTGGTGAATTTGAATTCTGGAAAATGGACCAGCGCTACCATGATCATTTCCCCCTACTTTCATTTTTCTGTCCCGCAGTAAAATGGGAACAACGGAAGGCTTTTTATGAACCAGATAAAGACCCTGGCCCAATCATTGATCATGTTGAAGATGTCTCAAATATGATATCTGAAAAACTACATAATTGGGTGCGAGTCCATAAGATTGAAGTCCTCCTTTCTGAAAATGCTTCAGCACTTCCCAGTCATCTAGCTATGGGGGTCGCCATTAAGAAACTAGTACAAAATACAGGCTTGCCTATTGTTACCCATGACCATGATTTTCATTGGGAAAGAGGCACCCGTTATATTTCTGAGCATGACGAGGTCAATACCCTTGTAAATGACACCTTCCCTTTGCTACTACCAAATGTAAGACATGCCGTAATCAACACCTTTGGCGTAGAAACCTTTACAAACAGATTTAATCTGGAGGCCACAATGGTTCCTAATGTAATGGACTTTAATCGCGATTATGGAATTCCGAATAACGATAACCGCTACTTTCTCAAAAATCTTGGGGTAGAAGCAGATGAGATTGCTTTGTTACAAGTAACGCGTATTGTGCGGAGAAAAGGGATAGAAACAGCCATTTCATTAATTGAAAAATTAAATGATAAAAAGGTAAAGCTTATCATTACAGGAAATGATAATGACGATCAGAATAGGGAGTATTATAATGAAATCGTAGATCAAATTCACGACCTAAACCTTTCCAATCAGGTAATCTTCGCATCACATATGGTACGTGACCATAAAGACCTTTCTGATGTTTATGCACACGGTAGGTCCTGTACCTATTTTAGTACTTATGAAGGTTTTGGAAACGCCTTTGTAGAAGCCGTACTGGCAAAAAAACCAATTTTTGTAAATAACTATAAGCCTGTTTATATGCAGGATATTGGCAGTAAAGGTTTTAAAACGGTTATGTTGGAAGACAATCACTTATCCAACGACAAAGTCAAACACATGACGGATATCATATATAATAAAGAATTTTGTAGAGATATTGGAGAATATAACCATACCCTGGGCAAAAAGTATTTTTCATTTGATGTGCTCGAAGAGAAATTAATCGACTTGTTTCGTTTTTGAATCCTTTGATCCAGGCCTAATCAACACCAATGGCCAAAATCGATGATATAGTAGGGGAATTAAGAAAACAAGAAATCAAAACTTGGTTCGACCTCGGATTGTTTATTGACCAAGTCAAAGAACGGAACTCAACAGCAGCTTTTACGGATGACTTTGCCACCTTTGGCGACCAGATAGAAACTGGGGGAATTGCGTTCATTTCGTTTTATTTTGCCATTGACGGAATTACGGTTGAAACTGAAAAGTATGCCAAAACCTTCAAGAAAATCTACCCCGGTATTCCTATTCATTATATCGCAGGAGAAATTAAACCTGAAGCCGATGAGTTGATTCATGAAGATGCTTTTAGGAAAGTAATCAAAGAGATGGACGGTTTTGATAATTGGCCATTATATGATGATTTCTTCAAAATTAAAATGGAAAGGGGCAGTACCGAGTATAATAATCTTATTTTGAAATTCTGGGATGAGGTATTGGTCTTGATGGAAAAATTGGGCAGGTACATTGAAGAGAATACTATTTCTTTACTCTACCCAATTAATGTTTGCTCTAATCCTGGTAACGTTTCATTAGCATTGGCAACGGTACTTATTTCTGAGTATTTGGGCATCCCTGTGATGAATAATAATCATGATTTTTATTGGGAAGGAGGCAACAGAGATGTTGTAATAAAAAAGAAAGGCTTAAAAAAAGGGCCTAGGGACTTCTTCTTTCATAATGCACATGTTGGTGAATTCTTTTCAGTAATCGATATGATCTATCCCTGGGAAAGTCGATCATGGTTAAGTGTGAACATTAATAGGTTACAACACACCCATCTCGTCAATATAAAGGGCCACAATCCTGCAAATTCGGCAATGATAGGAACAGCAGTGGACCTTAAACCGGACCAAATTAGCAGAAGAGACATCATAAAAGCATTGATGCAAATGGCGTCTATTTTTGCCAATCACAAAGACACCATAACGGTTCATAAGGTTGCAAATCACATCAAAAGCAAACGTTCGCTAAAGCCTATATTAGTAGGATACAAGAAATTAAAGAATTTTGATTTTGCAAATAATAACATTGTCTTTTTGCAGCCTACAAGAATAATAAGCAGAAAGTCGATCGAGCTTAATTTCCTATTAGTCAAACAGTTATTTGCCAACGCGGACTTTACAAAGAAATTTCAGGACAATCCGCAACTAACCCTTTCCCTATTGGTTTCTGGTCCAATTCCTCATGGTCAGAGAAACTATTACGAACATCTGTTACAAGATTTTAGGGATTTTCTTGAGGAAATTGCCGTTGAAATAAGATCTAGAGTTCTTTTAGGATTTTTTTTTAGTGAATTTGATAAGCACGAGTTCAAAAAAAACTACAAGAAGCCCCTTGATATTGAACAACTGTACGAAGTTGCCTCCCTTATACTTTTGCCAAGCCAGACCGAAGGAAGAGGGCTTCCGATTATAGAGGCTGCAGCATGCGGAACCCCAATATTTTGCAAGCAATATGAACCCAGAGCGGTTTATGAACAGGTAATTGGCTATCATCTGGACGAAT
>CAZDOW010000106.1:0-9998 GCA_964507115.1 uncultured Maribacter sp.
TAATTGACTAGGTAAAGATTAAACTTTTTTATAGCATAAACCCGATTCTGATAGAATCGGGTTTTTTTATACCTATTAGTTTTTATAAGAAATATCCTTCTTTTTGATTTTCTTAGGAAAGCCTCTGCTTCCGTATTAGAAATATTATATCAAAAGGTCAAACTACTGTTAAGTCTCCCCGAATTATACAGTAACTCTTGAACATTTTTTTCATTATTTCACCTTCACCAGTGCGTTCTAATTTAGCGATATTTATATGAACGATTATAAAAGCGAAGAAGTGATTGTTTTTTATCTGTTATTTGGGTAGGGATTTTTGTGTTATAGTTGTTACAATAGTAGTAGCTACAACCTGTAATCTTATGAAAACATTCTTCTTATTAATACTTTTCCTCATTTTGATAAATGTTTTATTAGTTCTTTTTAGTTTGCTCAAAACCAAATAGAACAAAAAAAAACACCTTGATTAGAACAATCAAAGTGCTTTTTTGTAAAATATGTGTAAAGGATTTAACTTACTCCCATTAGTTCCACATCAAAAATAAGTGTAGCATCTGGAGGAATTACTCCACCTGCACCTGCACTTCCGTAAGCCAAATCCGAAGGGATTACAAAACGGGCTTTATCTCCCACTTTTAACAAGGATATACCTTCATCCCAACCCGGTATTACCTGACCAACACCCAATTGAAAATCTATGGGTTCACTCCTTTTATAGGAAGAATCGAAAACCTCACCGCTCAATAAAGAACCTTCATAGTGTACCGATACCTTTTTACCCTTTTCGGCTTGAACTCCTTTTCCTTCCTGTATCATTTTATATCTAAGTCCAGAAGGCGTCTCATCAAAACCAGCAGCTACTTTGTCCAATTCTGCAGCTTGTATAGCTTTTTCAGCTACCAAACGTTCCTCACCTGAAGATGCAAATGCATTAAAAGCCTTTAAAGCATCCCATGCTTCAGCTTCAGCTCCCACTCTTACGATTTCCAAAGAGTCTAGTTTGTCTTCTTGTGCAATAGCATCTACTACTTCCTGTCCTACCGTTACATTACCAAAAACGGTATGTTTGTTATCCAACCACGGCGTTGGAATATGTGTTATAAAAAATTGGCTACCATTTGTGCCAGGTCCGGAATTCGCCATAGATAGCACTCCTGGAGCATCATGCTTAAGCTCTGGATGAAACTCATCATCAAATTTGTAGCCAGCATCTCCTGTTCCTGTTCCCAAAGGGCAACCCCCTTGAATCATAAAATCAGGTATGACACGATGAAACGTTAAGGCATCGTAATAAGGTGTTCCTTTGGCTTTTACCGAATTATCTTTTTCTCCTTCAGCCAAGGCAACAAAATTACCTACCGTTCCAGGTGTTTTGTCATGGGTAAGTTTTACCAATATCTCACCCTTTGTCGTATTAAATTTTGCGTAGATTCCGTCTTGCATTATCCTTTTTTTAAATGAAGCGCAAAGGTATGGAAAATTGTTAGAAATCTTTAAATCAATAGCATAGTCAAGTAAGAGTAAGTTTACTTGTAGACCTACTTTTGGGTGCTTTCTGTTCCATAAACATCAAAAAGATATATTAGACTTGCCATGGTAGCAGCACCTAGTTCTAATTCCCGTTTGTTTACATGTTCAAAAGTATCGTTATCAGAATGATGGTGATCAAAGTACCGCTGAGAATCTGGCCTTAGACCAGCCAAAACAATATTTTCATTTTTAAGTGGACCAATATCGGCTCCACTACCTCCTTTAACGAAACTAGCTGCATTGTAAGGTTTAAACAATTTCTTCCACCCATCTATACGTTCAAAATCAGCATCGCTACAATCAAAGGAAAAACCTCTTGGGCTAAATCCTCCAGAATCACTTTCCAAAGCAAATACATGAGATTCGTTATTATTTTGAGCTACCTGCGCATATTTTTTACCTCCACGCAACCCATTCTCTTCATTCATGAACAGTACTACTCTAATGGTTCTTTTGGGCTTATAGCCTATTTCTTTAAAAATACGTAACACCTCCATGCTCTGAACACAACCTGCACCATCATCATGGGAACCATCTCCTAAATCCCAAGAATCTAGATGGCCACCTACCACGATAATATCATCTGGATACATACTTCCTTTAATCTCTCCTATAACATTAAAGGATTGTACATCCTCTAGCTGTTTACAATTTTGTTTAAAATAAAAATTAATCTCAGGATTTAACTTTAAAGTAGTACTTAATAATTCCGCAGCATTGGTGCTTATTGCAGCAGCCGGAATTCTTTTATTTTCTGGAGTATCCCCATAGTTCGTACCTCCAGTATGTGGGAAATCATCTAAACGCAAGTTCATGGAGCGCACTATTACCCCCAAAGCACCAAATTTACCCGCCTCCATTGCACCTGACCCGCGTTGGTCCACACAACCAGAATAAGATTCGAATGTATTGATATGTGTAGGGTCCATAGGACGATTAAAGAAAACAATTTTGCCCGCTATCTTATCTGCTCCAAGTTTGTCCAACTCTTCAATACTATGCACTTCTATAACCTTTGCCTTAATTCCCTTTGGTGGTGTAGCCACAGACCCTCCCAATGCGGTTATTGGAACGTTTGTGGTAATGCCCGGATCAGTCTCAAAATAAGCAAATTCTGGGGTACCCCTTACCCATTTAGGAACCATAACAGGTTGCAACCAAACTTGATCCAAACCAAGTGTCTCCAATTCCCCTTTTGTATATTCCACGGCCTGTTGTGCCTGGATAGAACCAGATAACCTACCACCGATCTGGTTGGAAAGATGATTTAACCAGTCATAAGATTTGCCTTGCGTAAGTGCCGCATCATAAATTTTACGGAGTTTGATTTCGTCATTGGTCTGCGCAAAAGCAAAATGCCCTAAAACCAAACACAGACTCAATAGACCTATTTTATTCTTCGCTTTGTAGTTCCTTTTCATAGCTGTCTAAATTAGCCATAATTTTAGCATCCAAAACCGGCTCCTTAATATCTTTGTATTTTTTTAACCTTTCTAGAAGAATACTGGCTACAATAACCCTAGCTGCTTTTTTATTATCCGCTGGAATTACTTCCCAAGGAGCGTGGGCCTTAGAGGTATTGTTTATGGCATCTTCATAGCAAGACTGGTAACTATCCCATAATTTTCGTTCTTTAAGATCACCTGGAGAAAATTTCCAATGCTTTTCTTTAAGCGAAAGTCTTCTTAATATACGCTGTCGCTGCTCTTCTTTGGAAAGGTGTAGAAAAAACTTGAATATTATGGTGCCATTTTCGGCTAGATGCTTTTCAAAATTATTGATTTGTTCAAATCGTTTGTCCCAAAATTCTTGATTTATATCCTCTACATTATGGATACCAGGAATACGCTCCCCCAAAATATATTCTGGATGAACTCGTGTTACCAGAACATTTTCATAATGCGTTCTATTAAAAACACCAAACTTGCCTTTGGCGGGAAGTGCCAAATAATGGCGCCATAAATAATTATGATCCAATTCCAACTCGGTTGGAACTTTAAAACTATGCACTTCAACGCCCCTAACATTGAAATCCTTAAACACCTCACGAACAAGGCTATCCTTGCCGGCTGTATCCATTCCCTGTAAACAAACAAGGACACTATACTTATTGTTAGCATAAAGTACATCCTGGAACTCCCCTAATACCCGTCGCACCTTTTTAAGGTCCTTTTTCAATTGTTTATCAGAAAGACCAAAATCTTCACGTGTTGCCTTTTTAGCTATTTTAGTATCGCTTCCAGCGCGATATTCCTCAGTTTTTACATATTCCATATCGAAATATAAAATATTTAATCGACGAAGTGTAGTCAAATGTTAAAAAAAATTGCGGTTCACCTTATGATTTTAACTTTTCAACTAATTAAAAGCAAAGTGGGTGTTTTCTATCGAGTACTATATGATTTATAGCGTTTCCTTAAGTAATTTTATAACTGTAAGAAATCCCAAATTTTACAGACCTAAATCTTAGTGATGAACAAGACCTATATCCTTATTTGTGTAATGGCACTGCTCTTATTTTCTTCATTCAAAAATAACATGGAATGCGAGTACGCAGGCTCTAATATTAGTTTTGCAAAAACCCATACGGAGCAAGCTATAGCAAAAGACGATATTAACAAAGCACGCTACCATGCCTACAAGGCTCTTAACGCCATTGAAAAAACTAAGAATCAGCTAGCAGTGTGCGGTTGTAAATATGCGGAATTAGATATGGAGGAAGGTTTAAGAAAGCTTAAACTCGCTACAAAAGCTACCACATTAAGTGCTACTAGAGTTTTGCTGCAACGCTCTCTACAATATACTTTACAGGGGCTAGAAGCACTAGAAATTCACCATTTACACAAAAGTAAATACGATAACGAGGTGCTCGTTCTAAACACTACAACATCTGAAAACCAACCCAATTTATTTAAGGAGGAAAGAACGATTACCCTGAATGAGAAAATAGATATCTCTTTGGAGAAATATAAGGCTTCCCTACAACAGATTGTAGCATCTGTTGACTGTAAAGAAGCGAGGGCATTTGCGCAAAATATTTATAACCATTGCGAGAAAGAGCTTTTAAAAATCGATTTATCCGAAGGTAAAAAGTACTACAATCTAAGAACAAAGGAGATTACAGCAGACGCATTACTTAGGATTCCAAATTGCCTTTAATACTATTTACTTGCAAAAAGTTTTACGTCATCTTTTGAAACCTCACTTCCTCCCAATATTATAAGACGTTCCACTACGTTTCGCAACTCACGGATATTCCCAGTCCAATCATAGGCCTTAAGAAGCTTTATCGCGTCAGATGTAAACGACTTTAATGGAACACCTTGTTCGTCAGTTATTTTTTTTGCAAAGTAGGTTATCAACAAGGGAATATCGTCCCTTCTATCGTTTAGTGAAGGTACTTGTATTAAGATAACGGCAAGTCTATGGTAAAGGTCCTCTCTAAAATTACCTTCTGCTATCTCCTTTTTTAAATCTTTATTAGTGGCAGCCAAAACCCGGACATCTACCTTAATATCCTTGTCCGATCCTACTCTTGAAATCTTACTTTCCTGTAAAGCTCTGAGTACTTTTGCCTGCGCGGAAAGACTCATATCGCCAATCTCATCTAAAAAAATGGTTCCCTTATTAGCAGTCTCAAACTTACCAGCACGGTCTTTTACGGCTGATGTAAATGCCCCTTTCACATGACCGAACAATTCACTTTCTATAAGTTCCGATGGGATAGCGGCACAATTTACCTCAATAAAAGGACCCGGACTTCTTTGACTTTTTTGATGTAGCCAATGCGCCACCAGTTCCTTTCCGGTTCCGTTAGATCCAGTAATAAGCACCCTGGCATCGGTAGGGGCTACTTTCTCTATCATATCTTTAATAGTACCGATTTCACTACTATCGCCTATCATTTCATAATTCTTGCCAACCTTCTTTTTTAAGATTTTATTCTCTACCACCAATTCTTTCCGATCCAACGCATTTCTAACGGTAGTCAACAACCTATTCAAATCGGGCGGTTTAGAGATATAATCAAATGCTCCTAAACGCATCGTGTTAACCGCGGTATCTAAATCCCCATGACCGGAAATCATAATAAAAGGAATTTCAGGTTTTAATTTTCTAGCGGCCTCCAAGACTTCAACACCGTCCATTTTTGGCATTTTTATATCACAAAGTACAAGATCATAATCATTATTTTTTATGGTTTCTAAACCTTTTAGACCATCCTCCGCTTCTTCTACGGAATACGCATCGTTCTCCTCAGATAGTATTTTAACCAATACGCGCCTTATAGCCGCTTCATCCTCTATCACCAAAATTCTTGACATAATCTTTATTTTGTTTAAAGTCCTATTCTAAAACCTGTTCTAATATAGAAACTTGAATCATCATTTACTGTAAAAATATCATTTCTATCTTCATCCCTCAACACTCCGGACGAAAAAAGTGTATGCCCAACGAATTCATAAAAAAACATCACTTTAGTAATATTATAGGAACAGCCAATAGTCACTGCTGCAGCAGAGGATGAAATAGATGCAGCAAAAGCAGCATCGGGCAACGCAGTATAATTCTGATGACTAAGGAAACACCCATCAAATATAAACTCGGTTTGTATAATATGCTTTACCTTAAAATGATATTTCATTCCAGTTTTGGGAACACCGATACTATTAGGACCAACATAGATGAAACCTTTTTTCAAAATAAATAACAGGCAAAGTAATCCTCAAAGCTACTGTAGAATTATACCTACACCTAAGACTAAAAGCATTGGCTTGTCCAAATACGACCTATCCCTAAAAGCAACCATAGTGGCATTTATATCAAAATCACCATTTTCTATCGGTTGGTTCAGGTAGAGACGAAGCGTGGCGTAAGCACTCGGGTTAATCTCCAATCTTGTTATTCTTCTTAACATATATTTTACCCAGAATACATGAGGGGTTTGGGCCATTAAGTTAATTAGAGGTATCAAAAATAAAAGAATCGCTAATCGTCCCCTAGTCCTAATTACTTTCCTGAATTTTGAATAGTACTATGTTCAAAAGGAGTTTGTTGGAAAATATGAACATCTCTTTGTGGGAACGGTATGGTGATGTTACTTTTTCTAAATTCTGCATCTATGCTATACCGCATCTCACTCTTAATCATCGGGTCCATGAAACTATCACTAATAAAAAAGTTAATGGAGAACAACAAAGCCGAATCCCCAAAATCATCGAAAAGAACAAAAGGTTTTGGGTTTTTTAAAACGCCTCGTTGCTCATGGACAATGGTTTCCAAAATTTTAGTCACCAATTGTACATCGCTACCATAAGCTACCCCTATCTTAACCGTTTCCCTAGTCATTTTATGATTTTGGGTATAGTTATAGACAATGTCACTTATAAACTTATGATTAGGAATGATAATAACCTTATCGTCCCTTGTAATAGCCCTGGTGGTGCGTAGTTTAATTTCAAAGACCTTTCCTACCTTACTGTCTATTTCTACAATATCGCCCACCTGAAGCGATTTGTCCAAAATAATAAAAATCCCACCAATAATATCTTGAAAAAGTTCTTGCAACGCTAGACCAAGTCCTACAAAGAGCGCAGCCGATGCAGTTATAAGAATCGTGATATTGATACCGGCCGCACTCATGGTAAAGAGAATCACAACAATATAAACGACGTACTTAATAAATTTAAAAATACTGACAAATTTAAGCTTATCATCGTTCTCCATGTTTCGGGTAAAAAATCTACGCACCCATTTCATAAAAAAACTGGAAATCACGAAGGCCACAACCAAAAGTAATAGCAGCTCAATGGTTATATGGATTGAATTCTTACCCGTACCAAAATGGAACCCCATCTCTAGAATTTCCTTAATGGAGCCCCAGATGTCATCCGCTATTATTTCTTTTATTTTTTCGGTACTATCCTGAATCATACTTAATATTTGAGCCATTTAAACAACTCCTTGTAGCTTGGTTTTTTACCGTACATTAAAATCCCCACCCTATATATTTTGGCTGCTAACCACACGATACCAATAAAGGTAGCCATTAAAATCAAAATCGATGAAACCAATTGCCATATAGGAACGCCTCCATCTCCTATTCCTCCTGGCAGTCGCATCATCATAACAATCGGTGATGTTAGGGGGAATAAAGAAAAACCTACCGCAATGGGCCCGTGGGGGTTACTAAAAACCGAGAAAAAGCCAACATAAATAGCTAACATTAAGGGTAGTATGACCGGAAATATAAACTGTTGAGTATCCGTCTCGTTATCAACGGCAGCGCCTATGGCCGCATAAATAGAGCTATAAATCAAATACCCCAAAATAAAATATATGAGAAAAAAGACGATAAGTAATAACCATGGGATATCAAACAGTTCTTGGGCATACAATTGCATGGTCATATCCGCGGAAGGAATCCCAGGATTTACGCCTGTGCCCATCATAGCACCCGCTCCGGAACCTGAAACCATAGAAGGGTCTATATCAAAAATAGCCATGGCTATAATTAACAATAAGGTACCTGATAGAATCCATATTGCAAATTGTGTTATTCCTGCTAAGGAGGTACCAATAATCTTACCCATCATCAACTGAAATGGTTTTACCGATGATATAATTACTTCAATAATACGGCTGGTCTTCTCTTCTATAACACTTCTCATTACAAAGCCACCGTAGATGATAATGAACATCATAATCAAGTAACCGAACCCTCCACCAATTACTGCTTTTATCTCATTTATACCCTTTAGGTTCTGCTCACCTTCAAAGGTTGAAATATTTAATTGATACGCACTGTCCATTTCTGCGTATTCGGCAGTGGATACACCCAAATCCCTTAATCTTTCCTGTCTTAATCTTCCTTTAAAAATACGTTCCAAGCCCTCTAGTATAATAGTGTTAGGCGCATCTTGACTATAAAAAAATGAACGTTGGCATACAAGTTCTAAATTATCCTCATTTGGCAAATAAACCAGTCCATAATACCCCATTTGCTTTGTAGAGTCTTTGGCCTGCTCAAGAGTTAAATCCCTGTAATTAACATAAGACGTAGTTTCATTGGTGCTAAATTCGTTAGCGAAATAATCGCTTTGGTTGAGCACCGCAATAACGCGTTTTTCACTATCATTAAGTTTTGTGAGGTAAGCTATAAGAAGAATCATGCCTACCATTAATATAGGACTCAAAAAAGTCATAATCACAAATGACTTGTTACGCACCTTTGCGAGATATTCTCTTTTTATAATCAACGGCAATTTATTCATGTTCAAATCCTTTATTTTGAATTGTCCTGATAAAAATATCATTAGCCGAAGGTATGGTCTCCACGAAATTATTTACGTTAGCTGAAGCACCCAGTAAGCTCAATAACTCTCCAGAATCATCATTGGGAAGTTGAATAGAAAAATCAAGCTGCTTTTCTGTAGTATCATAACGAGAAGAAAGTACCTGATACTTTTCTTTTAAATTTTTCAACAATACTTCTGGGCTTTCCATGGTCACCCCTACATCAAAAATATTATTTTTAAAGGCCTTCTTTATTTCTGAAAGTTTACCGTCTAAAATCTTTTCAGAACGATGTATGAGGGTTATATACTCACAAAGTTCTTCTACAGATTCCATACGATGCGTGGAAAAAATTATGGAAGCACCATTTTCCTTAAGCCTTAAAATCTCGTCTTTTATTATGTTGGCATTTATAGGATCAAACCCACTAAAAGGTTCATCAAAAATGAGCAATTTAGGTTCATGGAGCACGGTAACTATAAATTGTATTTTTTGTGCCATGCCCTTGGACAGCTCCTGAATTTTTTTTCCCCACCAGTCACCTATTTCCAAGCGGTCAAACCAAAACTTCAATCGCTCCTTAGCATCTGTTTTCGAGAGTCCTTTCAACTGTGCTAGATAAAGAGCCTGCTCCCCTACCTTCATACTTTTATACAGCCCACGTTCTTCTGGCAGGTAACCAATTTGAGCAATATGTTCTGGTTTAAGGGGCTTACCGTCAAAATAAACTGTTCCTTGATCGGGGTAGGTTATCTGGTTGATTATTCTAATCAGCGTGGTTTTACCAGCTCCGTTGGGACCTAACAACCCATAAATACTATTTTTAGGAATTTCAAGGGAAATACCCTTTAAAGCTGTGTAATCTCCAAACTGTTTGGTAACATCATCAACTACCAAAATATTGTTCATGTAAGGAATTTAATCAAAGATATTAAATTGTTTTAAATGGTATTTTTTAAGCCTGTTCGAAGCACTTTTTTTAACATGGTTTTATCAAGGTTTATGATGAAAACAGCACTTTTATAGCCTTACAATATATTTTCTAGATCAACACATAAAATCTTTAGCTTTTAAATCGCTCAAAAAGATGCTAAAAAGCAAAACCCACCCTTAAAAGAATTAAGGATGGGAAAAAAATTGCTATGAAAAAGAAAATTAATATTGGTTTCCCA
>CAZDOW010000107.1:0-9971 GCA_964507115.1 uncultured Maribacter sp.
CAGGTTTTGGAGAACCATCCGAAACCAAAACACTAGCAATGATTGGATATTTTGGGCTTTATTTTTTTTAGCTTTACTGAGAAAATTATCTTGATATCGTTTTAAATCGCTACAAATCATTTTTAGATTCAAGTAATCACCATCTGTAACAATTTCTTCTTGTCGCTATTATTTTAACATATCAGACCCAAATGCAATGATTGAGGTCAATCAAATCCTGAATAGGTCAATTTCCAAAATACTTCTTCTGAATTATCACATTTTGTAAAGCTGCTTTTAAGATAATATATCTTTAACTACATGACCATGTACATCGGTCAATCGATAGCGACGACCTTGATGCTTAAACGTCAGTCGCTCATGATCTATGCCAAAAAGATGCATCAACGTAGCATGAAAATCATGTACATGAACTGGGTCTCTTATTACGTTATAACTAAAGTCATCGGTTTCCCCGTGTGTGTATCCCTCTTTTACACCAGCACCTGCCATCCACATCGTAAATGCTTTCGGATGATGGTCACGACCATAATTTTGGGGCGTTAATTGCCCTTGAGAATAAACCGTTCGGCCAAATTCACCTCCCCAAACAACTAAGGTATCTTCAAGCATACCGCGTTGTTTTAAATCTTTTATTAAGGCTGCATTGGCTTGGTCTGTTCGCAGACATTGGGCCTTAACACCACTGGGGCAATTACTGTGTTGGTCCCAACCTTGATGGTACAATTGAACGAATTTTACATCTTTCTCCAAAAGTTTTCTAGCCATCAAGCAGTTAGCAGCATAGGTGCCGGGGTCTCTACTATCTTCCCCGTACATATCAAAAATATAGTCTGGTTCATCTGACATGTCAGTAACCTCTGGAACTGAAGTTTGCATGCGAAATGCCATCTCGTATTGCGCCATTCTCGCATTAATTTCCGGATCCCCATAGGCGTCATGCTGTACTTCATTTAGTTTTCCTAAATAATCAAGCATTTGTCTTCTATCAGTTCCGTCATAATTTTCAGGGTCACTCAAATATAAAACAGGGTCTTTACCAGAACGGAATTGTACGCCCTGATGTTCCGTAGGTAAAAAACCATTTCCCCATAGTCTAGAGTATAAAGGCTGTCCTCCCATGTTTTTCGTAATCAAGGTGATAAAGGTGGGGAGATTATCGTTATCCGAACCCAAACCATAACTCAACCAAGAACCAATAGACGGTCTTCCTGCTAATTGGTTTCCAGTCTGCATAAAGGTAATTGCAGGGTCGTGATTTATTTGGTCGGTTTGCATCGATTTGATAAAACAGAGTTCGTCCACAACCTGCGAAGTATAAGGTAGTAAATCGCTTGCCCATGTTCCTGATTTTCCATATTGTTTAAAATCAAAAATAGAGGGCGCCATCGGGAAGCTTGTTTGTTCCGCACTCATGCCGGTAAGGCGTTGCCCTTGACGAACGGAGTCAGGTAAATCTTGCCCAAACATGTTTTTTAATTTGGGTTTATAATCCCACATTTCAAACTGTGATGGCCCACCACTTTGAAATAGATAAACAATTCGTTTTGCTTTGGGCAAATGATGCGGGAGACCCAAGCGATTCTTATTGTACGATTTCAATATTGCTTCGGTACTTGAGTTGTCCAATCCACCATTTTTAACTGATGCAAAGGCTTTTTCAGTATTCAGTAGCGAACCCAAAGCAATGGCCCCAAGCCCCATTGAGGTTTTCGTCAAGAAGTTACGTCGGTCCATTTGACGTTCTATTTCTTGCAAATCTTTATTGTTCGACCTTAAAATATCATCGTGATTGTGGCACATATGTTTTTATTATATCAATAATTTAAACAAAATTCTTATTTCAGCTTTCCCGTTTACCTTCCTAAAGCACCCTCAAGGGGGTAATTTAAGATAGTTATCGTTTTGTAATTGCAGCATCCGAATTAATAATGGTACTAGCGACGACGGCATTTGCAGCAACCAATGCTTCGTCATTATCGTTTGAAATTCGGAATTCACCAGAGTTCAACCAACCTTCAGCTTTGGATTGTTTGGACTTAAATTTTTCATATTCTTCCAATTGCAAATCGGCTAAAAGGTTTAATTCCTCATTCTTAATTGTTCTTCCTGTTAATTTTTTAAAGGTATCAGCGATACCCGATTTGGTATCAGAATTCTGTAACATCCCGTAGCCTAATACACGTGAGGCTTCTACATAAGTGGGGTCGTTCATTAAAACCAAAGCCTGCAATGGAGTATTGGTTTCTTGACGTCGTACGGCGCAGAATGACCTTTCAGGAGCATCGAATGTGGCAATTGTTGGGTGCGGCACCGAACGTTTCCAGATGGTGTACATGCTTTTACGATACAGTTTTTCTCCTTTATCTTCTTGGTAGGCTGATCCATTGATTTTCCAGAGTCCGGCTGGTTGATATGGTTTTACACTCTTTCCACCTATTTTACGATTCAAAAGTCCGGATGCGACCAACGCATTATTTCGCAACATTTCCCCAGTTAATCTACCAGACGGTCCCCGTGCAAGAAGTCTATTCGCTTTATCACGTATCATTAATGCTTCGGTTGTCAAAGAAGATTGTTGGTAGGTGTTGGACATCACCATAACTTTGTGCAATGCTTTTACGTCCCAGCCAGACTCCATGAATTGAATGGCCAACCAGTCTAACAAAGCCGGGTGACTTGGTAGTTCCCCTTGGTTTCCAAAATCCTCGACTGTGCGAACAATTCCTGTTCCAAACAAATTTTTCCAATAGCGATTTACGGCAACACGAGCTGTTAAGGGGTTTTCTTTACTTGTGACCCATTTGGCCAAGCCCAAACGATTTTTTGAAAGACTATCTGGAAATGCAAATATTTTATCGGGAGTATTCGGGTATACTTGCGGTCCATATTGGTCATATAAGCCACGCTCAAGTACAAACGTTTCCCGAGGCTCTTCCATTTCTTGCATCACCGGAATGTCTTTCACGAGTTCAATACTATCAACATAGGTTTTGCGCACTTTTTGCAATGCTAACAAAGACTCTTGGTACGACTTTGATTTCGTTGACAAATAATATGCTAATAGTGCCGATTTTTCTTTTGAATTAAGTTGATTCTTATTTTTGGCAACAATTGATTTTATACGTTCTTGATTTCCAATTTGACTTACTTCAAGGGGCTT
Source organism: uncultured Maribacter sp. (assembly GCA_964507115.1). Lineage (GTDB taxonomy): Bacteria > Bacteroidota > Bacteroidia > Flavobacteriales > Flavobacteriaceae > Maribacter. The sequence continues at coordinate 3,164 of CAZDOW010000107.1, forward strand.
AAGTTCTTTGCTGAATACCAAAATATCATCAACAGTCGCACCGCCAATTCCCTTTCCTCTCCATCTGGCTCCAATTTGCAGTCCAGGATCATCAGGAACACCTTGCATGCCATGCGCCTTAGCATTAAATACAATGTCCTTGTACAGATTGTCTATTTCTGTTTTAGCCTCTAATTTCCTTCCATTTTGATAAATATGAACGCCCTCTGCAGTGCTTGAACCATCATAAGTCATGGTAAGTTGCACCCATTCTTCTTTAGGAATATCGGTCAAAGCGTATTTTACAATAGCATTCCCTGGGTGTTGGTGTGCTAGTAAAGCTTCAAGCTTATTATCTCTTATAGCCAAGTGATATCCTCTGAAATTATAAAGTTTTGCGCCAACCCCTTTGTGAAAAATAACACCGTTCTCTAGCTCTTGAGGAATAAACACGCGAATACCAATGCTAAAGGGTTGATGTCGTTGAAAAATTCCTACTTTGCCTAAATTCAACCAAGCATCTCCATCCATTTTCAATCCTTTACCTGTATGCCCTTTTGTGAAATTCGGATGCTGGTTGATTGCGCCTTGCCGCGCCATTTTTCCGGTCTGAAAGGGAGATAGCCTATTGGTTAGTTTACCCGTATTAAAATCAAAATGTGCTGTGATATTTTTCGGAAGTTCTATTTGCGCTAAACCTTTATAATTTTCTTCAGACACCCATTGTTGTGCTTTCTCAGTTTCCGTTTCGGCAATTAGAAATGAACTCTTTTCTTTCTCATCAATAAGTTTTTCAACATAGTCTAAAAACTGTGTTTGTTCCTTTTCGGGGAGTAATAAGGTAGGTGCAGGCATTGACCAATCAAAAGAAATTTGCCCAGATTCATGTATATTATTGAAGAAACTATACATCTCATAATAGTTCTTTTGTGAAATGGGGTCGTACTTGTGGTCATGACATTTGGCACAGGCCATGGTTAAACCCAAAAAGCCTTCGCTAACCACATTAGTTCTATCAGAAACATATTCTGAACGAAACTCTTCATCAATGATTCCACCTTCGGCGTTTTGTGGGTGAAGCCTATTGAAGGTCGTTGCCAAAATCTGTTCATCTGTTGCGTTTTCCATCAGATCCCCAGCCATTTGCCAACGAATGAATTGGTCATAGGGCATATTTAAATCAAAAGCCTTAATGACCCAATCTCGATATGGTGAAACGTCGCGGTAGCGATCTACGGTATAGCCATGGGTATCCGCATAGCGCGATAGGTCCATCCAATCTAAAGTCATTTGCTCCGCATAATGAGGCGATGCGAGTAGCCGGTTAACCTGTTTTTCATATGCGCTTTCAGAAGTATCGCTCACAAAAGCTGTGATTTCTTCAAGCGTTGGAGGAAGTCCGGTCAAATCAAAACTCAACCTTCGTAACAAAATTTCCTTATCTGCATTTGGACTGGGCTCCAAATTTTCAACTTCTAATCTGGCCAGAACAAAATTATCAATGGGGTTGGCTACTTTTTCTTGTAACTTAACCTTAGGTGGATTTTGTTCTGCAGGAGCAATAAATGCCCAATGATCTTTATATTCCGCACCTTCCTTAACCCATCTAACTAGCATTGCCTTTTCGTAATCCGTTAAGAACAAATGCGATTCTGGTTGAGGCATAACTATTTCAGGGTCATCACTGAGAATACGTTCTACTAAAAGACTTTTACTGGCATTACCAGGTACGATAGTATATTTTCCCGGACTATTCTCAGATTCTTTATACGCCAAATCTGGTGAATGTAGCTGCAACCCTGCCGAAATTTTAGCTTTATCAGGACCGTGACACAAGTAGCACTTATCAGAAAGTATAGGTTTGACATGCTGGTTAAAATCAATTTTTTTAGGAAGTTTTTCATACGCCAATTGAACCGATTCTGACATATCCGGCCCTCCACAGGAAGATAATACTAGGAGACCTACCAAATATAATATGAGATATTTCCCGTTTAGCTTATACATAGTTATTCACAATTTTTAATTTTTGAAATTTTCATCAACGATAAAAGATAAATCTTCTTTTTCACCAGAAGCCGCCTTTGCATAATCTGAAGTTACTTGAGTTCTCGAGAGATATACCCTTTTCAATTCTGGCAATTCTTGCAACAAAGGAAGCGAGGAATTCGAAACCCGAGAAGCGTACAAATTAAGAACTTCTAGATGCGACAAGTCTTTAAGGTAAATGATTCCTTCATCTGAAATCGTTGTTTTGTCCAGTTCAAGTCGAGTTAAATTCTTAAAATCAGAGATGATAGAAAGCCATTCATCTGCTACATTTGTTTCCGCTAAAGAAAGCCAAGTGATATGATTTTTGGCAGCTTCTAACGCTTCCATTTTTTCTTTTGTAAGACTAGTACTGGAATAACTAACATCTAGCAAAGGATTGGTGTCTCCTAAAGTCTTTACGAAAAAACCTTGTTTTGTAAGTAATGATATCTGTATACTGTCTAAAGGAGCTATCTCGACTTTTTCGTACCAAGGTCGCGGTGTCGTATTTAGCCCATAACTGCGCATTAACACTGGTTTTATGCTTTTATCAATCTCTAAATCACTTACTGTACTTTCAAAAGATGCACCTTGGTCAATCCACCATTCTACGATTTTAATTTCATCATAGGTTAATACACTGGGTGTAGGAGGCATAAATTTAATATTTTTTTGAGGAAGTGTGATTCTTCTAAAAAGCTCACTTTCCTCTAAATTACCCCCAAAGATAATTTGGCCTCCGTCACCTCCTAAAAATAGGGAGTCTGGATGGCTCATATTTAAGTCGCCTCGTTTTACTTCATTACCATGGCAAGAAACACATTTTGCATCAAAAATAGGTTGTATTAATTCCCTGTAGACCATTACACTATCGGGATTATTCAATCGCAGCTTAAAACCAGCAGTCTTTTTAGACGCCAATAGTTTTTGTATCGGCTTTGGAGCATATTCAGTGAGGTAAGTATCGCCATGTGTAAGGTTACCTCCTTTATGTCCTTCAACAGACAACAAGATAATTAAAAGGACATTGAAGCCATGCTGTAACAATTTTGGATAGCTATGAGATTTTAATTTGATCCACCAGCCTATAAAGGCAATTGGAACAAGTGCAATACCCAACCAACGGTGGAGAAAAATTTGATCTTCTTCATAAAGTCCGGTTTCACCAAGGTACCATCCACAAAGCGCAGCAGCGAATGCTGCAAGACCACCAATAAACCATGCAATGGGAATAAGTTTACTAGTAGTTTTGGTTTTTTGATAATTTTCCCACCATTCCAATAGTATTGCTAGCAATATAAAACCAATGGGCAAATGCACAAAAAGCGGATGAAAACGACCAATAAACGTAGTAAATTCTAGAGCAATCATATCAACATAGAAATAAAATGATTAGTCTACAGGAAACCCAATTCATAAATAAATTAGTGCCAAAAACATGGACTCGCTGACTTTTCAAATTCAAGATTTAAATTTAAGCAATAGGAAACGAATCTAAGAGGCAAAAACTAAACAAAGGGTAAATTAGCATGCAACACTAAACCTTTTGATTAAATAACACAAAATGTTCTCGAAAATTGACAAAAATCTTATTATTCAGCAATAGTTTTTCTGGTACTACAGTGTATCCTGTATTAATCATTTCTCCCTACCCTCAGGTCTGTATATTTATAGTTTGGATTATTCGCTTACTGGTAATATGAGCTCATAATGAGGGTTAGGGTAAGGCATTAACGCATTCATATCTTTCCTCCATTGGTGCAATATTTTTTTTAGTTCCATTACTTTACTTGGCTGTTCTTGGGCCAAATTGTTCATCTCGCCTACATCATTTACTATGTTATATAATTCTATATGCATATCCTCATAAAATTCTATCAACTTATAATCGCCCATTCTTATGGCTCCTGAAGGTGTACCTCCTAAACCACCGCTATAGTGAGGGGTATGCCAAAAAATAGGCCTGTCATTTTGCAACTTACCTAGAAGTATTGGTTTTAAGCTTACACCATCCATATGTTGCTGTGGTAGTTGACCAATACCCGCTAAATCCAAAAGAGTAGGGTACAAATCTGTACTTGTAACAACACTTTTAGATACAGATCCTGCTTTAATTTGATTGGTCCATTTCAGAATAAGCGGCTCATGTATTCCACCTTCGTATAGATGTCCCTTTCCAGCCCTCAATGGTAAATTTGTTGTAGGGATATTGTCAACGGTATTACTGCTTGCCATACCCCCGTTATCCGAAGTAAAAACTATAATAGTATTCTTTAAAATCTTGTTTTTCTTTAATACTTGCAATACTCTTCCAACATTATCATCCATACTTTCCACCATCCCGGCATACTTGGCATTGTTTTGTCTATTTTTAAAAAAAGTCTCTCCTTCTTTTAAAAATTGTTCTTTATCATTGAATTGCTTTGCAAACTTTTCATTGTATTTATTCACTTTATCCATCTTTGCTTGTAAAGGCAAGTGAACACTATAAAACGATAAATAAGCAAAAAACGGTCCCTCTTTCGTATTTTCAATAAATTTTATGACTTCATTAGTTAATCTATCCGTAAGGTATTCGCCCTTAAGACCGTCCTGTAGTTCTGGGTTTTGATATGGAGAAAAATATCCGCCGCTAGGGTGACCCGTTTTGTTTCCGCCTATATTAATATCAAATCCCTGATGCGTAGGGTAAAATTCATCCTGTTCTCCTAAATGCCATTTACCGGCGAACATGGTTTTATACCCTTCAGCTTTAAAAGCTTCAGCCATTGTATATTCCTCCAAATCTAATTGAAGTTTAAAAGGTTGTGACGCTAATTTCTGATCGGCATGTGGTCCCCAATGCCTATTACCAGGAATATAGTCCGTAATATTTATACGTGCAGGGTATTTTCCGGTCAGTATAGCGGCTCTTGTCGGAGAGCAGACGGGACTGGCCGCATAGGCGTTGGTGAAAACCATTCCGTCTGAAGCTAGCGCGTCTATATTGGGTGTCTCATAGCTTGTACTTCCTGTATATCCAAGGTCTGAATAGCCTAAATCGTCTACTAGAATAAATAAAACATTGGGTCTTTCAAAATCTTGCTCTTTTTGGCATCCCAAATGAACCATGGAATAGCATACAAAAAACGAATACAACAGTTTATTCTTCATGTTAAAGCATATTATTTGGGGCTAAATTGGACGATATCTCCTTGTTTGGTCATAATATTTAAAAAACCACCTTCGTCGACCAAATAATCGTGGGAACACTCAAAATGAGCAGTATCAAAAGGGATTTTCAATTTCAAGTTACCTCCTTTAGTAGCTTCAATACTTAAGAGCGTTACTTTTCCATTTTCCATTTTCGCAGAAACCAAAAACGCCCCTTCTGTTCGTAGTTGATTAAAGCTTACATCTTTCCAATCCTTCGGAATTGCAGGAAAAACATGAACTATTCCGGTATGGCTTTGAATTAACATCTCTTGTAAACCAGCTGCAAATGCAAAATTCCCTTCTAATGTAAATGGCCTATACGTGGCATCCGAATATCCTTTCCCTGACTGATCTCCGTTAACATGAAAGCTATTTGGCAAACAAAAACTAGTTGCGAAAACCCTAAGAACGTCAGCCGCTCCTTCACCATCAAATGCCCTAGCCTTTAAATTACCAAGCCAGCTAAATGAATAGCCTACCCATTTTGACGACCCTATACTATCCAAAGTTGCAATAGTTCTCTTAATTACTTCTTTATCCTTATCCCCTTTGGAGAAATCTAGAAGACCTAAAGGGTGATAGCCTACTAGGTGTGAAAAATGTCTATGAGACTCCTTATAGGGTAACTCGGGAGTAAACATTAAGCCATTAGTATTAACCGCTAAATCTGGCCATTGCAATAAAAGCTCATTCCATCTTTGGGCCTCTTCTTCCTTACCTAGCTCTAACGCTAATTCCGCTGCTTTTTCATAGGTCCACCTTATAAGTGCTAAATCAAAATTAGTGGTTTCTCCAAACCAAGCATCTCTGTCATTGTTATTAATTTCTGGACTAGAACTAATGGGAAGTTTTCTGATTCCTTCTTCATTAATTTCGGATACACCTTCAAGAAAAACAGCAACATCTTTAAGCCACGGGTACGCTCTATTTTCAAGAAACTCTCTATCCATTGAATACCGCCAATGCAAATAAAAATGATGCCCAAGCCATGCAGAAACCGTTGGCCCAAAAGCATATTGAATCCACCCTCCCATAGGTTCGCCTTCTAACGTAGAGACACCCGGAACATTTAGACCTTCCGTTTCATAATACTCTTTGGTGTACTTTTTAAAGGATTTCCGGTATTTCCAAAGCCAATTTAAGAAACCAATTTCTTCATCTAAATGGTTAGCACTATACGCTGGCCAGTAACTTAATTGTGTATTAAGGTCATGATGAAAATCTCCTTTCCAAGGTGGTAGTTTTCCATTGTCAGCAGTCCAAACAGATTGTAAGGAAATAGGCGGTGCCTCTGCCCTTGCTGCTGATCCAAATTTATATTGTTCAAGGTGCCATTGCTTTTGCAAAATAGAATCAGGTACTTGAATGGAGGATTTAGACCAAAAATCTGCCCACCACTCCTTATGATTTCTGAAAGCATTTGCTATTCCCTCTTTACTATTTTCAATTGATAGCGCTTTGGAGGATGGCTTTTTATCCCAACCAGGAAATTCAGAACTAATACTCCAAACTCCTTCCAAAACCCCGGCCTTGGTTTCCCCAGTTACGTTCACTTGATATTTAAAACCACCCCAGCCTTCTTGCTCATAGGTAATCGTATTAT
>CAZDOW010000108.1:0-9792 GCA_964507115.1 uncultured Maribacter sp.
GAGTTAGATATCAAAGAAATTGCTATAAATCAAATGGTATCAGAAAATTTTTATAGTCACTTGGATATTGAAGCCGAAAAGGTTTCTGTAGACGAGCTCAACATTAAATTGCAAAGAAATAAAAACATTCCAAGACCTCAAGACACCGCTAAACCTTTGTTTCAAGGTATTATTAACGCAATTCCCATAGCTATTCTTATTGACTCCATTCAAATTTCCAATTCCTCCATAACCTATGCTGAACTGGGCGTGCATAAAAGTAAATCGGGATCGCTTGATTTTCAAGAAATTAATGGAACTATCACTGGTGTTACTAACATGCCAGAACAACAAAAGAACCTTGGTCAACTAGACGCAAAAATTAATGCCCGTCTTTTAGGTAAGGCCGGAATTAATATTGCTTTAAGCATTCCATATCACAAAGAAACATTTTCAATGGCCTTGGATGTGGACGAAATGGATTTAACCAGCTTAAACCCGACCTTAAAGCCCTTGGCTGGCGTTGAAATGGTTTCTGGCCAAATGAACCGAATTCAATTTCACATGAATGCCGGTCCAGTTCAATCCCATAACAAACTGGTATTTGAGTATAGCAATTTACATGTGGAAATGATTGCTGAAAACAGCAAACATAAAGACAAGAAAAAGCTGCTACTCTCCGCCATTGCTAATGGTGCTATTCGATCAAATAATTTACCCAGCCAAAAAAAATACCTTGTTGCTGAATATCAATCCGAAAGAAATAGCTATCGCTCTCCAATTACCTATTGGATTCAAGGATTAATTCATGGAATCACTAGAATTGTCCCAGGTAAAATGGTGCAAAAAGTTATTAGTATGGAAAACAAAAAAAAGAGAACGAAAAAGAAAAAGAACTAAATACTATGTCTTTATTATTGATGAATTCTTGAATATAACAAACAATTCGCTTATAAAATCATGGTTTGCTTGTGATTGGAATTAAATATGTACAATTATCTGTTTCTAGGTTTTCCGCCGGGCACCCCTTTGATGAATAATTTCTGTTTTAATTTCATGCCCTTGACCTCCGCATTCTAATACCAGCTTTTTTCTATCACCAAAATTCTTTTAATATTGGAGCGTCACTTTAAGTTGTGCTGCGATATCCATACTGTATAAAAGACGGGAAGCCAAGACACCCAGATTTCGTCCCCTAAAATTAGCAGCTAAGCTAAAACCTACTAGGTTATATAATGAAGAATTTATTTTTTGTACCCATCCAATACGCCTTTAAATTCCTGAACCACTGCCTTTGTTACCTTAGATTGGTCACTTATATTCAATGGATTTTTCTCTAAAGGATCATTTTGCAAATCATAAAAACTCCCATTTCCATACAATTTCCACTTTGTATTGTGCACATATCTTCTGGTTTCAAATTTTCCCCAATTAGGTTCATAATGACAAAATACCCAATCTCTACTGTTGCTTTCATCTCCAAACAACTGAGGATAAAAGCTTACACCGTCCAAACTGTCAGATGTTGTAGTTTTATAATCTGCTGTTTCCAAAATACTGGGTAAAAAATCCGTAAAATCTATTAAGCTGTAATTGACCTTATTTTTCTTTATTGTTCCTTTCCAATTTGCAATAAAAGGCACATGGGTTCCTCCATTGGTGGTGTACCCTTTGTCTCCCTTAAGGGAGATGCCATTTACTATAGAGGTAATATCACGATCAGTACCGTTGTCGCCAATGAAAAGTATCAGTGTATTTTCTCTGATTCCAAGCTTCTCAGTTTTGTCAACTATACGGCCAATTAGCTTATCCATATAGGAGACCATTTCACCGAAGTACTTAGGATCATTCACCTTAGATTTGGCGTCGAAATCCTTGAATATAGGATTATCTGGTGTGGGCACAAAAGGATCATGGGTAATCACCATAGGATAATACACAAAGAAGGGAGTCTCTTTATGGGTTTCCATGAATTTTTCGATATGTTCCACGAACATATCCGGACCAAATTGATCAGTATATTCCTTGGTTTGTTTTCCTTTAATACTCAGCAAAGGATCTTTATATCTAGAGCCTCGGGAATCAATCTGCCACAGGCAATAATCGTCAAAGCCAGCATTCTCTGGATATGTGCCAATTTTGCCCCCAGCCCTTTTTTGTTGATTGGCATTACCTAATAACTGCCATTTACCTGCAATGCAGGTTTTATATCCCGCATCTTGCATATAGTTACCAAAGGTACTTTCCGAAGGATTCAATAGTCCAAATCCTGTGTAATTCCTAAAATTATATTTACCAGTCATTATTTGCACTCGAGATGGGGTACAAAGCGGAGTAGAATAGCAATTTTCAAATCGCATTCCTTCCTTGGCAAGTTTGTCTAAATGGGGCGTTTTATAACTATCGCTCCCATACACCCCCAATGTCTCAACCCCTAAATCATCTGCCATAATCAAGATGATGTTAGGTTTTTGCTTTACTACCTGCTTCCCTTTTATTGGATTACATCCATATACACCTATAATAAAACATATAATTATAAAGTTTTTCATTGCTTTTCTTTTTTGGTTGGTGGTTACTTATAATCCTTATTTATTTTCATAGCCTATTTCCAAATCATTGGTTCGAACTTTCTTTAATTTTTGCTGTAATTTTTTTTGAAAATCTCTTACTCTCCCAGAATATTTGGGAACCGTTGCTAAATTTGTGTACTGCTTAGGGTCTATTTGCATATTGTATAACTCTATTCCTTTAGATGCATCTTCGTCATACTGGATATAAGCCCAATTACTTGCCCTCAGCAAGAATGTGTTTCCACCTTGCGTTACTGAAAATGCCATTTTACGTACTTTATGGTTTGGTTCATAGATTGTTTTCACCAAGCTTTTTCCTTGCAAATGTTTTGAAGTTGGTATATCCGCTAATTCTGCTATGGTTGGATACAGGTCTAGCAATTCAACAAAAGAATTACAGACGCCGGGTTTCGCCCCTGGCACTTTAATAATCATGGGAACTCGAACAGATTCTTCATGTAAACTTACCTTCATCCAAAAACTATGCTCCCCTAGATGGAAACCATGATCAGAAGTAAAAATAACAATGGTATTGTCTTCCAACCCCTCTTCCTTTAACGTCTTTAATACTTTCCCTACCTGCGTATCCATATAAGATACAGATGCATAATAAGCTGCCACTGCCTTCTTCTCTTGTTCCAAAGACATTTGTCCATTAACACTGGTGACATAATTAATTCCTCTTTTAGGAATATCATCCCAATCGCCTGCCACCTTTTTGGGCATAACTACGCTATCATAAGGATAGGGCAGAAAATAATCTTTAGGAGCTACAAAAGGGACATGGGGACGTACAAAACCAACAGCCAAAAAGAAGGGTTCATCTTTATGCGTTCTAATTAATTCGCTCGCTTTTTCGGCTGTTTTCCCATCAGAATGTACCAAATCGTCACCATCTGCCTTAACAATAGTCATAACATTTCCTCCTTTTCTGGATAGCGTCCCATCTGGGTTCCCTTGAACTAATTCGCCTTCTCCCGCTGCTAACCATTCTGGCCCTTTGCTATTGAAGCGTTCTGTCCAAGACGCTTCATCATCTTGTCCATTTGAACCTAATTCAATATCTCTAGGTACTCCCATATGAAATATTTTACTTACCCGAGCCGTATAGTATCCATTCTCTTTAAATAATTGCGACCATGTTTTTCTATCAGCACCTATATTTTTCCTTCCACTAACATAGCCATACGTTTGTGTTGCACTCGGATAGTAACCAGTCATTAAAGAAGCTCTAGAAGGTCCACATACAGGGTACTGCGTATAAGCGCTGGTATAACGCATGCCCTCAGATGCCAATTTATCTATATTTGGAGTTTTACAATCTTTGTTTTCATAAGAGGAAACCGCCGTAGCAGTGAGGTCATCAGAAATAATAAATAACACATTTAACTTCTTTTCTTGCTGTGCGGATAACACCAAACATGATAATATCAATAGTGTAACGTGTAAATGCTTCATTTTTAATATTTTATTGAATATACCGCATGCTTACGCTAGGTTTTTCAATTTCCAAGTATTTTTTATAGACGAATTGAATTCAATTGTCAAGGAGGTGTTAAGATACTCATTAACTCTTCCTTGACTTACTTTTTTGAGAACAACCATCTTGGGTTTTATAATAAATTAGGATTGGATTGGAGGCAAGTTCATCTTGGGGAAGGGATGATAAATAATACGTGAGGCCATCTGTTTTTAGTAACGGGGTGAAAACGGAGAATTCTATTGAATCAAAAGGATATCCCGTAGGGCATTCTTCCAGAAACGTAACATGAAAATCACTACTCCTTCTTTTAGTATCCGAGGTATAAAATTGATGCTAATTAATAATGTTGATCGAGTCCTCCTTACGTGATTTGATATCAAAAATCTGATGATCACTTGTATACTCGTTTAACCTACTTTTTGTATAAACTGTGCCAATCATCAGAAACTATAGCTTAACGAATAGTGCTTCAATTGAATTATTTTTTATTATTCTTTTTTACTAATTATTACAATAGACTTTTTAAGCTTTTTACTTGCAATAGCAATGGTATTATATTCCCATTTATCTCCATTCCAATCTGCAAAAACTCTCATTCTTCCTTTTCCTTTAGAACCCTTTATACGAACATAAATATCAATTGTCCTATTCTTGTTTGAATATGTAACAATCCCTTCCAAAATTGCCATATTATCAATTGGCTTCAACGTACCTAGGAATTCTACTACTTCTTTATTTTCTTGAGCCTTTAATAGTGCGTTTTCGATAAGATTAGGGTCTGCATAGGCTTTTATAGTATCGGATACTCTTTTCCCAATTTTTGAGGAGGCAATCAAAACAGTAATCACTAAAAGTATAATAAACATTGAGGTAAGCCATTTCCAATTCCGTTTCCACCAACTTTTATGTTCAATTAATTCGTTCATTTTTTAATTTATAGGTATCGCCTATTGTGCAATGCATTTGCTACTAATAGGTGCTTATGAATTATACAAATTGTTGTGTGTTCCTTGCTATATACTACTATCTAAAATTATTTATTTTTTCATTTTTCAATCTCTTCTTTAGTATTTCTATTTATCTCTTAGCGTAGGTATTTTCTGGATCAATCTTTAAAGCAATTTCATAACTTTTTAAAGCTTCAGAGTTCATGTCTAACAATGCATATGCTATTCCTAGACAATCGAATGTATTGGTGTTTTGAGGAAAAAAATGATCACTTAATTTAAATATTTCTATCGATTTTTCAATTTTGCCTTTCTGAATTAATGTATAACCCCAAGTGTTTAGGTTGTCTTTGCTAATTTTCATATCAGGAATATAAGTATCAATACTGTCATTTTGTGAAAAGGCATCAATTGATATTGAGAATAGTACCACTAGGGATAAGAATTTTAAAACTTAAGATTAGTATATAAAACATTTAAGTTACATACAACGTTTAGTAAATTGGACCTATCCAGGAAGGTATGGCTTATATATATTATTGAACTACAGGCTTTTATTTACTGCATAGTTTCAGATATGATTAGAACCTAATATTAAGGATATTATCACAGATAAAATACTTCTTATGATGTTAACCCCCACCTTCAGACAAATAAAATCCTACCATAGTCAGTGTATCGAAAACGGCATGAGCGAAAATTAAAGGGAATAGTTTTCGTTTGGCAACCAAATAAAATATACCGAACGATAAGGCAATTAATCCTGTAATAACCATCCCCATTGATCCATGGTAACTGTGCATAAATCCGAATATTATTGCTTGAAAAACTAGGGCCAAAGCCCAACTTATTTTGTTATTTCCAAATACTATTTTTAATTGATTTAATAAAAACCCACGAATTAAAAGTTCTTCTCCCAGACCGGCTCCAAACCCAATTCCAATTATAAGATATACTATGAAAACAACAGGTTTCCCTAAGAAAAAACTAAACTTATCCGTGGCGTCTGCGGCTTGCTCCAAGCCGAAAAGAGGTTTCAATATAAATAGTGTAATGAAAGTGATAAGAAAAATGGAACCAAGAGCTAAAAGTCCTATGCCGAATTGATTAAGCCACTGTTTTCTCCCTTTCGGCAAGCGTAGGCCAAGGTCAGACCAATTAATATTCCTTCTTTTTAAGAAAAATGTTGCTACTAAGATTCCTACCCAAATTCCTATAGAACCAGCGTAACCAGATGGAATGATTTGAATTTGATCACATATTGCTTTGGTTCCAGACATAACTCCAAGAACTATGATCGTCTCAATTAATAATACTGCTTTTGATTTGATTCTTTCTGTTTTCATTATGCTGTATTTATAGTTTTACATAGTCTATTTGTCTGCATCTTTCAATTAAGATATCCCTTGTTCTTTAACAGACTTTGTTATTTCATAAACCATTTCTCCAGTGTGTAGGGCCGTTTTATTTTCAACAAGCATTATGTGACATTCCTCTTTAGAACTAATACGATGATATATTCCTCGTTTAACTATGAATATATCTCCATTGTTCATTGTAAAAGACTCACGGTTTTCAACTTCAAAAACAAGACTTCCACTTAGAATATGGAATAATTCATCTTCATTTTTATGATTATGCCAAGGTACTTTGTCGCCCTTTATCTTCACTAATTTGATAAAAACGTCATTTACTTCGCCTATTATTTTAGGAGAATAATATTCCGTAATTTCTGCTAGTTTTTCTTTCAAATTCATCGACAAATGATATTATGTTATTTAGAATTTTCATTTAACTTTTTAATTAAATCTTCTTTTTTAATTTTTTTCACAACTAAAAGACCAATTATAAAAAGGGGTAAGGTTAAAATTATCGGAGCGAATGAAGTGCCTGTTTCTTCACTAATTTTTAGACTAGGTACGAATGTCAGAGAAAAGAAAAAATTTATAAGTCCATGAGTTACTGCAACAGGTATTAGTTTATTAGTTTTTAAGACTAAAGCACCGAAAAAGAATCCAATAAATGTAGCAAACACAACTTGAATAAAAACAGCCAAAACATCATCATTTTGGGTTAGATTAATAAGGTGAAATAACCCAAAAATTATAGCAGGTATTAATATACTTATAAGAATTCCGTTCTTATGAGAGCTGTATTTATTAAAAAATAATGATTGCAATAATCCTCTAAATAAAAATTCTTCTGCAAACCCAACAGTTAAACAAGCAAAAAGTAGTAGTACTACGTTTTCTATATGGACCTGGGTTAAATCTTTAGATATAATGCTTAAAATTCCAAGTATAATCAAGTAAATAGGAATACTATTTAAATACCTAAATTTCCAACCGTAGTTAGAAGAGAGGCCAGCTATACCTTCAATTTCTAATTTTTTTATCATCCCATAGCTTACTATAAAAATGAATGCCATTTTAATGGTTAGACCAATATATTCAGAATGAAAATCTGAAAACGACATCTTTACAAGAAAGACATCAATAGGTAATAGCGCTATAATACTAAGAGCTACTAGCATAATAAATGCAAATATGATGGGTGATAAATTTTTGATTACTGTTTTCATTTTTTAAATTGAATTTTAAATACAATCTGTTTTTTATTAGTTACTTATTGCTTAAAACAAAAAAATCATCTGCTACAAATGGACATTTTTCTAGCTGTTCCATGTTCATAGACCATGTAACACTTGTTATTTTCCATGAATCATCAACTAAAATTAAAGACCAATATTCTACTCCCCAATTTTGTATTACGGATTTTGAATTAAAAGAATAATCAAAAGAGATAGTTGCAAAGTCTCCCCTTACACTAATAATGACATTATAAAATATTTCTTCATCCCCAGGGTTTAAATTTTTATAGAAACTCATGAGGTCACTAGATTGAAATGTAGAATCAGGGTTTTGTTTTTGAACGTGAGCTTTTGTTTTTCCCGTAACAATTGCTCCCCAAGTAATAGAATCGTTTAAAAATAAATTGGTAAACTTTTCTTCATCATTCTGCTCTATTATTGAAGTCCTGAAATTTTCTATAATTTGTTTTAACAACTTATTATGGTGTTTTGCAACTTGTGCTTGTGCCAAGGATGATAACAATACCGCTATAAACACTATTTTTATTTTCTTCATTTTAATATTATGTTTAATAGGTTTTCCAGTTATTATATTCAATTTTCTAATTGAAGGTTTATTTAGTTGAATTATTTGCACAAAGAAAATGTATTAATATCTTTGTCACAAGTACGTACAATATAGTATACTACATACTAAAAGTATAGTAATGATGATAATCAGCTATTTAAAATAACAAAAAAATGAATAATAAAAATAAAATAGCCCATTGCGCTGTAGATTATGCCTTCAAAAGAATAGGAGGGAAATATAAGGGTCGCATTCTTTGGGTAATTAGAGACGACTTTATGCGGTATGGAGAATTAAAAAGAGCAATTGTAGGGATTACCCCTAAAATGTTGACACAAACATTAAGAGAATTAGAAGCTGACGAATTAGTTTCAAGAAAAGTATATTTAGAAGTCCCCCCAAGGGTTGAATATTCACTTACTTCAACTGGAGAAGAATTGATTCCTTTTATTAAACAACTAAGAAGTTGGGGTAAAGAACAAATGTCTCGAATTTAAATTGAAAAAATAATAGTAGAAACTTTAGGGCTGGTTAAGATTATGAATAACAGTTTGTAAGATAATAGTAGCCGATTGCGCCTTTACCCCAATAAAGATGCAATATTTGAAGCGGGCTAAAATCCCTGATTTAGATGCTATATTAGTTTTTATTTCTTATTCAAGTTATCTGACATTTCATTTGTAATTCCATTTACAATAATCATATCCGTATCAGCAGAGGATTGTCTCAATTTCTTAAAAGGTTCATATTCCTCCGAATCACAGAACTCTTTAGCCTTTTCAAATGAGTCGAACTCAACTACAACCAATCTTTTAGGGTTCCAATTCCCCTCTGCTACCCAAATCAGCCCACCTCGAACTAAAAATCGGCCAGAATACTTATTAAGTATCTCAGGTGTAGAAGCCAAGTAATTTTTAATCTTCTCAGCATCTTTAATATTAATATTTGCAATTAAGTAGGCCGGCATCTAAATCGAATTTAAGCAATTAGTACTTCTTTAATCTCAAGTCCAAATAATTCGGATTCCTATTTTATGAATAGGCTTAGAGCTCCTTCTTCTAATAGTTTAATCATAATTATATAGCTTTTTTTTCTGGAGGAGTCATTATGACACACAACGTAAGGGTAAAACCCATCAGCATACTCGTTTTTTTAGTTCGTATAAAAAATTCTCCTGCTTAAACTTTTTCAATTCTAAAATTCAGTTTTATTAGGTTACGTATTCGCTTTTTTATTTGTAGAAATAAAAACTACAAGACCAATAGCATTAAGAACCAATCCTGTAACAGTAAATGGAGTACTATTAATTTCAGAATTACTGAATTTTAGACCTATCCCTATTCCCAGGATAAAAATTGCAATTATCATTATACCGATTCCGATTTTTCTTTTATTCATTGTACTGTTTTTTTTATTATCTATTAGCGCCAACGGTATTGTACATGAAAAATGAGGTTGTTGAAAGTACAAATATTTCGACCGCAATTGTTTGATATTAAAAGATAGCGAAAAGGAACGGGCAGCGAAAATACGCTAGCATTGCGGAGGCAATGATTAAACACAATATTGACAATTATTTTTATTTTTTGGAGCAACATTAGATTCCGATTCCCATTATACGTTTGATCTATACTAATAATCGATTAATTACT
>CAZDOW010000109.1:0-9676 GCA_964507115.1 uncultured Maribacter sp.
TACACAAAGACATTACATTACCCACATAGTCTGCTTTTGTAATAATCGTCGCTTTTATATATGGCTCCTCTACTCTATCTACGCTGGAAGGATCTGGTAAATCAGTTGGATTATTAACAATAACAGCGGTATCAGGATCCTTTCTCGTAAACGCATGGTAACTAACGTTGGGTACCGTAGTGATGACGGTCATATTAAATTCCCTTTCCAAACGCTCCTGGATAATTTCCATGTGAAGCATACCTAAAAACCCACAACGGAAACCAAAACCCAGTGCCGCACTACTTTCCGGCGCAAACACCAAGGAAGCATCGTTTAATTGTAGTTTCTCCATAGAGGCACGCAGTTCTTCAAACTCGTCTGTATCTACAGGGTAAATCCCTGCAAAAACCATTGGTTTTACGTCCTCAAAACCTCTAATAGGATTTTTGGTGGGTTTTGCCGCGTCGGTAATGGTGTCACCTACTTTCACCTCTCGGGCGTCCTTGATACCTGTAATCAAGTAGCCAACATCGCCCGCTTTAATGCTTTGCTTGGGCTGCTGTGTAAGTTTTAAGGTCCCCACCTCATCGGCAAAGTAGTCCTTATCCGTGGCGACAAATTTTATTTTTTGTCCTTTTTTTATTTCACCGTTAATAACCCTAAAATAGGTCTCCACACCACGAAAAGAATTATAAACCGAATCAAAGACCAAGGCCTGTAACGATTCGTCCAAATTACCTTTAGGAGCAGGAATATGTTCTATGATTGCGGTAAGTATTTCTTCAATACCTATCCCTGTTTTTGCACTTGCAGGTATTACATCTTCGGCCTTACAGCCCAAAAGGTCTACAATATCGTCAGTGACTTCCTCAGGGTTGGCGCTTGGTAAATCTACCTTGTTGAGCACAGGAATGATTTCCAAATCGTTTTCTAGGGCCAGATATAGGTTGGATATAGTCTGTGCCTGAATACTCTGAGCTGCATCCACTACCAAAAGAGCGCCCTCACAGGCTGCAATAGAACGAGATACCTCATAAGAAAAATCTACATGGCCCGGAGTATCTATAAGGTTTAGAACATACTCTTCGCCTTTATAGGTATATTCCATCTGTATGGCATGGCTTTTAATGGTAATCCCACGTTCACGCTCTAAATCCATACTATCCAACAACTGCTCCTTTTTCTCGCGATCGGTAACTGAGCCGGTAAATTCGAGTAAACGATCCGCCAAGGTGCTCTTACCGTGATCTATATGGGCAATAATGCAAAAATTTCTAATGTTTTTCATAGCAAAGGGTAGTAATAAGTCTGCGTTTAAAACCTGACAATAACAAAGGGCCTAAAAGCAACTGCAAATATACTCTAATTTACAGCGCAATTTGAGGCATAATAACCCAAAATAAGGCCGATTTTGACGAAAACCACTGTAAGTAAGGATTACATATTTAATACAGAAAAACCGTAATATTTCATTAGTTTTGAGATCCAACCCAAGTTATAAAGTGAAATCATTGCCCCTACTTATTTTTGTGTCCCTATTCTGCAGCTACGCTGTTGTAGGCCAATCTTTTGGACTTACGGGTAAGGTACGCGACGAAAAGAATGAAGCTATCCCTTTTGCTTCCGTTTTTCTATTGCGTTCTTCAGATTCTACGTTGGCAAAGGGAACTTCTGCTGATGAAAACGGAAATTTTAAAATTGAGAATATCCAACAGGGGCTTTATGTTTTAAAGGCAAGTTATATTGGTTGGACCTCGAAGCATATCGTGTTGGACATCTCCAACGATATTACTATCGGAGCGGTAATCATAGCACAGCAAACTGAGGCATTAGACGAGGTCGTGGTCACGTCTAGCAGACCACAAGTAGAACGAAAAGTAGACCGATTGATTTTTCATGTGGAAAACACGGTATTGTCCCAAAGCAGTTCTTGGGACATTTTAAAACAAACTCCAGGCGTCATTGTTATGCAAGACGAGCTAAAAATCAGAAATCAAGCTGCAACAGTTTATATCAACGACCGTAAGGTTCAGTTATCCGCAGAAGAAGTCAGGAGTCTGTTAGAAAATTATCAAGGGGAAAACATAAAATCGGTAGAAGTCATTAGTAATCCTCCAGCAAGATATGATGCTGAAGGGGGAGCGGTACTGAACATTATTACCAGTAAAAACATTTCCTTGGGTTACAAAGGAAATATCAATACCACCTACACACAAGGGATTTTTTCAAAATATAACTTTGGTACCTCACACTTTTACAAGACGGAAAAATTAAACCTGAACCTTAGATATGCTTTTGCCCCCAGAAAAGATTTTAAGGGCGTTACCGGAGAAACTAATTTTATTAATGATACCGGGATTTATTCTAGGTGGCTAACAGATTTTGACAACATAACTAGCTTCAAGACCCATGTGGCCGGCCTTGTGTTAGATTATCAATTTGATGATAGGAATGAGCTAAACATTACCTCAGATGCACAATTATCCCCTTACCGAAAATACGATAACCGGCAGAACACGGTTATGCTCAATCGATTTAATGCTATTGATTCCACTTTTAGTACTACGAGTCCTGAAGACGAGATAAAGAACAACATATCCGGAGATGTAACCTATAAGCATAAATTAAAAGAAAACGGTTCATTACTTATAAATGCACATTATACGAATTTTGACCTCTCCCGTGAGCAAAATGTCAACTCAGATTATTTTAATCCAGATGGCTCCTTTATACGAAATTTTAACTTTTTAACCGATGCCAATCAGGATATAGAAATTGCTACAGCACAAATCGACTATGCAGGAATCTTAGGTTCCACCAATATAGAGGCTGGCCTAAAGGGTTCTTTTATAGACTCCAAAAGCACTTTGGATTATTTTTCTACAGACAACGGCTTGGTTTTAGACCCTACATTGTCCGATAGTTTTTTATACGATGAGAAGGTCTATGCCGCCTATACAAGCTTCTCTCATGACTGGGAAAAATGGAGCGTAAAAGCTGGACTTAGGGCAGAGCATACCCAAAGTAAAGGTACTTCCTTGGCCTTGGCCAGCATAAACAATCTTGCGTATTTTGAGCTGTTTCCTACCTTTTATTTGCTCCATAATAGAAATGAGAACCACAGGTTTTCCTTTGATTATTCTAGAAAATTGATACGTCCGCGCTATCAAGACCTTAACCCTTTTAAGACCTTTATTAATGAAAACATTTTTGTAGAAGGTAATCCAAATCTGTTGCCTAGTTTTAGTAATAACTTTAACTTTAACTATACGCTAAAACAGGAGTTCTTTTTTGATTTTTATTACCGAGACAACGGCAACTATATTTCCACATTTGCCTTTCAGGACAATGAAAATCAAATTCTAAGGGATTTTACCCAAAACGTATTGGAAAGCACTTCCTATGGTTTCGATTTTAACTACGGAAAATCCATTACCAATAATTGGTACTTGTACAGTTACATCTCCATTTTTCATGAGGACGAAACCTTTTTGGCCTTGGAAAGTAACAATGTGGCTGTGACCAATACGTTTGACGGTTTTTACATAGATATCACCAATTATTTAACACTTTCCAAGGACGGCACATTTAAAGGCGAGCTCGGGCTCACCTATCTCTCCGGATTTTTACAGGGATCTTACACGCAGGCAGAAACTACCAACCTTACTTTTGGTGTGCGAAAATCTTTTTGGAATAGAAGGGCCTTATTAAGTCTTACGGTCAACGATATCCTCGGGAAGGCCAACGCAAAGGTAACCTCCAAATACCTCAACCAAGACAACAATTATCTCGCTATTCCAGAAACCCAATATGTTCGCTTCGGATTTACGTACAACTTTGGCAATTTCCGATTAAATGATAATGACCGTGCAATAGACAAGAAGGAGCGTGATCGTTTGGACTAGGAAAAATAGCAGCTAGCGTAAGCACTAAACAAACATGCCCTATATGTAGGATATTTCCTAAGGTATTGTTTATTTTTATACTTTATACTTTACTATGCTGCATGAAGATGGCCTATAGAACGTTTTTGTTTTTTGTATTATCGTTTTCCTTTCTAACTGCGCAAGACTTCAAGATTTATGGGACAGTTTTAGATAGCGACCAAAACCCTCTTGCCTTTGCCAGTGTTCTTTTACAAACACCGGAAGGAAAAATTTTGAAAGGCGTATCTACAGATGAAAATGGTGAATTTCGGCTGAACAATGTAGGTGAAGGGGACTACCTCTTGTTCGCAAGCTATATTGAAAGCAAGTCAACTATGCAATCTATTTCTCTTACTGCAGATTTAGATATAGGCAACCTAATCATTACACAAAAAGACCAAGCTTTGGAAGAGGTTGTAGTCACCTATCAAAAACCACGTTTGGTGGAAAAAGCGGATAGGTACGTTTTTAATATAGAAAATACCGCTTTATCCGATAGTGACATTTGGGACGTACTTAAACGCACCCCTGGCGTTGTCATCATAAACGATAAATTAACTGTAAACAACACTGGAAATATTGGAATTCTAATAAATGGTCGGAAGGTAAATATTCCCGAAAAAGATATAATTAACCTACTTTCAGGAAGTTCTGCAAGTAATGTGGAAGCTATAGAGATCATTACTAATCCTCCCGCAAAATACAGTGCCGAGGGCGGACTCCTTATCGATATTAAAATGAAGACTAATTTGGTTGCTGGCTATAATGGCTCTGTATATAATAGATATACACAGGGCGTTTATCCAAAGCACACGCTAGGCACCGATCATTTTTTTAAAGGAAAGAAAACCGACTTCTCTCTTGCCTACTCCTTTAGGAATAATAAAGATTTGGTACGCTATACTGATATTACTAATTTTTTTGAAAATAACCTACCTAATGAAATTTGGACTGCACAGCAGAACACTGTAACAAAACGAAAACAACATAATATAAGTGCCTTCTTTGACTATACGGTAGATGAAAAAAATACCATCAGCGTATCTACTATTAATTCTTTAACTCCAAACGTGAACAGGTTTGCATTTTCCGGAACCGATATTACCGATAATCAAGGAACTCCAAATTCTGGGTTTGACACAACCAATGACTCAGATTTTCATTTATACAACACCTCGCTTTATTTGGATTGGGTACATAGCCTAAAAGAAGATGGATCTCAAATTTCTTTTAATGCACATTACACCAATTATGATTATGACAGAGAACAAGACATAGATACCGATTTTTTTGATGTCAACGGAAACGTAACTGGAGAAAACAATTTTATTACAAAGTCTGTTCAAAAAACTAGACTGTTTAGTATGCAAGCGGATTATACTACTAACCTCAGCGCATCCTCCAAACTAGAAACCGGCCTCAGATATGCCTCCATTGTTTCGGACAATACTATTGAGCAAGAAGGTTTTGACAGAAATCAACCAGGTATTCAGCCAACGGAAGCAGGGGAATTTAGCTATAATGAAGATATTTCCGCTGCCTACTTAAGTCTAAACAACAACTGGGATAGTTGGAAATTGAATTTGGGGTTACGGGCGGAGTACACGGAAACAATGGGCAGACTGGATACCGATGCAGCAAACAATGAGGATAGCTATTTAGAACTTTTCCCATCACTTTCTCTGTTTCATACGTACAAGAAAAAACATGTGTTCAAGCTTAATTATTATCGGCGTATTATACGTCCTAGATATAGTTGGTTGAATCCCTTTCAATATTTTCAGAACAATAACACTGTCGTAGAGGGTAATCCTGAGTTGTTACCCACTATCAGCAACTCCTTTTCAATAGGCTATACCTTTAATAAAAACTTTACGTTAAGACCCTTTTACAACGTAAATACCAATGATTTTTTACAACAGGTTTCCCAAGACAACGAGGGGAACCTATTACGTTTTATTGCTACCAATCTGGACAAGACCCTGAGTTACGGTTTAGACGCCAACTTTAACAAAGAGATTACCAACAGATGGTATGCCTTTATAATGTTCAACAACTACTACCAGGAGAACAATTTTAGAGATTTGGAGACTGGACAGTTGCTAGAGAATGCGGCTTGGATTACCCAATTTAGAACTACTCAAAGTTTTACCTTATTAAAAGACAGGTCTTTGTTTGCAGATGCCAGTTTCAGTTACACTTCTCCATCCGTAATAGGAAACTCAAGAAGAGCCTCATTCAACCAACTTGGCTTTTCCTTTAGAAAAACACTCTGGAAAAAGAGTGCGAGTATTTCCTTGGCTGTAGAAGACATATTCAACCAAAGCAACCTCTTTTTTACAAGACAATACCTTACTCAAGACAACTCAACATCCTTCAGACGAGAAAACAGATTAGTAGTTTTAGGTTTTCGATACTCCTTTGGAAACACTAAAATCAAGAATAATAAAAAACGTAAAAGGGTGGACGAGCGTAATAGAATTTAAAAGACATTTTTATCGTACTTGGATCACTCCATATCTCTTTTTAAACGCGTGGTTATGCGTTTAATTTGCTCCTAAGTCCAACGGTTCTCCTTTCATTTTCCTTGCCCCCCCTTGCAACTCTAAAACCTTTAAAATGGTGGGAGCGATTTGATTACTGTATAGCTCTCTGCTTGCAGAAACTTCTCCTTTTTTGGAAACACCCTTACCAAAGGCAATGAGCCAAACCGAACCAGCTCCGTCTACAGAAGAACCATGGCCTTTCCAACTTTCTAAGGGTTGGGTACCACGGCCATGGTCTGTGGTAATGAGGAAGAGCGTATTGTTTTTGTAATAAGCATCGTTTTGTGTTAGGTTCCAGAGTTCCTTAATAAGTGTATCTGTGTTTTGGGCAGATTTTAGGTAGGCCGCATAATCCCCATCATGTGCAAAATCATCGGTTTCACCGTAAGCGATGTAGATCAGGTCCGGGTGATTTTTTTTCATATGTTCTACCGCATAATAATGGGTAAACGCATCCAAACGCACAGTACCCCATGGGCTAGGAACTTTAGGTTGTAATTGGTTTAGAAATTTTTCGCGCTCCGTTAGGTTTTCATCAGCTGCCAGTTCAAACCCCGCATTAACTGGCACACCGGAACGGGTTTCGTTTATGATGTAGGGGAATACGTCCCAACTACCAAAGGCAGCTACTTTGCCTTTATACCTACTATCCTTATTCGCAATTTCTAAGATGGTTTCATTGGGGTTGGGAACTTTATCGTTGCTGGTAATGCGCGCGTCATCAGCTTTTCCCGTAAGGATTTCACTATATCCTGGATAACTAAACCACAAAGAGTTTGTCAAATTAACGTTACTATCTAAATTTCTATTGCCGTACAGTTGCCCTTGTTGTGCTGCTTGATTCCATAAAAACGGAAAAAGAATTTCACGCCGTTCCGCAGCGCTATTTCTCCAAAATAGTGCTTTCAAGTTGGTTGTGTCACTCACAAAATCTCTGTTTGCTACCAAAAGTGAATCGGCCCCAGAAAAGAGTTCTTGCCAACGTAACCCGTCTAGGGTAATAAGAATTACTTTGGTATTATCCGTTTGGGCCGTTAGGTACACCTGGGAACCAAACAGTACTGCAAGGATGAAAAAAATGGGTTTCATAGAATCGTAGTTAAGTAGCGTTATGATGCTTTTGGTCTAAAGTAGGGAAAATTCGGAAAAGATATATAAGTAAGCAGGAACACGATAGGTGTAAACCCATATTCATTTCTGCGGGCCATCTATTTTTTGATTCAGGCATATCTTGATTTGAAGCCTAGTTATCCAATTATTTCCCACTATTCCTTTGCACTATAACCATAGGATAATTGAAACCCCAGGGAAGAATGACAAACGCGCTTTCATTTTTCAAATAAAACCCTACTTTTATAGGTAGGTATTTAAAATGCATAACCTAGCCAGGATTACCAAACAAACTGAAACCATGAAAAAAGTAGCACTTACACTTATAGCTGTTTTAATGACCAGCACCACCCTATTTGCAAACCTCCCTTGCGAATTCTACCCTGATTCGGAAAATAGCTTTCACGGTATGTGGGGCATGGATATAGAAGGAGGAGGTGTTGGCTGGCTCAACGTACATGAAAAACAAGGGTTTTTGGATGGGGAGCTTTTATGGATTGGGGGCAGTGTACAACCTATTTCTGATATCTATGTCGTGGATGAACATACCTTGGTAGTCACCAGCACCGCTGAACAAGTCCTAAAAAATGACGCAAATGGAAAAGAACGCACCCATATTAAGACATGGACCTTACGTATTACCAAAATAGGGGATGAGATTACAGGAACCAGGAGCGGACCTTCTTGGGAGGGAACTGGAGAACAAATTATTCATTTCAAAGGAAAGCGGATGCCCCCGGTAGGTCCTGCACCAGACTTAAGTACCCTAAACTATGGAAAGCCTATTTCCCTTTTTAATGGTAAGGATATTAAAGGTTGGAGGCCCATTGACCCGAAGAGAGCCAATGGCTTTAAGGTTGTGAACGGTACCCTACGAAATGATCCCGTACAACCAAAAAATGGCGAGTATCTCTCGTACGGAAACCTTCGTACTGAACAGGAGTTTAGTGATTTTAACCTTAAACTGGAAGTCAATGTCCCAAAGGGCAATAATAGCGGAGTATACCTTAAGGGCTTATATGAAATACAAGTGATGGATTCCTATGGGTTGGAGCTGGACAGTCACCATATGGGCGCGCTGTATAGCCGTATCACTCCAAGTGAAGCTGTAGAAAAGCCAGGTGGCGAATGGCAAACCTTAGACATAACTTTGGTTGATCGCCATGTTAGCGTCATCTTAAATGGAAAAAAGATTATAGACAACCAAGCTGTAGATGGCCCCACTGGAGGAGCAATTAGCGCTGATGTCTTTGCTCCCGGTCCAATTTATTTACAGGGTGACCATGGAAACGTAGCCTATCGGAATATTATATTGACTCCCGTATTATAGCATACTAAGGCTTGAAATAATACATGAACAAAACTAGTTACCTAAAGTCATAGCCTGTACTTTGATAAATGTTCTTTCAAATCGGCACTAAGGTTCATTATCCTTTTGTTCATTTTTAAGGGCTTGGTTATTTGCTCACCTTTCCCAAAAAGCGCATCTTATTCCGAAATAAATAGCTTCCATATAAAAGTGATGCCTTCCAAATTCATTAATTGTGATGTATCCCTAACAATGGTTTCTTACGCTAGAAACTACTTCAAAAACCAATTTCCTGCTCTTTCAAGCGTAGTTTAAATTGCCCGGATTTATTTGTGGAAGTGCTATTACCGAATGCCTTTTCTCTACATACTGTTATTGTAGCAAACGAAATAACTGTTTTGGTATCGCAATAGAAGCATAGATACGCTATCCTTTATCGGCTTCAAATTCTAAAGAATTGGGTGTTTTATACTACTTCTTTTACATATTCTCTGCTTTGAACCGTATAGAATTAGGCTTTAAAGCGGTATATATCTCGGTTAAAAAATAAGTTTCAGGTCAAATTTAGTTAAATAAGTTTTTAATGCATTCAACTCAAATAAAATATAACTAACTACAAATCAATAAGTTGTATAAAATAGGATACTATTATCATCCGGCCAAATGTTAATTATTATACAATATAGTACCTTTTTAAGCATAGTACTGTAACAAAATATATCTTTGTGCGTCTATTAGTTGTAAGTCAATTTAAAAACAACAACTTAACATATAGAAATTATGAAAGCATCAAGTAACAGAAC
>CAZDOW010000110.1:0-9414 GCA_964507115.1 uncultured Maribacter sp.
ATTTTCTACCTGGTTATGGCCGTTTATCCTTTATGATTTACTTAAAATCTTTAATTGACCCAAGCTTCTTTAGAGTTGAAGAACAATTGATTAAAGGAAGGGTAATGAAATATGCTCGAATGATGGAAAATGACCTCCCTGATCTGCACAATACCGATTTGTCCAAGGTTCATGACTATTACAACGCAATTGAAGATATTTTTAAGTGCGTAGAAGGTGAAAGTCCTTTACGACACGACCATTCCTTAGCCTACAGGCATCGAAACAAAAAGTTGTATACCTATCAGCAATTTACCTATCAAGAACTAACTGGTTTGGTAAATATGATTTACAACGATGTTTTTAACCCCATTAAGCGAACGGATCAAACTTTAGCGCCCCAATTTTTTTCAGATTGGGAACTGGCTTTATTTCAATTGACCAACAGTAAATTTTTGGGAATAGATGATCGAAAAATGCTTACCGAAAAGCTAAAAATTAGTGTCCCAAAAGGATATTTCCCCGGAAGGTATATTAAGCATGAATTGGAATATTTTGTATTGCAACCCATAAGAGCGCAATTGAAACTTACGATAGAAGAAGAACTTACATCTGATATTCTGAAGACCAGAGGACAGCAACTACAGAAAGTATACATCTTCATTCCTGAACCAAGAATAACAAAATGGTTCTCTAGCGCCAATATCATAGAGTATTTTGAGCAGGAAAATGAACCGGAACTAAGTATTCTTTATAAGACTGGAGCGATTGAAATAATAGAAACAGAACAATGGAGCGAAGGAGTACATTTTCCGCAAATGGGTTCCAAAGCCATTAAAATACTCAGGAAGATTAAAGAATCTGACGGTTTTTTGATTACTAGTAGCGAAGCTGCCGCAATGATGACCGATATTATTGAGATTGATCATTTCCACATCGGAAAGGCAAGAGATAAAATGACCGCTAAAATTATGGGTATTCCAAAGGACAGTGGTTTTATACAATTCGTTCCGGCAGGTGTGCGAACGACCTTGGCTTACCCTACTCCAATTCAGACCTCCAAGGACTTTGACAATGCCTTAAAAAGTGAACGGTATCGTGACCTAAAAAAGAAAATTGGAGAGAAAAAATTACTAAATATAATTTCTAAGGATGCTATAGAAAACGGAACCCCGATTCATGCGCTTCTTTTAAAATTGGAGAAAGAACTAACCGGAAACAAAGCTGTTGAAAACGTAAAATCTTCTTTTGCCGGAGGTGTTTACGAAGATGGGCTACCCTGGAGTGGTGTTGTAGCAGAAATTGACACAAAAAAACATGCTTGGAAATTTGCGGCTCACCTAGCCAATAAAGTACCAAAGAATGTTCCCGGACTTATCGAAGAATACAAAAAGAAAAGTCAGAATAAGAATAAAATAGAATTGGCCTGGAATGGAGGTTATATTCTAAATCCTGAATTGGTAGGAAAATTAGGTTTGCCAGAAACCTATATTGGTTCGCCTTTAGGTCTGCTAATTATGGATTATAAAGTATTTTGTCCCCCCTTGTTCAATAAACCTGCATTTATTATTTATAAAGATGGCACCATAGATATACGAAAAGTTAATTCCAGCTCGGGCTTCAATATAAAGGGAGCTAAGGAGGAAATGGTCTTTACCCCTGGTAACTATAATAAACATAGTTCTTCTGAAGCCTGTTATTATGATTTGTCATACGCCCATGAAGGAATAAAGGGAGATGGTAATTTTATTATTAGAATAGCCGGAAATACTGTTAAGCAAATAATCCCCACAACTAAGAAAGAGAATGTAGCTATTATCCCAGTTGGTATTACCTTATCTATTCCACCAAAATTATTTTCAGATACACTATTCAGGGAAGGAAAAGATTTGAAAATAGTTCTTTTGGAGCCGAAAAAAGATCCTTATAGATGGAATGATATTTTCTATGCTATTGAAGCCGGGCCCATGTTACTTGACAATGACAAACTAGCTGTTAATATGGAAGAAGAAGGCTGGAAGACGGATAACTCTATTAAAACCCAGGCCGCACGACTAGATTTTACAGACATGCGGGGACCTAAGATAGCAGTGGGTATTACTAAAAAAGGAAAACTCATGGTGCTCATGGTAAATGGCAGAATTAGAGAATCCGTAGGAGCAACCCATTTTGATATGGCCGATATTATGTTAAAGTACGGAATGCACAAAGCAATGGGCTTTGACCCGGGTGGCAGTAGTACGCTTGTTGTTGATGGTAAGATTATGAACATTTCACCGTACAACAAAAATTACGAAAAAGACATCTATTCGTTGCCTCCAGAACCACGATTTGTTGCTAATGCCGTTATGGGGTGGATTGAAAATTAAGCTTGAGGATAGCCCTGAATAATTTATAGGAATAGTAGGAAACTAATCCATTACTTTCCAAGAAATAGTCCCATAAAACGTTCGTTTTATGGGACTATTTAATATTAACCGTATGGCCTAAAGCCAGATACATACTAAACAGCTAATTTTCATGGTTAAGCGTAAACTAGCAATTAGTTTTGCAACCAGTTTTAGTTCTATAATTCATTTGATTTGGTTAAAATAATAGCGGAATTACTAGTTCAGAAAACTATAGATTAGATAATTGTTACTGGTGTTTTTGGATTGCCTTTAACGTTTAGAATAATAGTTGTTTTTGGCTTATGTTTTAGTCAACATATGTAATGGGTTTCACGTCTTTCATAAATAAGATGCCGTCAAAAAATTTGCTGATATCGCCATTTAGCCCCATAATTCCAAGAATATTACTTTTGGTGTCTACATTGAAGAGTGCCTTGGGTATTGCAGTACTATTATTGGTGAAATTCATATATAAATATTTTCCTTCTATTGTCATTAATTTTTCCTCTATGCTATTTGGTTCTCGCAAGACATCTTGCAGTGAATTATAGTTTCTGCTGGTAGAATGATCTATGGTTCCAGAAACAGGAGAAAACCCTATTGAATAAATCTTATCATTATATATTCTTTTTAAGTGTGTACCCATATTTAGATAGTTATATCCATAAAGAAAGCGGGAATAAAACGGAAAATCTTTTGGAAGGTCTTTTTTCATTTCATGTCTATCATACATTGTATGAGCAGATGCTGCCCAAATTATAATTTTTTCTTTGGGATATAACTCTTCCTTAAGCCACTTTATATTATTGGCCATTTGTTCATCTCTCCTATTTATTGTACCCATAGATCTGGTGTCACCTAAAAATCCAAATAGGCTATCTTTTGGTTTTAAATCACCCATCATATGATATGTAGTTGCTTCATTAACAATGCGATTTCGAAGATGATGCTTAAAATTTTCTAGTGCTTTTAATATTATTTTATCATCTTGTTTCAATGAATTTTTCAATTTACTCTCATAAAGGATGTCATCTATAAACATATTTAGTAATGCATATTCCGAGATTTTAAGTGTATTGATAGGCTGGCTATAATAGGTTTTAAATAGGGAAAGAAAACGATCATAGTATTTATAACTTAAAATCTCAGAATTACTTTTTCTTAGCATATTATCCATAGCTTGTATTGGGCTCCAGGCGAAGGCCTGTATGTCAAACCCTGTTACTTGTATAGATGTATTGTTTTCTATATACGTGAATAGCTCTTGAGTAGAAGTGGCTTGAGACCAAAAAGGATATAGTCTCGTTTGAATTGGAGATAATTTATCAGATACCTTTTTAATTTCCTGACGTGCTTCAAATAGTGGAAAGCCATTTATTTCGAAAGCCAGAACGTTAAAACCGAGCCTTTGATGTAGAAATTTTACAAATCTAGTCTTTGCAGCAAATGTATGTGCAAAGGAATGCGCCTCTTCACCAAGCATAATAATATTCTTACCCTCAAGTATGGGAATTAAAAACTCAAGATCTTCAAAATTTTCATCTTTTGGGTCAATACTATGTAGTGATTGACTATTGCTTTTAAGCCAATCAATTTCTGTCTCGGCTTGAGAGTTACAATTAAGGGAAAGAAACATAAAAAGTAAAAATAGGGTGTTCGATGTTTTCATTGTAACTATGTTTTGTTCCAACAAATATGTAAATCTATTTGTGTTAAAACATAGTTTAGGATATGCTTAATGTCCAATATGCAGTATGTTGGACGTTTTATTTTTTATTGAGATGTTGTTTTTGGTAAATAGAAGGGGTTACGCCAACCATTTTTTTAAAGATAGCATTGAAAGAAGATTTTGAGCTGAAACCAGCATCTTCAGCTAATGTTAAAAATTTATATTTTTTAGAATCAGGAGAGGTTAATAGTTCCTTTACTTTTTCGATACGATGAAAATTTAGGTACTCTGAAAAATTCATTTGATGTATCTCATTAATATACTTTGAGAGTTCTCTTGGTGAAATTTCTATAGTCAAAGCTAATTGCTCTAATGTTAGATTTGTGTTTTTATAAACTTCGTTCTTATGGATTACTATAGCTAATTTCTCAGTTATTTCTCTTTTTACAATTTCTTTCTTAGATGTGTTTTCGTTTTTAAAAACATTGAACAAGTGTTTTGGTTTTGTAAAACCTATAATGCCAATCCAATAAATAAATGCAACGTTAATAATTAAGTTAGGATATAAGAATTGAAATGTTTCTTGACCATTATGTATTATTAAATCTATTGAGAAAAGTAAAATACCTATAATATGTATAACGGTAAATAGAATAATAAAACCCTTAAGCCAACCAATAGTTTTAATTGTTTTTGGCGGATAGTTAAGCGCCTCTTTTTTGTTAGTCAAAAACGCAAAAGCAAACATTCCTAGAATTATAGTATATAACAAGTAACCGACTTCTTGAATCCTAAAATAATTTGAATCAACTATAACTTGCGTTATTCTATAACTATTCTCACTAACAGAAATACCAAACCAATATAGCCTTACACATCCATATATTAAAGCAGGAACAAATAGGAACCACTCTTTTTTATGAAATGGTTTCTCATTTTTATCAACGAACTGATTTTTAATGTAAAAGTAGAATGCTGGGCCTATTAACCATTTATATGGAAAAGGGAATACGTGCAATGGTCTATAATATTGAAACAGGTTTAAATCCAGAAAAGCATACATCATATTTAGAAAAGCTAAACTGAATAAAAACAAAACAAACATAGAAACAGATGCTTTATTTATTTCCTTTCTATTGTAAATGGATATGCATAATACAAACCCTTGTATCGCTCCAAAAAGTATGGTAATGTTTGAAAAATTATAGTTTAAATCCATGTTTTACTTAACTCAAAGATAAAATATTATGAACTACGCGCTCTCTTAAGATTCTTCGAAAATATTTGCTAGGATAAAAGAATATCATTTCAATTTCATATTTTAAATTGGCTACTAAACACTTTTTTGTACGCATCTAATGGAATGCGGACTCAATGATTATTTCAGTATAAAGAACAATTTTGAAGCTCATAAATCGACCAATTAAAGGAACTGAATTAAGAAAAGAGAAGTGTACCAAGAAAGCTTCGTTTTACAGGACTATCGGAGGCATATGTAAAACCAATTTTTTGTAAAACTAGGAAAGGGGGTACAACGTATTTTGATACTACTTCAATATTCATGTAAAGTGTAACCTTTTCTAATATTTTGACTATATAAGGATATAGACCCTTCAAAGGAAAGACTATCCTACATCCAGAAATATATTCTAAATACAAGAAATAATGCTAAAACTGAACCTCAAACTTTTCTTTAGGAATATAAAAAAGAACAAAAGTATCTTTTCGATTAACATCATTGGCCTAACAGGAGGATTGGTCTCTGCATTGCTCATTTTTCTTTGGGCGACCAACGAATTGGAGATTGACAAGTTTACAGAAAAGGATAGTAAACGGCACGTGCAGGTAGTAGTGAATTATCATACCGCAACTACCGTTGAAACAAATGAACACACACCTGGGCCTATGACCATGGCCTTAGGGGAGGAAATTTCCGAAGTGGATTATGCAATACCCGTTGTAGCCCCTCGCTCTTTTTATTTTGGAGTACTCTCTTCTGAGGAACAGAATATTAAGGCGAAACCACAATTTATAGGGGATGGTTTTTTTAATGTATTTGGATGTGACTTTATCGCAGGTAACAAAAGTAATGCCCTGACCGATAAGCAATCTATCGTGATTTCGGAAACCATGGCCTTGGGCCTCTTTAAGGAAACAGCAAACGCTTTAGGAAAAACAGTCACTTTTAAGAACGAATATTTCGACGGTGTTTATACCATTACCGGGATTTTTAAGCTTCCAGCAAACACATCAGACGAATATGATATTCTGTTTAATTTTGAAAAGTTTTTAGAAGGGAGACCTAACCTTAAAAAATGGAACAACGGTGGTGTAGAGGCACATTTGGTTTTACTCCCTGGCGTATCCATCGAGGCACTTAATTCTAAAATAGAAAAGTTTTTGGAATCCAAGGGACAAGGTGAGAGCAGCACCCTTTACGCACAAAAATATTCCGAAAAGTACCTTTATGGCACATATGAAAACGGTAGGCCAATGGATGGAAGAATCAAATATATACGGTTATTTTCTATTATAGGATTACTTATTTTGGCTTTGGCCTGTATCAATTTCACAAACCTTTCAACAGCAAATGCATCAAAAAGAATTAAGGAAATTGGCATAAAAAAGGCAGCCGGTATTAGCAGAAGAGCGTTATGGGTGCAATTCTTGGGAGAGGCCATATTAATGTCCCTCTTGTCATTAGCAATCACTATTCCGGTTGTATTGTTGTTAATTCCCATTTTCAATGAAGTTGCGGGGACACAACTGGATTTTAGTTTTGATCTAAAGGCTATCCTTGGCATCATTGCTATTACTTTACTGACTGGAGTTGTTTCGGGGAGCTATCCTGCTATCTATCTATCTAGATTAAAGCCTGTACACACATTAAATGGGAGAATAGATTCGGGCAAAAGCGAATTTTTTATGCGAAAGGGCCTTGTCGTTTTCCAGTTTGTGATTTCCATTGTGCTGTTAATCGGGGTATTAGTAGTCTCTGGGCAGGTTGGGCATATACAAGATACCAAATTGGGATACGATAAAGAACAGCTGATATCATTTCCAATGGAAGGTAATTTAGATACTAAATACGAAGCATTTCTTGGCGAATTGGAAAAAATTAACGGCGTAGCCTCGGCATCGCATATGTGGGGCGATCTTCCCGGTAGGATAGGGTCGAGTAGTGGATATCAATGGGCTGGTCAAAATGAGGATGAGCTAAAGACACGTTTTTTTAATATCTCCGGAGGATATAATATTTCAGAGTTATTAGCTGTTGAGGTTTTAAAGGGAAGAGGCTTTTCAAAAGATTTTGGTGCCGAGAAAGAAGGTATAATTTTTAACGAAACGGCAATCAAAATTATGGGATACGGGAAGGACCCTATCGGAAAAAGAGTAAACTTCGAAGGAGATAAAACCATCATTGGAGTTGTTAAGGATTTCCATTTTGAATCACTTTATGAACCGATCAAGCCCTTCTTTTTTGAAATAGATAAAGGCGATACGTTTATGGTCAGACTAAATTCGGGAAGCGAACGGGAAACCATTGCCAAAATAGAGAGAGTGTATGTGAAGTTCAATCAAAACATCCCTTTTGAGTTTCGATTTATAGATGAGAACTATCAAGCACTTTATAGTTCCGAACGCATCGTGATGCTGCTTTCCAAATACTTTGGAGGCCTAGCTATTCTTATATCTTGTTTAGGACTCTTTGGCCTGGCACTCTTTACCGCTTTTCAAAAACGAAAGGAAATAAGTATTCGTAAAATATTAGGGCAAAATATTTCGCAGATTGTGTTGATGTTATCCGCCGATTTTGCCAAGTTGGTCCTAGTGGCTATTTGTATTGCCATGCCTATTGCATATCTGTTGACTACGGACTGGCTATCCGATTTTGCCTATAGCGTTCCATTGAATATTTGGTATTTCTTAGGGACGGGATTTATCGCGCTATTGGTCGCAATGTTAACCGTGGGTTCTCAGGCCTTACGAGCTGCAAATACGAATCCAGTGGAAGCATTGAATGAGTAATAACAAGTAATACAACTTGTACAAATCAATAGTTCCGTAAAACGAACGTATTATGGAACTATTCAAACCAACTTTTTAGATTAAACTCTTTTACTCTGTGTAGATTTCAAAAGGAATATTTCCTGAAAGCGGAGTCATTCCTTTTATTTGCTTTCTTTTAACTACTGAATTAAGGGTAGAGGCCAAAACACTTCTTTTACCATCAATAGATACTACATCATTTTTAGAATTAAGTTGTATCAAGCCAGTAGCATTAACAATATAAAAATTTCCATCTATAGCGATAAATACGTCTTCATTGCCCCGTTTCGCAATTCCTATCTTTTTATCAAAAACTCTTTTATTTTTAATGCTTTCTTCAATAGCTGCGAAAGTTGCCTTTACAGAATTAAAAGATAAATCACTTGGATTAATTAAATGTTTAGAAAACGAATCTGATGTAGAATTCTGCTTGTTAATTCCAAGATAATACAGGATTTTGCTTGGTTGAACACCCCAATTTTCTTCTTGATGAGCTGTTACGTAGTCCTTCTTTCCAACATTAAATCCGAAGTATATTGCTCCTTTTGTCTTGGCATAATCCAAGTTCGCTTTAAAATGTTGATTTACAGTCGCTTATTGCTATCTATTTAAGGCCGGCTACATGTAAAACTTGGCTTTATAACAACTAAAAATTGCTTTTCACTTAAAAATTAACCAGTCTTTGTAAAAGACAAAATACTAATGAATAATTACACATTATATGCCTTATTATGTAGGCAATGACAAAACCTCATTAATAATAGGATGAAATAATTCTTTGGTATACTACAGAAAGCTAATAAAAACCAGTCTCCTCTATTTTTTTGCATAAGGCAGTTAAAATAATGATTGTTTTGTTTCATAATTACAATTGCCTTCCTATTTTTATGGCGCCTCACGCAAACCCACCTTTTCGGCAATATATGGTACTAAAAAGAGTAGTTATTTCTATTGCCTTTTCTTTTGTTTTTCTATCTGCATTTAGTCAATGGGAAATTGAGGAGGTTAATTACAGCCGGATACCTTACGTTAAGGTACAAGAATACATTAATCACCAAAGCGATCTTAAGGTATCTTCCTTTCTAGATATAAAACCGTCGTGGGGTAGTAATTCGGATATAGATAGCTATAATAAACAATCAAAAACCTATCGTATAAAAGCTAGTATAGAAGATGTTTGGAATAAATACCGTTCTACGAGCCCAGCTATTTCATGGAATGGTAAGAAAGTGAAGTTTGGTTTTATGTTTGCTAAAAAAGAGAAAAAACTGGTATATGCAGGGCAAGACATCTCACAAATTGATACCGGCCAGGTTATTTTTCTCA
>CAZDOW010000111.1:0-1517 GCA_964507115.1 uncultured Maribacter sp.
AAATTTTTAAGAATTTTTACGGATTCATTTTTTGATTTCCGTTGTTCATTCCAATTATTAATCTGTAACGCAATAAGAATCCCAATAACCACCAATACAATCTCACCAATAGCATACAATAGATATTTACTGAACTTGTTATTGGTCAGCAGGCGTTTTCTAATGTGTCTGAAGAACTTAATCATTAATAGTATTGGTTGGAGGTTGCATTTCCAAGATAATGAATTATAATCAGGGAATTAGGTTTGATCGCTAATTGTAAACCAGATAGATTTCATATTGGTTAAATTATGCTCTTAGCATCAGTCAATCTGTAAAATACATGATTACACATTCGGGTGTATAGCCGAAGCAATTACGTATAGGTCGTTAGATAGAGAAGGGTGGTTGGGGTAGTGTGGAGTACAAAATTGGAAACGCAAGGAGCTAATGGGAATTTGTAATCGTAGAATGCTAGAATAAAAATAAGTGCTTCATAGCATTGAATTTTAAGGATTGCCTCTTTTTCAATTTGTAACTGGCGAGATTGAAGTTAAATTATAGCATTATTCCAACAAATCCCATTCTTCCTTGGTTGCCTTCGATTTTTGATATTCCATGACCAACAGCCAATGGTTATCACGTTTGACGAGTAAGGCATTAAAATGAATGAATTGTTTTGGATTTACTTTAGCACTGCCATCGTTGGATTGGAAGCTAAAAATTCCCGTTTCATGCGCGGTGTTTTCGTCACCTACTCTTTGTGAGAAACGAAATATTACACTGTCCTCTGTCTTTCCCGTTTTGGTATTAATAAAGTTTTGCTTCCAGTTTGCCAGGGCTTTGGTAATTGATATAGATGCCTTGTTTTCTCCTGTCGTAAACACTACAACCGCATCCTCATGGTAGGATGCCTTGTAGCCCTCAAAATCACCTTCACTTACAGTTCTTGATAGCTCGGTCCAAAAGCGATTCAATTCCGCTGATCTTAGGGAATCATTTTGGGTTTCTATTTTACAATAATCGTTTCTTCCATAACTCGTTGCGATGCTTAGTATGAGAATGAGGCTTAGAAGTATTTTGTTTTTTTTCATAATAGTATTCTTATTTACTCACAATTTTAGCATACATATTACCTTCTGAATCGTATAAGTTGTCATTTTCATCAAAATTAAATGTAACTAATTCATACCCCATGGTGAACTCAAATCCTTTATCGGTTTTTTTAGGATAATATTTTGAACCAATCTCCCCGTTTATCCAAATATAACATACGTCTGAATTTTCGGTTTCTCTAAATTCATAAATAGTTCTTTCAGGAATAGCATTGTTTACCCAAGAGCCTCGTATTTTGTACTCAAGAGTTTTATTTGGACGAATAAAGACTCTACCTGCTGCAGTTAATTCGCCATTATCATTATTTAATTTAATCATATAATCCTTAGGATTACCTTTCATAACGTAAACAGAATCATTGATGTTTTGAACTTTAATTTTGTAGCCAAATCCATCTAATATCAATTCACCTTCTTTATCTA
>CAZDOW010000111.1:1617-9256 GCA_964507115.1 uncultured Maribacter sp.
TTCACCTTCTTTATCTATCCAATTTCCTAATACATTTTCATGTTCTTATGTTTTACAAGAAAAAAACCCTAGTACGATTACTACTAAAAGTAAAAGTCTCATGGTTCTTTTTTTTGTAAACTAAGTATTTTTAGTATTCTTTGTAATTAAATTTTAGTTAAATAAATCTATTTAGAAGACCCCTACATTAGAGGAGTAGTACAGATGCTGTGGTGGTTGGACTTTGTTAACCTAGGATGGAGTAGGAGATTAGCGGTTATTAATTAACGGTTTAGCTTTTATGTTTGCCTAATAATTAATTTCAGATCTTATTGTAGTACATTTTATTCTTTATCAATTATTTCTTTTCCAACAACCATTGCGAACCTACCAAGGTCAGTTAAATTAGTATTACTTAACAAAATTATGGTAATGTCTTTATTCAAAAATTGAGTCCAAACTGTATTTGCACCCATAATTCTGCCAAAACGTTCCATTACTTTTAAATCTCCATTACCTCTAATCCAAACTCCGTATCCGTATTCATCTAACCCTGGTGTCAGCATCAAATCAAGGGATTCTTTTTTTATCAGCTTGAAACTAAATAAAGCATTCGACAATTTAATTAAATCACTTGTACAAGAATACATTGAACCCTCAGCATACCAATTCTCCATGTATACTGGTAAATCTGGCATCAATTTATTTTGGTCATCACCTATAAAATACGTGCTTGCGAGTTTTGCTACAATATTTTCTGTGTGTAATACGCCTGTATTCTCCATTCCTAATGGCTGCAGTATCTTTTCTATCAATACATCCTCCCAAGGTTTGTTTCTTAGTTTTTCAACAATTTTCCCCAAAATTATATATTCATAATTATTATAATCCCATTTTTCTCCAGGTTTATTTACAAGAGAATCTTTTTCGAACATATGAAAAAGTTGGTCAGAAGTATTTGGCTTTTGTAAATAACCTAAACCATATTTTAATGCATTATTTATACTTGATATTGTATCAATTTGGCGTAATCCCGATGTGTGATTCAGAAGTTGGTGGATAGTGACTTTTGAGCTGGCTTCTCCTTTAAAGCCAGGTAAATACGTGTTAAATGTTTTATGTAATTCTAATTTTCCTTCGTCATAAAGTTGAAGAATTAGGATAGCTGCGAAAGCTTTCGTTATGGATGCAACTTTGTAAATTGTTTCATTGGTGGTAGGCACATCAAATCTTCTTTCTGCGATTCCAAAGCTTTTGTGATATAGAATATTAGAATCTTTTTGAACTAGGATTGTACCATTAAACTGATTTTCTTTTGCAACATTTTTAACAAATGAATTTAGGCTTTCTTTCTGTCCAAATGTAAATTGGCTAATTAGAATAATAACAAGAGATATTGAGTACTTCTTCATTTTTGTTAATCTTAGATTATTTTCTTTTCATATAAGACATGATAATCTAAAATTGGTTAAAATAGTATGAATTTGGAGGTATAAAAATGTTAACCATCCAAGTTCCCCCGAATAGGATGGCTAACATTAACATTCTGATTTCCATATTGATTTGGAAATCAGTGTTAACTTACAATAACTTTCCCGTTATAATGAAAAACCAACCCTGTAATTAAACAAGGTGGCTATAGTTTCCTAGAATCTCTAACACAATAGGTAATAGATTTCAAAACATCTGTACTGTTTTTCTCACAAAAAGGGGGTGGGGTACTTTTAAATTCGACTTTTCCACAGACGGGATAGAGGTCTAAATAATTGTGTAGCCTATTCTCTCCTTTCAATTCTGTGTTTTAACCTTCTATTTCATTTTGAACAAGTGCAGCCGTTATGCATTTCTTGAGACAGTTAATTATATTAACTATTCAATGATGCCAAACCCTGTTGTATATAAGAAGCTATACAGTATAAATATCTTGATAGGGAGGGTTGGTTGGGTTAAGGTATTCCCGTGATGCTATTTAATAGGGGTTGTGCGCCTTTTGTTATTTTTTAATGTTTGAATATGGTTTTCAATTTGATATAGAACTACATTCACCTCTTTGTCAATACTCGAGTACAAAGTCTGCATGAATTTTCTGAAGAAGAGATTCATTTTAAGGGTTTCTTGAAACCTCCTATTATCCATCAATGCTACATGATTTACAGGTTCTGCTGAGATAAAAAGCTGCTCAATGTTGATATGTTCCAAGATCTGGGGGTACATGATATCCCATTGATAGTTGTCGTCCGCTCCTTTCTCTACGTTTTCGAGGTATTCATATTTAACTGTATAGAGATTTGAAATGGCGTTTCTCAGTGAATCATTTGAGACCAGATCCAAGCCAACTGACATGAGAGTTGCCCAAGCCGCAGTATTTTCGCTGAACTGATAATTGCCAAATATGCCTCCATAATGGCCCTTTAGAGAATCATGCATGGGTGTTCTGTTGGTCAGGGCAGCTAGCACCGCTTCATTGGCCAGAATACGGCTGGCATTCCCTTTAATATTGTACTCAAGATCCAGCAGGTCTACTGTCAAGTTTTGTCGCATTTCCGTCAGTAGCGTGATTTCCTTTTGCCTCAACTTATCGATTTCGTTGGCATTATTGATAGAGAGTGCAATAAGTATTCCTATAACTACAAGTACTATTTCACCAATAGCATACAAGAGGTAT
Source organism: uncultured Maribacter sp. (assembly GCA_964507115.1). Taxonomy (GTDB): domain Bacteria; phylum Bacteroidota; class Bacteroidia; order Flavobacteriales; family Flavobacteriaceae; genus Maribacter. Next base: position 4,262 of record CAZDOW010000111.1, read on the forward strand.
CTACTGAATTTGTTTTCAGAGAGTAGTCGTTGTCTCATGTGCCTAAAAAACTTAATCATACTTTTTATTTATAATTTCAATGCGGCGGACTGGCTCGTTTACTAAAAATGTCTGCCAGGCATTTTCTTTACGCACCGCCCACTAAAGAATTTTATCATTGGTTAGCGGTTGGCCAGCATGAAGAACAGCCTTGTTTTTTACCTCAGTTTTTTATTAGCCCTATATTATTTTTCTAATTCTAATGCAATCAACTGCATAAGTTGATTGCACATGACTTTTATTTCCTTTAAGTGCACATTCATAACAGTAAATTCATATTCAGCCATAACGAAACCATTTTTTTGCTTTATATCATCTAGCATTGGTTGAAAATTTCTAATCGTAAGAGGTATTCTTTTGCCAGCTTTACCTCCAGACATTTGATAGGTGAAATTTTGAACCAAAGGATTCGTATCTATTTTTTCAAAATAAGGGTCATATAATAATTTTTCAGAGTCATATCTAAAATGAGCCTCTTCGTCCTTCATAACTTTGTACAAAGTTTCAATATTGAGCAAGGCACTTTTAATAGTATCGTTAGAAATTAATGAAAAATTTCCAGAATTAACTAGCTCTTGAAAGGTGTTATTAATCTGAAAAAATTTTCGCCAAGTGTAAATATTTATGGTATGACCGTTAAATTCTTCATAGTCTTCAATCATTTTTCCTTCAAAATGTTCTACTAAAATACGGGCTGAATTGATAGTTGAATTTCTCATTTCTATGTATTTGTCTAAATGAACTACATTTAGTTTTAAATCAGTTTTAATGTTTTTTAGATAATGCAATTCTTGGATACGCTGTCTACGTATTTCGTTAGTATTATTAATATTTAATGCAATAAGAATTCCTATAACAACTAGTATAATCTCTCCAATAGCATAGAGTAAATATTTAATGTACTTGTTTTCAGTAAGGAGTTGCTGACGGATTTTACGGAAGAATTTAATCATGTGAAGTAGTGGTTGACGGTTACTTCTTGAAGGTACGTAAATAATTAATTCACAGCTTTCCTGATAAATAGTACTATGTTTTATTTCATACCAAGGATTTGAATGGAGTAGCGTAGTCCTGATTTTATAGTTCAGAGTTACACATTGGGGTAGATACCTGAAGCGATTCAGTATAGGAGTTTGGACCGTAAAGAATGGTTGATGTAACACAATTACCAAATCCCAAAAAATTCTCTAAAGCATTCGTTCTTTTGGAATTTGCCATTAGCAATGACGCGCTTTAATTTTTGAGGAGGTTTTAACGAACTTTTAGAGCCTTAGGTCTATTAAACGAATTTATTGACATGAGGACGAATGGTTTGAATACAATTATTTAATGTGACGTTTTAGTAGTGAAACAAAACTGAAAATAGACATGGAAAAGACATACACGAAGCATAATAAAGGTTGTAAACTTGTTAAGGCCCAACCACAAACCGTAGAATTCTTGTTGAACTATTCTAAATCACTTAAGATTACAGAAATTAAGGGTATAAAATTTGAAAGTAATTTGAATTAAGTATGAATTAATTTATGAAAAACCCAAATAATAATTCTTGATGGGGTTTTTGTTTTATCGGTTTTATAAAATATGTTTGCTAAATTTTTTTCCAAAATTGGACCTTATGAATTACTATAAACCTAAGATTTTTCTAAAGATTTTTAGCATGTGAAGTAGTGGTTGGCTTTATTATTTCAATTGTTTTAGTCTCTTAATCGCATTATTTTGGTAGTAGTGTTCATTTAAAAGGATGCGATAATTTGATTATTGTTACAGATTTAATTTTCATTTGCCACTAACAACGGAATATAGTTAGGGATGATACCTCACGTATTGGACTAAAATACTACAATACATTTAAAAACAAGACCTTACCTATGTAGCATTATAGTTGTTGTAGTGCTGTTGCACATGAATATATGTACTTTGAAGACCATATCCATTGTGATTATAGTCGTAACGACTACTGTAGAAGTTGGTCTTTGTTGCCCTAATGCAGCTTAGTAGATGGGCAGTAATTAATTATATGGTGTTGTGCTTTCGTTTTTAATATTCGTACAAAATATTTTCTTCAGAATTTGTAATGTTCAATTGAACTTGGTTTCCATCAACTTGTAAGTTTGAAATATCAAACGTTAACACCTTGGTGATAAATGCTTCGCATAATTCCTCATTTTTTAACGATAATCTTAAATTCCTTTGCGGTGGAAACGATTCTAGAATAATTCCTGAGTCAATCAATTTTAATTTCCAAGTATCTCCATTACAACCTCCCGAACTAAAGCTAATTTTCAAACAGTTGTCGTCTATGGCTAGACTATTAACTGTTAGTTGGCCAGAAGGTGCATTTGTATATTGTTCCTCACTTATTAAAGTTTTAAAATCACAGGAACTTGAATTTCCATTATCATCATCATTTGAACAACTCAAAATTAGTATTCCGAATACTGTTAAGATTAGTATTTTTTTCATTTTAATACAGTTCGTTTTCCTGTAGATGCAATTTTTATCGAATGGTTGCATCAAATGCACCACAACAATGGGATGTAATTATTGATTATATCCCACATTTTTTAGAATTATAACTGTTCTAGTGCTGTTGCACAAGGAAAAACATACTTAGGAGATAGTATTCATACTTTATCATAATAGTAAGAACCACGGTAGAAGTAGCAGTTGGTTTTTGTTAACCTAGACCAGAGTAGGCGATTGGCAATAAATAATTATATACAGGGTTACCAAACGTTTATCCTTCTTTAAGGCACTAATATTTCAGAAATTAATATCTTATATTCTTGAATATCCTTTTCAAATTTCTTCTGTACAGCTATCCACAATACAATGCCTATTGCTACTAATATTCCTCCAGCTATGTACATGGAAGTACTCCGGCTTATTCCGGATATTATCGCAATTAGAAAACCAAAAGCCACAAACATATTTGCAAAGATTACCAATTTCCATAAAAAGTATTGCGTAAAAGAAATATCTATACTGGTCTCATTTTCAGTGTCTGTTCTTAAAATCTTTCCGTTTACAATGATTTTATTAATGAACACAAGATAAAATGCATATAAACCTCGTTTACGTACTTTAAATGTTACTGAATCATTTTTGCTAGTATCTATATTAAAAACAAATCCATCAATAGATCCAAGTGTAGCGTCTAGTTTATTAATAATTTCTTGAACATTATTTTTTACTTTAAAACTCCATTTTTTCATATAATTATTATTTTAATGTTTGGTAACAATGGAATATAGTTATTACTGTTGCCTAATTGTAGAACTAAGATAATACAACTACTATTATAAGTAAAATCTACATAGAAAAAATACCCCGCATTTTCAGAATTAGAAATTCTTTAGTGTGGTTGTAAAAGGAAAGAAGGCTTTTTGTCATCATTTTTTTTCTTCTTCAAAACCCTTACTAATTATCGAGTACTACTACTCATGTATTAAAAGAATTAGAAGAAGAGTGCAAGGCTAAAGAAGAAATTAATAAACAAGAATAAAAGAAAAAGAATGAAGAATCTAGTTAAAATAAGCGTTCCTTTATAACGCTGTCTAATGATTTCTTTATAGTACTATAGGTAGTTAATTTACCTTAATTATTTAAAACTATTCATTAAAAAAATTTTCAAAATTCCCTTCATATAATCTTGGTGGTGCTTTGCTTTTTAGTTCCTTTTGTTTGATTTTATCTTCCCAAACTATTGTTACCCTTAACTGTTTATTAAATTCATAAGTATCATCTCTTGATGCATAGCTGGCATATAAATACTTTTTATTATTAAGCTCTTTAAAGAACCTCAAGAGTGCTCCACTGATATAATACATGTTTTCGTTACAGTCTGTACTTATATCATATGCATAAAAAACAGGATTGTCTTCTTTCTTATAATCAATAAAATCTAGTTCTGACAAGTCTTCTTCTTTCATAGACTTATCTCTAATTTTAGTATAGCAGCTTTGCGTTATAGGAAAAAACACAATATGCCCTGCATAATATCCAGAACTATCAAAGAGGATTGAATTTAATTCTGGAAGTAATGTTACTGCCTTTAAAATTAACTCTTTCCGTATCGGTTTTGATATATGCTTTTGAACCAAGGAACATCTTATAATATTATCTATATCCGAATTGTGTGAAATGGTTCTTAATCTTTCTGTTGCATAGTTCATTTTAGATTCTACCCAATGTGGATTGGGTAATTCGGTACCAATGCTAGATAAAGAATATTTTCTTAATTCAAGATCATAAAATGTAGGGATAGAGACGGGTGCGTTTAAATTACGTATGACTTGATAGGGTATAAAAGTGACATCTACCATTTCCTCTTCCTTATCAGGTTTTAATAAGGTTATATTTTTCTCCCACCGCTGTATTGTGCGAATGTCTACTTCAAATTCTGAAGCAAGTTCTATTTGAGAGATATTATTTAAAGTACGATAATCGATTAACAATTCTCCAATTGATGAATATTTCTTCATGCTGGCAGTGTCTGGACGAGAATTGAAATTAACCATTTTAATTAATATGACATCGCGTGTCGTAAAGTATCGTGATTTCCTGAAATACTTTTGTGTAAAAATTAAGCATTATGATTAAATACAAACTCATTATGATTGAGCAAGGCACGCTAAATAATCCTATTCAGGATCCCTTAAAATTAAAAGCAATTCGGGAGATAAAGAGATTGTTTACCCAAATAGATTTTAACGCTGAAGTGGTACCAATGGATAGTTTTATAAAGCTAAAAGAACTCCTTATCTCTATAAAGGGAACAGATTTAACAGAAGAGGAATCAAAACTAGTTGAAGAATTGGTACAATAATAGTATATCCTTCTTTTTCATTCGTTCCGTTTTGGTTTTTAATTCAGCAAACAAACTAAAAATGGTAAGTTATTCTATTGGTATTTTGATTTTTTTCTTGATAATTAAAATTCCTGCAGATACAA
>CAZDOW010000112.1:0-9199 GCA_964507115.1 uncultured Maribacter sp.
AAGATGTTACCGCCAAATGTTATGGTGGCGATATTTCGCGTAAACGTAAGCTTTTGGAAAAACAAAAGAAAGGCAAAAAACGTATGCGTCAAGTGGGTAACGTAGAAGTTCCTCAAGAAGCTTTTATGGCAGTACTTAAGTTAAATGATTAATGAAACACTTATATTTTTGTGTTTTCATCTGCCTTTTTAGTATCGGTTGTTCTTCAGTCAAGAACCAAACATCTTCAAATAAAAAAGAAGGCTGGACATTGGTTTGGGAAGATACGTTTGATACGCCTGATTTTCTTGACCCAAATAAATGGAGTCTTATCAAAAGAAATAAAGCGGACTGGGGGAATTATATGTCAGACCAGGAGGATTGCTTAAAAATAAAAGACGGCAAACTTTTTTTAAGAGGCATCAATAACCCCGACCTATCCAAAGACACCGTACCCTACCTTACTGGAGGGGTGACCACAAAAGGCAAGTTTGCCTTTCAGTACGGTAAGATTGAAATAAGGGCAAAACTTGAACAAGCTAAAGGGGCCTGGCCTGCGCTTTGGATGTTGGCGGACGAACCAAAATATGGTGATTATCCTAGAAACGGAGAAATTGACCTTATGGAGCATCTCAACTTTGAGAACAAGGTATACCAGACCATACATTCCTATTATACCCTAGAGCTTAAAAAAGAGCTTCCGCAACGTTATACGACTGTTAGTGTAAACCCTGAAGAATACAATACCTATGGTATGGAATGGTTTCCAGAAAGGTTGGTTTTTACCGTAAATGGAGAAGAAACCCTTACCTACCCAAAGCTGACCAATGTCGATTCTTCTCAGTGGCCATTTGACCAATCCTTTTATATTATGTTGGATATGCAGTTAGGTGGTTCATGGGTGGGCGAAATAGATTCAAAAGATTTACCCGTCCAGATGATTATAGATTGGGTAAGGGTTTACAAAGAGACAAAATAGAAAGTGTCGAAAACTTAACTATGAATTTTTTGGTATAGCTACCTGTCAATCAAAAAAATCGGGAAAGGATAAAGGGAATTACGGTGCACTGAAAACTCAGCACAAAAATTTACTAAACGTGTAATTTTCGATTTTTACTAGAACTCCCATGAGAGAATAATACGGGGCTTTTTTGCAAAACTCAAAGGAGAAAGGAGCATTTCAAAGGGTGCTGTGACGTATGATTTTTCCCTATCTTCCTAACCCATTGTCGCAAAAGTTATTGCCTATGAAGTCTGTACTCTTTTTTCTCATCATTTTCCTGAACCTGTTTGACTTAAACGCACAAGAATCCCGTATTGAAGTTGAACAATGGCGTACGTATGAAATTACACTTACCGCTACTTTAGTATATAGTAATGCCTATACGGATGTTGATGTTTGGGCCTCGTTTACCAATCAACATGGCGACACCTTGGTTAGGCCCGCGTTTTGGGATGGCAGTGATGCATGGAAAGTTCGTTTTGCCCCACCAGACTTCAATAGCATCTGGACATGGACATCTTTTACTTCCAATGTCCAAGATGAGGGCCTACACGGAAAGTCGGGGCAATTGAAATCGATTGTGAACACTTCAAAGAATCAACTGCTAAAAAATGGACTATTAAAAATGTCGTCAGGCCACAGGAATGTAATACACCACTCCGGAAAATCTTTTTTAGTTGTGGGAGATACACCATGGGCTATTCCGTTTCGCGCCACTACGGAACAGGTGGAAATCTACGCTAAAGACCGCCAAGAAAAAGGCTTTAATACGGCGTTAATGATGACCGTTCAGCCTGATATGCAAGCGGAAGGCCCAAACGAAAGAAATACCGAGCAAGGTTTTAAAAGAGCATTTAGCGACTTGTCAGAAGGCCACCTTAACCAAATGAATATAGATTACTTTCAGTATTTCGATACGCTAGTAACTGTACTTTTGCAGCATGAAATCGTTCCTGTTTTTCAGCCTGTCTTTCATGGTTATGGATGGAAAGGACTTGATACTTTGGGGAAAACCATAGCTGCCCAAGAATATGTCCGTTATTGTAAATACCTATTGGCACGCTACGGAAGTCAACCAGCTTTTTGGCTTTTAGGAGCTGACCACAACGGAATGGACCCAGGGATTCTTGAAAGTGGAAAAATGCTTGAAACATGGGATGCTTACGGCCAACCTACTGGAATCCACTACAACCCCTGTGACGATTTTCTTGCCACTTGGGCACAGAATGATGCGTCGCACTGCTTTCACCATAATAAAAGTTTTCAAGAGGCTATTTGGCTCGATTTTCAATGGGCACAAACCGGCCACAACAGCGAGCACCTATACCACAAAGTACAACGCATGTACGACAATTTACCCACAAAAGCAGTGGCTAATGGGGAACCAACCTACGAAGGGATGGCCAACGCTAAAAACGGACTTGGCTGGTGGCAAGGGGAGGAAGCTTGGATGCAATTGATGCATGGTGGTACCATGGGAGTAGTCTATGGTGCGGCAACACTTTGGCAATGGAAAATAAGCCCTACAGAGGAAGGATGGCCCGCTTGGACCGATCAGCCAACTTCTTGGCAGGAAGCCCTGCAAATGGAAGGAGCTACCTATGTCGGAAATGTGGGCAAGATTTTAAGGGGACTTGACATTACTGATATGGAAAAACGATGGGATTTATCTCATGGAAAGCCTCTTCTGGTAAAAGAAAGCGAATTATATATTTCTTACCTAAGCGAAGGTGGTACCATAGAAATAGAAAACCTGCCTAACTACCTTTCCTACAGCTGGGTAAATCCGAAAAATGGTAATACAATAGAAACAGGAAAGGCGACTTTAAATATATTTAAAGCACCTGATAAAAATCCATGGGTACTGCTTATTAAATAAAATTAAGTGACTTTTTTGATGTTCATTTTATTGACGGAAAATAATTTCCGAACGGCTAGGAATATGCGCTTCAGTTAGATTTTAAATAAAGGGATTTTAGAGCATATTTTTATAAAAATGATTAGTATCAATTTGTGACATACAATAGGAGATAGTATAAAACAAAAAAGACCTGATCGCTATCTTTTAACACTGCGTTCTAAACGAAACAACATCATTATAAGAATAACTATCAAATCTTTTACTAAAATTATAGTTGGGCTATCAAAGTTGGTAAATACTATACTTTTCTAGCTTTAGTGGACTACTTCTAGTTACAAGAACCAAGTCCTGATACCTCAAAAGCACTTATGAACTGTGCAAAGGTAACACCGTCTAAATCTTCAGTTTGAGATACGCCTTGCGTGGTAACCGTAATTGTGCCGTCACCGTTATCGCAATATTCTGAAGTTATTGGTGTGCCTAAAAAATCTATGGAACATGTAGCACAGGAAGAATTATCATCATCATCATCATCGTTTGAACATCCTACAAATGCTAAACTGGCAATTGCCATTACACTAAAAACTAACTTTTTCATATGATTGGTTTATGTATTAAACGTTAGAACAAACCTACAGTGGTTTGGTGCCCTATGATAAAGTTTGTTGTGAATGTAGGAAAATACGTTGTGAATATGGAAAAGCTTGTATTTACTGGTGGATACCACGAGCAAACACTAACATCTTGTTGTTTAGAAAAGCGCTTAGTAAAATGAAAGCTATTGGCTATATTTAAAACAGAACGATTACTTTATAGCATCAGTAGGTAATAACTTTCCAAGATAGGCAAGTTTGTAACCTTCTTGTATATCATTAAAATCCTTACTAAAGGCCGAGATTATTTTAAGATCTCCATTGGGAGTTTTAAGGAACAAAGGAACGATATCTTGGTCGGCTTTGGTAATTTCAATTAGGCCTTCGTAATGCTGTGTATCGTTGAGCGGTATTTCATGGATAATAGGATTCTTCCTTGCCGCTTCGGTTAATTTTATAAAATCATCGGTATGTGAAAAAAGACCTTCTTTTGGATTGTTTTCAGGGTCGTTCATTTCATCGGCATCTACTAATCTAAATGAACCGTTTTCGCCAAAATCCTTTTCAAACTTATCTAAAGCGTATTTGTTTATGTCGGAGTTGCCGGTTAATGCCATTAAGTACCCCATATCGCTTAACTCTAAATAATCGCTAAGTGAATCGGAATAAATATTAGCGGAAAAAGCCTCTAGACCAAGCTTTGTGGCTTTGTTTACATTACTCTCATTATTATCTATAAGCACTACATGCCTGTTATTCTTGTGTAGGTAATCGGCGATAAGCCTTGATGCTTTCGATGCCCCGATGACGAGTATACCTTCTGATTTGTTTAAGAAGACCTTGACAACCTTGGCAAACATACGGGCCGTAGTGGCATTGAGTAATACCGTACCCAGAACAATCATAAATACTAAGGGGGTTATATATTCGGCCCCAGGGACTCCTCTAGAAATCAATTTAGATCCAAAAAGGGATGCAATACCCGCAGCAACGATTCCTCTGGGACCTACCCAGCTTATAAAGAGTTTTTCTTTTAACAAAAGGTTGGAGCCAGCCGAACTTAAGAAAACACCTAGCGGACGTATGAGAAATACAATTATGGCAAATAAACCAATAGTTTTCCATGTCAAGATCAGTTCAAGATCGGAAATATTGATATTGGCCGCCAAGAGTATAAATAGAATAGATATTAATAAAACACTAAGAGATTCCTTAAAATAGAGCAGTTCCTTACGGTTGGGTAAATCCATGTTTCCCATCACCATTCCCATGACTACAACTGCTAAAAGTCCAGATTCATGGGCAAAAATATCAGACTCCACAAAAACCAATAATACTACTGACAAGGAAACTACATTGAGCAGATAGTGAGGTATAAAGTTCTTTTTAATAGCAAAGGCTAAGCCATGAGCAAATGTAAAGCCGAAGGTAGATCCAAAAAGCAAGATTTTTCCAAATTCGATTAAAGCAGTCACGGTATAGGCTTCACCACCACCAACACTAATAAATTCGAAAACCAATACCGCCGCTAAGGCGCCTATAGGATCAATTAGAATTCCTTCCCATTTTAAGATGGTGGACACGTCTTTTTTAAGCGGAATATTTCTTAGAATAGGGGTTATAACGGTAGGGCCAGTTACGATGATTAATGCAGAGAATAAAAAGGAAATTTGTAAACTAAGGTCAAAAATAAAGTGTGCAGCAAAGCCTGCTGCTATAAAGGTAACTAAGGAGCCCAAGGTGATTAATTTGGTAATGACTGGCCCCACGTTTTTTATCTCAGAACGTTTTAGGGTTAGTCCTCCCTCAAAAAGGATTATGCTTATCGCTAAGGATACAAAATAGTAAAGACCGTCTCCAGGAAATAAGCCTTTTTCTCCGTTCCAAATAGGTTCTATGAGTTTTGCGCCATCTTCAGTATATAATGTCGCTATGGGACCTACCAATAACCCTATAAGTATCAAAGGAAGGATGGCTGGCAATTTTAACCGCCAAGCTACCCACTGTGCAATAATTCCAAGAATAATGATTCCAGCTAATTCAATCATTCTTTTTTTTGTAAAAATAATACTTTAAAAAACGAGTATTGCGTTTAGTTTAAAATCAAATTAATGGTCTTTCATGGTAAGTCGTAAAACAGAGCAGGCAGATCTTTCTGTATATTTATCCTTGCCGGTGCCAAATAAGATGCTAAGCCAATTATCCTTTTGCGGAGTTCCAAGAATCAATAAATCATAGCTTGCAGACATATTTGCGATAGTGGTAATAGAATCATTACTCCTTTCAATTAATACGGAGCTTTTAGCGGGTCCTTTTTGTAAAATTCTCAATGAATTCTCTCGTATGGCTTTCTCGTCTTCTTCCCTCATACTTTCTGAAACAACATGTAATAAGGTTAATGAGGCGCCATAAAAAGTACAAATTCTATCGGCTACTGCTATAAAATTTTTGTCCTTACGCCCTGGTCTAAGAGCTAAAAGCACCTTGCCAATATGTCTAACCCCTACATCTTTAAAAAGGGCAAAATCAGAATTTATATTGGTTAACAACCACCCTATGGGGTTGCTTACTAAAATACCGTTGTGTGCCCTACCGTTCCATCCCATAACCAACCAATCACAATGGGTTTGATTACTTAGTTCATGAATTGTATCTGAAATTTCATGTGTAACGGCTGCTTCAAAATCTATAGTAATGTTTTTAGAAATAGCTAATTGAGAAATACGTCTTTCCAAGGAGTTTATCTTTGGACTTTCCTCTACCATAGCATCCAAAAAAGTTTGATTAGGTACTTCTGTAATATTTACAGTTTGCACTTTATCTCTTTTGTTTATAGCAGCAGCAATTTCTACTAGCATTTCAGGAGAAGTTTCATTCCCTAAGAGCGGTACTACGACACCTGCATCAGAGGCTAAGTTTCCATCTAAATTTTGTAATACTTCGGATTGATTGTTTCTATACGTTATCTCTTTGCCCTTTCTTTTATAAAAAAGATACAATGCTGGTCTGTGCCCATATTTTCTTAAGATTCCAGTTCTTGTGGCATCTTTTCCAAAATAAAAATAGATTAAAACTCCTACGGTAAAAATGGCAATAATGGCCAATAAAGGTCCTAAGCCGAGAAGAATTAATAAAGCAATACCACTTCCTATACCAAATAATTGAACAAAAGGATACAAAGGAGATTTGTAAGGAGGAGCGTACCACTGCGCTGAGGTTTCTCTTAAAACAATAACGCAGGCGTTTACAAGAATAAACATCATCACCATAAATGCACTAGCCAATTTTGCAATCTTTTCAACATCTAAAAATAAAATGACCAAGGCCATAACGAAGCAGGTCATTGCAATTGTTACGACAGGGGTTAAATATTTAGAATGTATTTTAGACATAAAATCTGGCAATAGCTTATCTATAGCCATGGCAAAAGGAAATCTAGATGCTGCCAGCACCCCAGAATTCGCCATAGATATCAATGTAATTACCCCTACAATTGCGGCTATATAACCAATAACACTTCCACCCAAAAGGTTGGCAATAGTGTATATGGGTTTAATATCTGTTTGTAGTTCCTCTAAAGGAAGATTTCCTACCAAAACAAAAGCCACAACAACATAAATCGTTGTCATAATAAAAAGTGACAAAATCATAGCCCTTGGCAGGTTAACACTTGGGTTCTTAATTTCACCGGCAATGGCTGCAACTTTAGTAACACCTGCATAAGAAATATATACAAAAGCCACTGTTGTAAACAGTCCCATATTACCATCAAGTAAAAAAGGGTCTAGCAGTTCAGTGGAAGTTCTTGGAAGTCCAAAAATCAAAATTAAAGCAAGGCTAACCAGACTTATGGATACGATTACAATTTGAACCTTTCCTACCTTCTTTACTCCCAAGATATTTAAAAGCAATATAATCACTAAGAATACAAGCGCTACATATTTTGTTAAACCGGGCTCTATATTAACCAAAACAGTCAAGTATGCCCCAAAACCGACTAGGGCAAAAGAACTTTTAAGCAATAAAGAAAGCCAAAGACCTATACCTGCTATGGTGCCTAAAAGAGGGCCAAAAGCACGCTCAATATAGACATAGGTTCCACCAGATGAAGGCATTGCAGTTGCTAGTTCCGACTTTGATAAGGCTGCAGGTAAAATACAGACTGCGGCCAAAAGATAAGCCAGCCAAACCGAAGAACCCGTTTTTGCAGCTGCTAAACCCGGAAGCACGAATATACCACTGCCCAACATACCGCCAATACTAATGGCAACAACAGATGTAAGGGACAAACTACGTTCTAGTTTTTTCAATTTGGTTTGGTGTGAAGGCTAAAAATAGGCTTTTTAATATAAACTCGAAATGATAATATCTTCTTAATAAACCTAGGTTTTCATTAGGTTTTATTATTTTGGCTTTCATGAAAATTTTTCCCATTGAAACTGGTAATTTTAAGTTAGATGGTGGCGCTATGTTCGGCGTTGTTCCCAAGACCATTTGGCAACGAACCAATCCGGCGGATGCTAATAACCTTATAGACATTGCGGCCAGAAGTCTTTTGATAGAAGATGGCGACCGGCTTACCTTAATAGACACTGGCTTAGGGAACAAACAATCCGACAAGTTTTTTGGCTATTATCACCTGTGGGGCGATTATGATATAGATTCTTCTTTGGCAGCGAACGGATTTCATAGAGATGATATCACGGACGTTTTTATGACCCATTTGCATTTTGATCATTGTGGGGGATGTATACAATGGAACAAAGATCATACAGGATACGAACCTGCTTTTAAGAACGCTAAGTTTTGGACGAATGAAGATCATTGGAAATGGGCCACCGAACCAAATGCTAGGGAAAAAGCTTCCTTTCTAAAGGAAAATTTACTTCCCATGAAAGAAAGTGGCCAACTCAATTTTTTGCCCGTCACCCAGCTTCCATTTTGTAAAAAATCAGCGTTAGGATTTGGAATTCATTTTGTAGACGGACATACCGACAAACAAATGCTTCCACAAATTACATATAAAGGTAAAACTATCGTTTTTGTGGCCGATTTAATACCTACTGTGGGCCATATTCCTTTAGTTTATGTTATAGGGTATGATACCCGTCCGCTTATTACCATAAAGGAAAAAGAACTGTTTTTAAACTATGCCGTAGAAAATGATATCTACCTCTTTTTCGAACACGATGCCCATAACCAGTTATGCACGCTAAAACATACCGAAAAAGGGGTGCGTTTGGATAAAATATACACTTTTGATGAAGTCTTTAATTAATACCTTTGTCGTTTTGGCGTCTGGTAAGTTAAGCAGCTAAACATGCGCTATAAAAACTATAAATAAATTATATTAACACTAATATTTAGATATGACGAGTACTGTTTCGAAGTCCATTTTCTTTCTTTCCTTACTTACACTTGTAGGATGCGGAAGCACAGGAGGATTAATACTTACCCCCGTTAAAGACATAGATACTACCCCCTTAAAGATTACAGACCTTACTACAAAAGAGAAGAAAAACTGGGGTCATTTAGACCTAGTATCAGATACTATTCCTGGAATGAGCGTTGATAAAGCGTACGAGGACATCATCAAGAACAAAAAAGGTAAAAAGGTAATCGTTGCGGTTTTAGATTCCGGAATAGATTTAAGTCATGAAGATTTGGATGGGGTGCTATGGACCAACAAAAAAGAAAAACCGGGGAACAATAAAGATGATGATGGCAATGGCTATGTAGACGATATCCATGGCTATAACTTTT
>CAZDOW010000113.1:0-9165 GCA_964507115.1 uncultured Maribacter sp.
TAGCAGTTAGCAGTTAGCAGTTAGCAGTTAGCAGTTAGCAGTTAGCAGTTAGCAGAAAAAAGTAAAATAAACAAGTAAAGAATATTTCTCTTAGTATGATTTTTGTAGTCTTATTTTGTCTTTGTGATTAATCTTAATTTAGCAACGCAAGTAAGCTTAATTACTCCAAATTCAAAATCTGGATATGGTTTCTGTTCAATTTAATTTTTCCCATATTCTCCAGTTTCTTAAGCAACCGGGAAACCACCACTCTGGAGGTGTGCAGTTCATACGCTATTTCTTGATGGGTGTTATTGATAATTGTGCTATTGGTTACCCTTGCCTTATCTCTTAAATACTTCAGCAAGCGTTGGTCCATATTTAAAAAAGCGATACTATCAAGAGTTTCCAAGAGTTCATTTAATCTATTGTTATAACTTTCTAAAACAAAATTGCGCCATCGCTGGTATTTTGCCATCCATTCCTCCATTTTTTGAATAGGAATCATGATAAGCTTTGCATCTGTCTCGGCGATGGCACGAATCTCACTTTTGGACTGCGTCATACAGCAATTTAAAGTCATGGCACAGGTATCACCATGTTCCAAAAAATACAACAAGAGTTCATCACCATTATCGTCTTCACGAAGTACTTTTATAACACCCGACAGTAAAAGCGGCATCGATTTAATATAATCCCCTATTTCTATCAACTTTCCTCCTTCCGGCACATTCTTAAGAACAGCGCAAGCATCTATTTCATCTAAAAGCTCGGCATCAAAAATATGCCCGTAGTTTTCCGTTAGTTCTAAAATCATCTAAAAAATTATTTAACGCTATCGGCTATATTCTTTTCCTGCATAAAGAAAAAATAGCCCAAATAGATTTTAATAGTACTGCAATATAAGGTATTGAATAAAAAAGAAAGCTACTAACACTTATTGGAAGCCCTCTTATTATAACTGAATTTTGATTAGTACTGCGCCAATAAATATTGAATTAAGTCCGTGGTGGTCACAATCCCTACCAATTCATCATTTTCAACCACTGGAAGTGCATGAAATTCCTTCTTGGACAAAAATTCAGCAACTTCTTGTATGGTAGTGTTCGAAGTAACGGAAACAACATCCTTTGCCATTACTTGCTCTATCGTAAACATATTATAGATGGTCGTATCTACCTCATACTCATCATCACCTACCGCATCTGCAAAACTAATACGCATCAAATCCGTATAACTTAGCATTCCTATAACTTGTTTCCCAGAAATTATGGGTACGTGTCTAATTTTATTCTTTTTGAACAGTTCTTCGGCGGTCTCCAAGGTATCCTTCGTGTTTAAGGTTAACACATTTTTAGTCATTATTTCGGTTATTGGTACACGTTTTTTCATCTTATTTTATTTTTAGTTAAGACATTAAAATTACGCTTATCACAATTCTAGAAATATGATAAATATCATCCTATTGTTTGAACTAAGTAACGATATGAAATGCTATACTATCTTATTTTGATTCTCCTCGAGAGAAGCTGTAGAATCAACAAAAATAAGACCAAGGCTAACGACAATAAGCAAACTGGCCAAAGCCAAAAGTTCTGGATATTCATTAATCAGTAAAATTCCTTGCCACCCAGCTAGGGCCCTGTAAAAAATCAAAGCCTCGGTAACTATAAACCCTAAAAGATAAGCCCATATCATATATTTATTTAGTGAGATAAACTTAAAATATTCTAAGAAAAAGAAAATACCGAGCGTAAGCACACCCAAAAATGTCCAATGCAAATAACCGATAACAAAATCAATATAGATAGTTATAACATCAACGAAAAAAGGTAGAGCGGAAACTATCTGTGCTATCATTTTAATAGCTATAGCAAGCACAAAAACACGTAACAAAAATGTTTCCATAACAGAGAGTCGCAACTTCTCCCCTACTTTTAAAGAAAGATATTCCTTTACCAAGAGCATAAAAGCCAATACTTGTACTACTGCACCTAAACCACCAATTAGATTAAGGAATACTGGAGGCTCCGCAAATAAGGTAGATAGTAAAAAGGACCCCACAATCCCTAAATTAAGCAACCAAAAAAAGCGCTCAAAGGAACGCTCTGCCAGGACCACGTTTTTTTGCTCCAAAACATAAAAGAACAAGGCTACCAAGGCCAAAATCATCCACCCGTTATACTGAAAATGAAGATAAAAATAGATAGCCATGCGGTACCAAATAGATTCTGGCCCTAAAACGCTCATGATACCACCCAGAGCCCAAGGACCAATGCTGGATAGCACCATGTAACAGAGGGCTGCCTTCATCAATTTATAAGAATGAGTTTCCTTCACTTCCGGTTTAGCACGCGACACAAACAACCAAAAAAAGGCGTAGGAAGCGAACAAAAAGGAGGTAGAAAAAATAATAGAGAATAGCGCATAGCCTTGAAACGGAAAGCTAAACAACATACCCAAAAGCGTTATTTGGGTACACCAGAAAATAGTTTTGTAGCGTTTATCATGTTCTTCTTGCTGTACATATACCTTGTAAATAAGGGTTGTTAGCGCCACATAAATCCATCCTAAAAGGGCAATATGTGAATGGGTATGCACAAAGAACTTATAGGTTATAGGAATTTCTAATACGGAGAAAAATCGCAATACAAACCCCAATACCGCAGCTATAAAAAAGTAAGCCATTGCGGTAATAATATGTGGTTTAAAGGATGTCATTTATTCCGTGCAAGATAGGCATATTCATATTAGATTTTTTAAATGAATAATTGTAAATAAACCCTTTTTTATTTAAGTATAACCTGACAAAAATCATATTTTAACTAGTAAAATACCATCAATTTTGTTCGTTAATCAGATGATTTATAGGCTATTTACGCTAACCAAAAGATATAAACGCCACAAAAAATAAAAACGTTTTATGACATATGCACATTCTTTTCACATTCCCGTAATGGGCATCGGCTTTACCATAGATTCTCCTTTAAAAGTTGCGCATTTTGGAGTGGATTCTGTTATCTCTTTGGTAGATGATATACTTCTGGAAAAACTTCGCAAAATGTATTGCGGAAAGTTCAATCTCCCGTACAAGGAAATTACGGACAAAATGGAAGATTTTAGGGCAAAACGAATTACGTCCTATTTAGACATGATTCACGGAATTGCCCAAACAAAATTTGAAGAATTCAAACAATCTAGCACAGAAACGACCAACGATATTAAAGCATATTTTAATATGCTGCCGGACACCTCTACTTTTAAACAGGAGTTTTACCAACGAACCAAGGATACCTTTCATGTAAAGGATATTGGGAATTGGGTAAAGAACCATATGCCCATGGGTAGTATAGACGTGAATATAATGACTAAGGTGGATAAAGACAATTACGTAAAAAAGGAGAAGTTACCTGGCGAATACAACGATGCTCACGCAGCACTTAGAGGTTTTGCTAACAGTGAACTAGAATCATCCGTCGTTCTTTCTGCAGGAATGAATCCGCGGCTCTATGCCTATCTAGAGCAATTCGAAGATTTTTATCCCGATGCCAATGGCAACATAAAAAAGAAAATAGTTCTTAAAGTAAGTGATTACCGCTCTGCATTAATCCAGGGCAAGTTTTTAGCAAAAAAAGGAATCTGGGTTTCCGAATACCGTATAGAATCCGGTTTAAATTGTGGCGGTCATGCTTTTGCAACAGACGGTTATCTCATGGGGCCTATTTTGCAACAATTCAAGGAAAATCGTGAGGAGCTCATCAAATCTGTATTTGAAGTATTGTCAAATGCTCTAAAAAATAAAGAACGTACCGTGCCTACAACTGCGCTCCCATTACAACTAAGTGCTCAAGGTGGCGTGGGAACAGCAGAAGAACACGACTTTCTTATCAACGAATATGGTGTGGATTCCGTAGGTTGGGGCTCCGCCTTTCTTTTAGTACCCGAAGCTACTACGGTAGATAAGGCAACTTTAGAAAAATTAGTACAGGCCAAAGAAGATGATCTCTATTTAAGTAATACATCGCCTCTAGGAATCCCTTTTCATAGCCTTAAAGGCAATACCAAGGATCTGGAAAAGGAAAAACGGATTACCGACGGAAAACCTGGTAGTCCCTGCCCCAAGAAATTTGTAGCTCTTAACAAAGATTATAAAGAAAAAGGACTGTGCACCGCATCCAGACAATATCAAGTCGCCAAATTAAAAGAATTAGAATCTCAAGAACTATCAAAATCGGAATTCGAGTACCAGTATAATAAGATTACCGAAAAATCGTGTACCTGTGTAGGACTGGGGACAGCAGCTCTTTTGGCCTATAATCTGGATACCAAAATAGAAGGTGAAGGTGTTTCTATATGCCCCGGACCAAACATGGCTTATTTCTCCCAGATTACTACCCTTACAAGGATGATCGACCATGTGTATGACCGAGCCAACGTTATCAGCAGAACTGATCGTCCCAATATGTTCATAAAAGAACTGCAGGTCTATTTAGAATACTATAGAAAGCAAATTGATGAGAATAAAAGAAACCCGACAGAAAAACGTAGAAAACAACTTATCACCTTTGGCGCCAACCTTATGGAAGGCATCACCTATTATGAAAAGCTATTTATGACAGCAAAAGAACAAACCCAACCTTCGCCAACATACATTTTGGCGCAATTGCACGAATCGCGTACGATTATAAATTCGCTAGTACAAGTGCTTGAAGTCGTTGAAGAAAATCTTAATTCTTGAGGAAAACGGATAAGGCAGTTATCATTTGTAGGTGAGGGAGCGTTGTTGTTTTTTAATGGACTCATTGAAGAGTAATTATACAACCATCGGAATAAAGTGTCCTAAGCTGATAATATACAGTCTAGCATCGAAGATTTTGCACAAGCTAAAATGATGACCGTTCAAAGGTTTTATACAAGGTTACTGCACCACGCGAATCTGAGAATGTCCTAAACTACTTTTTTCTAACTGTACCTGAGTGGTTATACGTTCCTTTAAAGCCCCTACATGAGAAATGACTCCAACAGAACGGTCACCCTCGTTCTGCATTTTTTCCAAAATAGTGATAGCCTGATCTAAGGTCTCGGGATCCAGCGTTCCAAAACCTTCGTCTATAAAAAGGGATTCAATCTTAACGTTTCTAGAGGCAATATCAGAAAGGGCAAAAGCCATGGCTAAACTTACCAAAAAGGTCTCCCCGCCCGACAAGGTCTTAACCGACCTACGGGCATTGCCCATGTAGGTGTCAAATATCTTAAGCGTATCACTCTTCTCCGCCTCGTCTGCCGTAGGGATGTCGAGCACGTAACGATCCGTAAATTCAGACAGGCGTTTGTTGGCATAACCGATGAGTTGTTCCAAGGTTAAATCCTGAACAAAATTAGAGAACTTATTCCCGTAGGAATCACCAATTAAATCGTTCATCGTCTTCCAAAGCAAGTGGTCTTTCTTTAATATATTCAGTGCTGTTTGCTCATTTTTAAACTTTT
This sequence comes from uncultured Maribacter sp., assembly GCA_964507115.1. Classification (GTDB taxonomy): domain Bacteria; phylum Bacteroidota; class Bacteroidia; order Flavobacteriales; family Flavobacteriaceae; genus Maribacter. The sequence continues at coordinate 5,467 of CAZDOW010000113.1, forward strand.
TCCTTGTTTTTTCGTCATCTTCTAATAATTGGGTAATCTTACCCAAGTTGACCGACAAATCCTCCCATTTTTCTTTAGCCTGCTTGAAACTATCCTCCAGAAGTTCCATCACCAATTCGGTAGCGTCTTTTCCCAGCAGCACTTTTAAGCTATTGCTATTGGTAGTTTCCTTTTCAGTAAGGAGCAGTCTCCAACTTTCTAATTCATTTTTTCTTTTTCGATGATTGTTCGCAGTCTCTTCGGGCAGTATAGCCAAACGTAGTTGTTCCAAATCGCTGAGGTTTTCTTTCAACAGAATGGACTGCAACTTTTCATGATGCTCATTTTGTAGTTGTGCTGCGTTTAGCAACTGTTTTTGGATGGAGGTAGCTTGTATTTCTAAATTTTTCTGGGACGCGATACTTCGAATGAGCTTTGTACTTAGGGTATTTGATTCCGTATCGATAGTACTACCGGAATACCGTTTACTACGCTCTGCCTTGGCGGCGTTATAATCGTTTAGCGCTTTTTGCCATGAGTGCCGCGGTTCTTTTAATTCCACAAGTACATCGTTTACCAAAAACGCTTGTTTACAACTTAACAAGTGCTGCATGAGTTTAGCTAGTACGTTTCGTTGCGCTTGTAGTTCTTCTAAACTATCCTTTGGATTCCATTTCAAAGCTTTTGCCAGATTCATTATATAGGTATCTAACGCTGAATTATCTTGAGTTTTTTGGTCAATTTCGGTTTGAATACGTTGCATCTCCCCTAACCTAAACCTATTGTTTTCTTGAAGGGTTATACTTCGCTCTCGTTTTTCTTTTAATAGGGCCTCTTTGCCATTTAAGCGTTCCTCATTCATATCAAAATGTGGTGCTACTGTCGCATAAGGATGTTCTAAAGCCCCACAGAGCGGACAAGGTTCTTCGTCCTTCAACTGTGTTCGGTGCTGTTCAAGACTTTGATGTTTACGCTGGTGCTCCAAGATCTTTTTCAGTTCCGTTACTTGAGTATCAAGCACAGCTACTTCCTTTAAGAGCGTTAAAAGGGCTTCGGTAGTCTCTTTTTCTATTCCCTGTTCTGCTATTAGGTGAGTCTTAGCTTCCCCTAACTGTTGTTGAAATTTTATAGCCTGACCCTTCTTATCCAGCAATTCCCGCGCTTGTTCCTGAGCAGTGCGTAAATTATCTAATTGTTGGTCTAGTTCGATGGAAGAAGTCACGCCTGAAGCCGCAATAGCTTCTTCAAGTCTCCCTTTTAAACGAGCTACCTCTTTCTCAAATTCAATTGGAGTATTGGACAAGTTGAAATCATAATCCAACAGTTGAACTTTGTTGACTAAGTTTTTCAATTGGCTATGGTACAACTGGGCTTCGTCCCGTTTGGCAATTTCTTGAGATTGAAGTCGGGTAATGGTACTTCTAAAGCTCTCCAACTTAGCATTGCCATTTTCTTTGGTAACGGTATCCCTAATTAGGTTTTCAATCGTTTTCAAATGTGTTCTCAAACGGACTTCCTCCTCCCCTTTCGTTTTTTGAAGATTTTGTCGCTGCTGTTCTATATGCTGATGCTCCTTTTTCGTCAAATCGTAATTACGCAAATCAGGTCCGTATTTCGCTAACTGCTCGTGTTTTGCTAACTGCGACCTGTTGCGTTCAAAATCAGTAAAATAGTGTTGTAATGTGATGCCCTTTTGCGCCAAGGTTTCCTCCTCCTTTTTGGCTTCCAAAAGTTGCTTCCTGATTTCTATTCTCTCCCGCTGCTGCTCGTAGGCCTTTTGAACTTTAGGTTGGGAAATCTTTAAGTTGGTCAATTCGGCTTGCTTTTCCTTAATATCTTCCTCTGTAAGCAACGCAATAGTCGCTAAGCCCGCTTCTTTTAACTCCACTTTCTTTTTGACCTCAGCATAGCGTTGAAACACTGCCTTACCAATATTTCGATACGAACGCGCGCCCGTAATATCCTCCAGTAATTTATTTCGTTCATTACGAGGTGCCTGCAAAAGCTTACTAAACTCTCCCTGTGACAGCACCATGGCCTTTACAAATTGCTCGTAACTAAGACAGATAATCTCTTGGTTTTTATCCGGAGTTTTGGTGCCCGATTCCAAAATACTTCCTGTAGCCACGTCCACCAATTCCTGTTTTCTGTTGTTCAGGTTATTGTTTCGGTTGCGTTCAATAGACCAATGGCTGCGATAGGCCTTTCCGTTTACAGCATAGTCCACCTCAGCATAACAACTAGTCATATTGCGTGTCATAATGCCGCCATCGTCTTCCAAAACAGTATTGGTAACCGCCCGGTCCACACGAGCAATGCGGTTGTACAGCGCCAGAGTAATAACATCTAATAAGGTCGATTTTCCAGAGCCCGTAGGTCCTGTGATAGCAAAGAGTCCTGCTTCGGCCAATATGCCGGATGCAAAGTCGATTTCATGCTCGCCTTTTAACGAATGGATATTTTGGAATCGTATTTTTAAAATTTTCATTTCTTATAAATTCAATTCTTGTAAAATATCGCGAAAGGCGGCTTTAAGCTCCTCCGTATTTTCTAGCCCCGCCTGCATCTCCAATTTTTTTTCGAACATTTGTATCGGCGTTACATCGGCTACATCGGTACCCACAGCAAAGGCATCACTAGCACCACGTATCTTGTTTTTAAAGTTAAGTCGCGATTTTACAATCTCTAAGTTGGGGTTAGATTGTTCGGACACGAAGGCCTCGAACGCTTGTCGCCTTTCTAGACTTTCAGTTTCCTCGTTAACAATGATTTCAGCGAGTGACATCAAAGTCGTTTCCTGATTATAAGCAGTGATTTGTTGCTGCACCTCCTCCAAACTTCCAGAAAAGGTTACCAAGTTTCTTTGGGCAGGAATAGAAACTATTTCCAAATTTTTAATTTTTGCATCTTTAATGGTAATCACATTAACCTGTTTTTGGTCTTCTTTTTCGGAAAAACTCAAGGGAACAGGAGAACCGCAGTAATGGATATTCTGGTCTACCGATACGGCTTGGGGTTTATGTATATGACCCAACGCCACATAATCAGGAACCCCTTGGAACATGGATGCCTGCACCCCTGCCTGATTACCAATCTGAATATCACGTTCACTTTCCGATACCGCGCTACCTTGCACATATAAATGCCCCATGACCACAAAAAATGTATCAGGATAATGCGCTTGATAGTACGTGTTGATGTTTGAAAAATAAGTCTGAAGTCCCGCTTTTATCTGCTCAATCTTGGTGGCATATGTTTCGCCTGCTACTGATTTGCGTATATCGCGATCTCTAAGGAAAGGAACAGCGGCCACTACCAATCGCTCTCCATTTTTTTCCACGATGATGAATAGTTCCGATAGGTCTTCCGTAACGCCTCCTATAACAGTAATATCAAAGGACTTCAGCAACTCTTTTGGCGCATTAAGGACAGCGGCAGAATCATGGTTTCCTCCAGTAATTATAATCTTGCAATCCAAATGAATCAATTGCCTCAAAACATCATAATACTGCTTAAAAGCTGCTTGTGACGGGTTGGCTTGGTCAAAAATATCGCCAGAGATCAAAAGCACATCTATCGATTCCGTTTTGATATACCCTATCAACCAATCGAAAAACAGATTGAGGTCCTCAGCAAGATCATATTTATGTAATTGCTTGCCAATATGCCAATCTGAGGTATGAAGAATTTTCATGTATTATGGAGCGTTTTAATATCAGG
>CAZDOW010000114.1:0-9163 GCA_964507115.1 uncultured Maribacter sp.
CCAACTGAACTACCAGACCGTGGCGTTTAGCGTGTGCAAATATATGGTGTTTATTGAATTGCACAAACATTTTCTTTTAAAATATTTACTTCATTAAAGAAATTTGTTCCGCTCTGTTAAAAATGTATTGAGTATAGTAGAGAAATCACTCTGTATATCAATGTCTATATAATTTATTCTGTATTGTGCGCACTTTAGTTTTATCTCGGAGATATAATTCATAACTCCTTCTTGGTACGCTTCTTTGATATTATCGGCATACAAATCCAAATGTTCACCAGTTTCAACGTCAACGTATCGTTTTGGAGTGTTCTCAAAGTTAAAGTGTAGCTCGTGTTCTTTGTCTAAAAGATGAAAAAGTACTACTTCGTGCTTGTTGTGTTTTAAGTGCCGTAAAGCATCAAAGAGCTCGTCGTTAGATTTTTCTGTTTGGAACATATCCGTAAACAAAAAGATAAGACTACGCCGTTTTATTTTTTCAGCAATTTGATGCAGGTAGGTGTACGTAGCCGTTTGTTTTTGAGGTTCGGTGTCCAGGCTTATTTCATTTAGTTTGGACAGTAGCATTTGAAAATGGCGCTCACTTCCTTTTTCAGGGGAGTAGTAGTTGTAGGTATCCGAGTAAATGCTTAACCCTACTGCATCTCGTTGTTTTTTAAGCACGTTCATTAAAGCGGCTATCGCCAATACGCCAAAACCTATTTTATTTAAACTTTCCAACCCCAATTCTTTTACCTGAGGGTAATACATGGAAGCGGAGTTATCCAAGATCATATGGCATCTTAGATTGGTCTCTTCTTCATATCTTTTTGTGTATAGCTTATCGGTCTTTGCAAATAACTTCCAATCTATATGTCTAGTGCTTTCTCCCTTATTATAGATTTTATGTTCGGCAAATTCAGCGGAAAACCCGTGAAATGGACTCTTATGTATGCCACTAATAAACCCTTCCACTACTTGTTTGGCCAATAGCTCTAAGTTCTGAAAAAGGGATGCTTTATTTAATTCTGATTGTAAGTTCACAGGCTTAAAGATAGGAAAAGACCATTGGTAAACAAAGGAGCGGATAAGTTTGTAAACAAGAAAAGAGCCGGTAAAGCCGGCTCTTTTCTTATATTATTGCAATTGTACTTTGTATTGTCTACAATAAAGCATCAATTGCGTCAGTATAGACCTTCTTAGGAGAAACTCCTACTTGTCTGCTCACAATTTCACCACCCTTAAATACAAGTACCGTAGGAATGTTTCGTACACCGTATTTAGCTGCGAATTCTTGGTTAGCATCTACATCAACTTTACCAACCACGGCTTTACCTTCATATTCCGTACTTACTTCGTCTATAATTGGACCAACCATTCTACAAGGACCGCACCAGGCCGCCCAGAAATCTACTACTACTGGTTTATCACTCTTTAAAACTACTTCGTCAAAAGTAGCATCTGTTATTTCTAATGCCATTTTAATTTACTTTTATTGATTATACAAAGTTAGTCAAATAATTTCCGTATTCCTTACCTCCAACTTATTGGTTTTGGTTATGACACCATTGGCCTAATTTATTGATAATCCTCGCCTTTTTTGGAGTAGTGTTAATTTAATTTAAAATGTACTTGTTGTTTTTCAAGTTCTTGCAGCAACTCACTACTAATTTGCACTTTTTGTTTTCTACTGGTAAGGTTTACTTTTATTTCTTCTTGCATTTCATAAATCACAAAATTTATAGGGTGGTCTCCCTTGTGCAAGGTTAACGTGTCTTTTAATTCATGGATGCCTTTTTCTTCCAGCTTATCTATATTTAATTTAATAGTCAGCTTCCTAGCATAGGTTTCCATTACTTCCTGCAAGAGAATAAAACCGTTGAATTGCATTCTTGGGTCCCCTTTTTTGCCAGTATCCCTGTTTACCCATCCTTCTTTGATGAAGATTTTGGCGTATACAAATGAATTGATCATTAAGAAATGTCTGAATTTCAGGTACTCTTCGCCAAAGATTCTAAATTCAAAAGAGTCGGTATAATCTTCCATAGTAAAAGCGGCCCAGCCCTTCCCGTTTTTGGAGATACGGTGTTGCACATCGGTAATAACACCGGCTACCGTGAGTTCACGGTTAAGGTAACTGTCCATATCGGTAAGGTGCGAAATACCGGCATTACAGAACGCGGTTATTTCCGTCTTAAAATCATCCAATGGGTGCCCAGAAATATAGATGCCTACTACCTCTTTTTCACGACGTAGTTTCTCCATCGTACCCCATTCCTCACAAGGAGGAACTATAGGTTCTGGAATTTGTGCTTCACTAATGCCACCGAACATATCCATTTGGGAGGAGTTTTTATTTTCTTGGTATTTAGCGGCCGATTTAATAACCTTTTCTAAAAAAGTAATACTGTCGCCTTCTGTATGAAAATATTGCGCCCTGTGTGTGGTACCGAAGGAATCGAATCCGCCTGCAACGGCTAGGTTTTCAAAGGCTTTTTTGTTAGCAGACCGTAAATCTATTCGCTTCGCCAAGTCAAAAACTGAATGAAAATTCCCGTCTTTTTTACGGTGTTCCACAATGGTTTCTACCGCAGCACGTCCTACGCCTTTAATGGCGCCCATGCCAAAACGTACGGCACCTTCTTTATTCACAGCAAACTTGTAGTAAGATTCGTTTACGTCTGGTCCAAGCACATCCAATCCCATGCGTTTACATTCTTCCATAAAGAAAGTAACCTGCTTTATATCGTTCATGTTATTAGATAGTACTGCGGCCATGTACTCGGCAGGGTAATGTGCTTTTAAGTATGCTGTCTGGTATGCAATGTACGCGTAGCAGGTAGAATGACTTTTATTAAAAGCGTATGCTGCGAAGGACTCCCAATCTTTCCAAATTTTCTCCAAAATTTCCGTTGGATGACCGTTTGCTGCACCACCTTCCAGAAATTGGGGTTTCATTTTTTGCAAAACTGCAAATATCTTCTTACCCATTGCCTTACGCAACACATCTGCATCACCCTTGGAGAAGCCTGCTAATTTCTGAGATAGGAGCATCACTTGCTCTTGGTATACTGTAATACCGTAGGTTTCTTTTAAATACTCTTCCATGTCTGGAAGGTCATAGGCAATTTCTTCACTTCCATTTTTACGTGCTACGAAACTTGGAATGTACTCCATTGGTCCGGGACGGTAAAGCGCGTTCATGGCAATAAGGTCATCAAAAACAGAAGGTTTTAAATCCTTCATATGTTTTTGCATTCCCGGAGATTCATATTGAAAAACACCAACAGTTTCTCCTTTCTGGAACAACTCATATGTTTTCTCATCGTCTAGCGGAAAATCATCAGGAACTAAATCTATATCGTGTTTTGCCTTCACGATTTTAACGGTGTCCTTGATTAAGGTCAGCGTTTTGAGACCCAAGAAATCCATCTTTAAAAGGCCGGCACTTTCCACAACAGAGTTATCGAACTGAGTAACGTACAAATCCGAATCTTTTGCTGTGGCTACCGGAACAAAATCGGTAATATCACTAGGGGTAATGATGACCCCACAGGCATGTATTCCCGTATTCCGAACCGAACCTTCCAAGGTGCGTGCCATTTTCAAAGTCTGCCCTTCCAAGTCGTCCCCATCATGTATATTTAGGAGCTCATGTATTTTCTCTAAATCTTCTGCGCGAAATTTCTTTTTTAAATCAGCCTCGGATTGACCAAAAATCTTGCCCAGTTTAGACATGGTAGGGATCAGCTTTGCAATCCTATCCGCATCTCCTAAAGGAAGATCTAATACACGGGCAGTATCCCTAATAGAGGATTTTGCCGCCATGGTACCATAGGTGATGATTTGTGCTACTTGGTTGGCTCCGTATTTATTAATAACGTAATCCATTACACGACTGCGACCTTCATCATCAAAATCAATATCGATATCGGGCATGGACACCCTATCCGGATTTAAGAATCGCTCAAAAAGTAAATCGTACTTTAGGGGATCTATATTGGTAATGGTTAGGCAATAGGCGACCACGGAACCTGCTGCAGAACCACGCCCAGGTCCCACGGATACATCCATATTCCGGGCTTCTCGAATAAAATCTTCCGTGATAAGGAAATATCCCGGATAACCAGAATTTTTTATAGTATCGAGTTCAAAATCTATACGCTCCCTAATCTCATCCGTGATTTCGGGATATCTTTTTTCAGCTCCCACGTAGGTAATGTGCCGTAAATAGGCATTTTCTCCTCGGTTACCCCCGTCGTTGCTATCTTCAGGATCTACGAAATCATTTGGAATGTCAAACTTGGGTAAGAGGACATCACGAGCGAGTTCATAAGATTCAATTTTATCTACAATTTCTTGAACATTTAAAATGGCTTCTGGAACGTCTTTGAAGAGCTCCTTCATCTCATCTTGAGATTTAAAATAATACTCTTGGTTGGGTAAGCCATAACGGTAACCACGTCCACGACCAATAGGAGTGGCCTGTTTTTCCCCGTCTTTAACACAAAGCAGAATATCATGTGCTTCTGCATCTTCCTTGGCACAATAATAAGTGTTGTTAGAAGCGACCAATTTTACTTGGTGTTTTTTTGAAAACTCCAACAGCACTTGATTTACACGATCTTCATCTTCTTGGCCGTGGCGCATCATTTCTATGTACAAGTCGTCTCCAAACTCTTCTTTCCACCAAAGCAGGGCTTCCTCCGCCTGATTCTCTCCTACGTTTAATACCTTTCCCGGAACTTCTCCGTAGAGATTTCCAGTCAACACAATAAGGTCCTCCTTATATTGCTGAATTACTTTTTTATCAATTCGTGGCACGTAGTAGAACCCGTCCGTATAGGCTTTGGAAGACATCTTAGCCAGATTATGATAGCCTCTTTTGTTTTTAGCCAGCAGTACAATTTGATAGCCGTAGTCTTTTACGTTTTTATTGGTATGATCCTCACATACAAAAAATTCACATCCTATAATGGGCGTAATTTCTTGGTCCGTAGGTTCCTCGCCATTTTCAATGGCTTCTTTGTTTTTTTCTTTTACAGACTTATTGTGACTCCCTATTTCCTTAACAAAATGGAAGGCACCCATCATATTTGCATGATCGGTTAGCGCTACGGCAGGCATTTCATTGTCTGCTGCTACTTTTACCAATGATTTTATATTAATGGTAGATTGTAGTACCGAAAATTGAGAATGATTATGAAGGTGCACAAAGGTGGCATCTTCTAGTGTTTTTATGTTTTCTTTGATTTCCTCTTGGCTAACACCACCCGTATCTTTTTCCCAAAGTGCATCTGCTATTTTTTTGGATGCTTTTTTAAGATTGATGTGTTTTAGGCCGATGAGTTGTATCTCTTGCGGATTCAATTCCGAGAAATTCTGGAAATAGTCTGGCTGCACATCCAGTTGCTCTGTGGTATATTGTCTTAAACGGACCAGTTCTAAAAAACAGCGCGTAGTGGCCTCAACATCTGCCGTAGCATTGTGCGCATCGCCAAAGGGTTTTCCAAAAAGATGTTTGTGTAGTTCCGTTAGCGTGGGTAGTTTGAATTTTCCGCCACGTCCTCCAGGAATCTGACATAATTTTGCAGTGTGCTCCGTACAGGTGTCCAAAACCGGCAGTTCTTGTAACGGATTTTCAACGCCTAAACGATGAAATTCCGCTCCCATGATGTTAAGGTCGAACTTCACATTTTGACCTACGATGAACTTTGTTTTTGCCATGGCGGCATTGAACTTTTCCAATACTTCGCTTAGAGCAATGCCTTTTTGCTCTGCTAAGGCAGTAGAAATACCGTGAATCTGTTCCGCATCATATGGAATATTAAAACCGTCTGGTCGTACTAAATAATCTTGATGCTCTACAACCCTACCCATTTCATCATGTAATTGCCATGCAATCTGGATACAGCGCGGCCAATTGTCCGAATCGGTGTATGGTGCGTTCCAATTTTTGGGCAGTCCGGTGGTTTCGGTATCGAAGATGAGGTACATGTTGTGGGTTTCAGGTTCTAGGTTTCGGTTCGGCTTCAGTTATAAAGGAATCATAGTTTAAACTTGAAACAATGAAAACTAAAAATTTGAACCCTTTTCGAGTCTATAAATTTAAGAAAAACGGAGTGGGAGAGGAAAGGGAATTGCTAGGAGTTATTAACTAAAAAAAAGCCGAACAAATTTGTTCGGCTTTTTTGGTTGCTTAGGTGTTGTGCTGAAAATTATAGAATATACTAATCTTGAAAAGTTGAGCTGGTTACTCCATCTGATGGTATTCCATTATAATCGTTAACCATTTCTAAAAGCGCATCCATAAATGCATCATCACAGTTTACTGCAAAAGTAGCGGTTCTTTGAAACTGTTCTCTAAATGCGTAGTCACCATCTTGAAACTTTTTAAGGACTTCTGCATTGTCACCAAAAACCTTTTTAAGATTCGTATTTCTTATGTTTTTTGGGTTGCTGGACTTGTCCTTTTGGAACAACAGCTCAAAATTATTAAGCATAAATTCAAGATGTTCTGGTCCACCATCAAACTTAGAATCCGACACAGGTTTATAGATAAAACCATTCCCGGTTCTGTAATACTTTTTAAATACGGTAATATCGCCATCGGCCACAACTTCCAAAAAGTATCTTTTAGGTATCATATCGGTTTTTTTGGTCGATAACATATTCGAATACTTTATTTGACGGAATTCTTTGCCATTTTCCAAAACATAGCTGAGTATATCTTTGGGTTTATGACTTTCTATTTGCTTGCTTTTGATTTTTTCACCCTTACTATAAGCCATATAGTTTTTTTCGGATATGGTGCTTAATCCCTGCTGATGCAGATGCGGATTACAATGATCTATATAGATGTAAGTTTCCGTTGTTTTACCATTTTTAAAGGTAATGGTGCCTTTTTCATAATTAGAACAGCGTTCTATTTCTGTAAAAGCGGCCATGCTTTGACCAAAGAAGGCAACACTACAAAATAGAGTCAAAATATACTTTGTTTTCATAACAAATTTGATTTTAGGTTATATGCTAACGTAAGTAGCTCTTGTTTAGTGCGATGAGCTTTATGTTAATTTTGATTAAGGGCTTAAATTTGTGTTTTTACTAAGCAAATTATTCAGAACAGTATTTCTATTGCTATTTTAGTGGTGTTGCTTTCCACAGGATGCTTTTGTGTTGGTTGGTTGGTAGGCATTGTTCTTCTGTATACTAAGCTTCATATTATGTTTCTTTTACCTTAACCGACAGCTATTTTTATGAGGTAGTTTGGAAAAATTCACATCGCTGAAAGTAGGTTTTGGTTTATGTAGTCCACACATTCTTATAATCTATCTAGAAATGGGTACCTTCATTTTTAAACAATTTGGGATATGGTTAAGCGTTGGTATGTTTTTCTTTTTTTTGCTATTTCTATGTTTTTTAATAATTGGGTCTATACCCAAGGTAAAATGGAGCAGCCACCTAATTTCATTATCATTTTTGCTGATGATTTGGGGTATGGAGATTTGGGTGTTTTTGGAAACCCAGCTATTAAAACGCCAAATCTAGATAAAATGGCTTTTGAAGGTCAAAAATGGACAAATTTTTATGCAGCTGCTAGCGTTTGTACACCCAGCAGGGCTGGTCTTTTAACCGGTAGGTTGCCAGTTAGGAGTGGTATGGCAAGTAGTAAGGCTAGAGTATTGTTTCCAAATTCCAAAAACGGGTTACCTGCGGCTGAAATCACCTTGGCAGAGCAACTAAAAAAGGCAGGTTACACTACAGCAGCCATTGGAAAATGGCATTTAGGACATAAGGAGGAATTTTTACCAACTAATAATGGTTTTGACACCTATTTTGGTATTCCGTACTCAAATGATATGGACCATATTAATACTACTGGGTATAAAAACTACTGGAAGCAACCTAATGATTCTATAAAGACCGAACATTTTAATGTTCCATTACTTCGGGGAACACAAATAGTAGAGCGGCCAGCAAACCAGAATAATATCACCAAACGTTACTCAGATGAAGCTGTTACATTTATTAAAGAACAGGATGAGACACCTTTCTTTTTGTATGTAGCTCATAATCTACCTCATATTCCCCTCTTTGCGTCTGTAGATTTTTTAGGAAAAAGCAAACGCGGCCTGTATGGCGATGTGGTAGAAGAAATTGATAATGGTGTAGGGAAAATAATAAGTGCTTTGAAAGAGCAGGGCCTTGCCGATAATACCATCGTGGTATTCACCTCAGATAACGGACCATGGTTGCCTTTTAAGAATAATGGTGGCAATGCCGGACTGTTGCGTGCGGGTAAAGGAACTACATGGGAAGGAGGTATGCGCGTACCCACTGTATTTTGGGGACCAGGTCATATAAAGACAGATGTAGTTACCGATCTGGGATCTACCTTGGATTTGTTTACCACCTTTAGTGCAATGGCGAATACGGCTATCCCTGAGGATAGAGTTATAGATGGAGTTGATTTAAGTGAAGCTTTATTGAAAGGAAACTCTAGTCCCAGAAAAAGCGTTTTATACTATCGTGGAACAGAATTGTTTGCGGCGCGTTTAGGCGATTTTAAAGCACACTTTATAACTCAAGGCGCGTATGGGGAATTTGGTGAACGTATGCAACATGATATACCATTAGTATTTAATGTTGCCTTTGATGCTAGTGAACGTTTTAATATAGCGGATACAAGTCCCCAAGTTTTACAGGATATTAGTGAATTGGTTTCCAAACACAAATCGAAACTTGTTAGGGGTAAGGACCAGCTGGTTGACCGAGAATAATTGGCATAAAAAACCGAAAGCGATAAGCGCTCGTTTTTTTTACAAAGCAGGTACGGGTTATTAAATCGTTTAATTTGTTTGAATTTTTTTCTGATTACCTTGTTTAGCGTGCATCATTTTATCTTAATGGTGTTAGTACCTCTAAACAGCTACATAATACAATTAAAGAAAATACCCAGTAAATACAGGGATTCTAGGAGATTTAGCATTCGTTTATGGGGAATTGCGCCAAATCTTAATGTCGTGTAATAGTAAGGTGTAAATTTGTAATCTAAAAATAGCGAAGTATAAAACGGAAAGTTATATATTTGCACCCGCTTTAAGATAAAGCGAAATAGAATTAATAATCAAGGGTCGGGCACCCTACAAATTAATGTGATATGCCAGTAAAAATTAGATTACAG
>CAZDOW010000115.1:0-9112 GCA_964507115.1 uncultured Maribacter sp.
GACAACCTACCAATTATCCTATTGGACAATTTGAATTTCAAGGCTTAACGGTCCCTTATTATGGACTCAGAAACCAACAACGTCTTCCGGACTATAATAGAATAGATCTATCCGCTACCTTAATACCAAAAAGGAATAAAACAAGAAAAATGCAAGGAGAGTGGGTCTTTAGCATTTATAACATATACAATAGAAGAAATGCAGCCTCTATCAATTTTCGTAAAAATCAGGATACAGGTGTTAATGAAGCTGTTAGAACCTCCATTTTCGGTATTGTTCCTGCGGTTACTTATAATTTTAAATTTTAAGAAGATGCGAAAATACTTATATTTATTTCCTGCTCTTTTTTGCCTTTTGGGTTGTGAGGATGTTATAGAACTAGACATAGCCTCTGAAGAACCCCGATTAACAGTAGATGCAATTATCCGTTTGGATCCAATTGAGGCTGTAACAAGGGCTACCATAAAAGTAGGATTAAGCAGTTCCTTTTTTGACCAAAACCAAGAGGTGCAAGTGAATGAAATGCTAATACAAAATTTAGACTACATAGGCTCGGGTCCATTAGACCAGAATTTTATTCGTTTCGTCGAAACCGAACCTGGTGTTTATGAGGCTTCCAAAAATACCAACTTTTTCACCTCAGGTGAGCTCAGCTTAACTATTGAATATAACGATGAACTCTTTTTGGCAAGGACCAGATTTGCACCTACTGTTCCGTTTGACGAAATTATCCAAGGAGATGGAACCCTCTTCTCAGGAGATGAAACAGAGATAATTGTCTCTTTTACTGATGATGCAGAGCGAAATGATTTTTATATTTTCGATTTTGACTTTAATGAATACCTAGTTTCAGAGGATACGTTTTACCAAGGACAAAAATTTGAGTTTTCCTATTTTTATGATGATATCGAAGTTGGGGAAACCCTTAACATTAGTATTCTAGGCGCAGATGAATCATTTTACAATTACATGGACCAGCTAATTGTTCAGTCAGGCGGAAATCAAGGACCGTTTCAAACTCCAGTGGCTACGGTTAGGGGCAACATTATTAATGTAACGGGAATAGACAATATGGATGTATTTGATAATGTAGAACGCGCCAATAATTTTGCGTTAGGATATTTTGCAGTAGTTCAAGAATACCAGGAAACAATAACGATTGAATAAATGTTAAAACGATCCACAACAGGCAGTATCTTCTTACTAATGCTACTGTTGCTTGTTTCGTGTGAGGAGGTTGTAGATATAGATTTACCCCTACAAGAACCAAAACTGATTATTGATGCCTTGATACCGGTAGACCTTTCAAAAACAGAAACACCTGTATCTATTAAAGTTAGCCTCACCGATGGGTTTTTTGGCACCGTACCTTTAACCAAGTTGGAAAACATCATTATTATATTCGAAAAAATTGAGAATGAAATTATAACAGAAACTGGTGCCATAGAGTTTGAGGATATCGCTAATAATTTTGGAGTTTATGAAACGACTATTCCCAATAGTCTTTTTGAAGATAATATTCGTTTTTCGCTTTATGTGGAACATGTGGGCAACGTATACTTGGCCCAGACTTTTTTCTCTCCTGCACCGCCAATAGATTCAATTATACAAGGTGTCAATACCTTATTTGATGCCGATGAAACAGAAATAGTAGTCTCTTTCAAGGATATTGCAGAACAAGACAATTTCTATGTGTTCGACTTTGGGTTTTTGAAATACGGTACTATTGAGGATCAATTCTTTGAGGGGCAAGACTATAGTTTTTCTTATTTTTATGATTCAAAGATACCTGCTGGAACCGAAATTGAGATACGCCTTTTAGGAGCAGATTTAGGATTTTATAACTATATGGATTTATTGATAGAACAAGCGGATGGTACGTTTGAACTATTTGAGACACCTGCGGCCACGGCAAGGGGAAATATAATCGATGTTACCAATATAGATAATATTGACATTTTTGATAATGTTGGAAGGCCAGAAACTTTCGCTCTAGGCTATTTTGCCATTGTTCAAGAATCTAAAGAAAAAATTATAATTGAGTAAATGATGTTACCGCTCAGAAATATAGGATACGTATGTATTGCATGTATTGCAGTGGTTAGCTGTGAAGAAGTTATAGAAATAGATCTTCCAAAAGAAGAACCTAGACTTATTGTTGAAGCCTTGATTAGAGCAGATTTATCTCAAACAGAAACACAAGTTTCAGTTAAACTAAGCCTTACAGATGGTTTTTTTGGAACAGTCCCATTGACAAAAACCGATAATATTTATATACTTACCGATAAAATAGAAGATAATGGGTTTATTATCGATAGTGGAATTATTGGATTTCCTAGTGATGAGAGCAATTTAGGAGTTTACGAAACTACGATCGCGACAACAAGCTTTGAGGATAATATACTATACACACTTTTTATAAATCATGAAGGCAGGCTTTATGCTGCGCAAACATCCTTCACTCCTGCGCCACCAATCGATTCCATTACCCAAGGTACTAATACCTTGTTTGACGAAGATGAGACAGAGGTAATTGTCACTTTCAAAGATATAGCTGAACAAGATAATTTTTATATTTTTGATTTCGGTTTTGAGGAATTTCTACCCATAGAAGATCAGTTCTATAAGGACCAAGAGTACAGCTTCTCCTATTTTTACAAAAAGCAACTTGCACCAGGCAACCAAATAGAAGTGAGTATTTTAGGTGCAGATAGAGGGTTCTATAATTATATGGATTTGTTGATCGAACAGTCAGAAGGAACATTTGAACTATTTGAGACTCCGGCCGCTACAGTACGCGGAAATGTTTTTGATATAACCGATTTGGATAACATTGATGTCGTTGATAATGTAGAACGGCCAGAACTATTCCCTTTAGGATATTTTGCTATTGTGCAAGAGCACAAAATAAGTTTAACCATAGAATAATGAGAACAGATAAAGATGTTTTGGTGAAAGGGGTAAAAAGATTGGCATACACAGCTATGCTGATGTTTTTAGCGCCACTAGTACTATGGCAGGCATTTAAAAATGAAGAACATCCTTTGTATTGGCCCGTACTAATTATTGGTATTATAGTGGGCATAGCGGCCGTTGCAATGGGTTTTAAAGGTATCGCTACAATTATGGAAGCACTATTTGGAAAGAAAAAGAAAAAACAAGCTTAGTTTTTTAAACTGTCTTTGGGTACTTTTTTCCATTTGTTGTACAAATCAGCGTAATTATAGTCCAAAACTGTTTCTTGTCGCTCTAATTTTCCAGAGGAAAAGGCGCGCTGTAGAATATCCTCAATTAAATAATCTTCCTCAATGCTATCCGGATGAAACTCTTCCTTAATACTTATTTTGAACAACTTGGCAGTAGTGCTGTACCAAAAAGCCCTCCATCCATTTCTTAGCTCCTTAACCAAATCAAAAGCTGTAGTTCCGGTTTGCCTATAAATAAGTTTTACCAAAATCTGACCTTCGGTCCGAGTGAGTTTCTTTAATTCTTCTGAAAACTCACCTTCAATATATTTCTGTACTTTTTTAGTATACTTCCTGCGTCTTACTGGTTTTTTGATACCTTTTAGACTATCGTTAAGTTCCAATAGACGCTCGGCAGCCAATTTTGCGTATGGGTATACCTTCTGCGTTTTTCTTCTTAGAATATAATACCGAAGCTTATTATCATAAGAATCAAACTTTAGCCTTCCAAACACAAAAGCTTCTTGTAAATCTATAGCACTCCTAAAAACAGAATCCCCCGCAATAATAATCAGTTTCTCGGAAACAGAGTCCAGGACCTGCTCAGGCACTTGGGCATAACTCCCAAAGACACCAATAAAGAAAAAAAGTAATACAACCTTACGTCCTACCATAGTACAAATACAGCAAATGCCTTGCCAAAATTAACGATAATTGGAGCAGCATAGTATTCAAAAACAAGTGAATATTGTTAAGTTTGTATCTAAATAAACAATACATGGCTCAAAAAGATATCATCACTAAAAAATCTCTTGCTTTTTTTGAAAAATACTTGAACAATGCGGCTCCTACAGGATATGAATGGGAAGGCCAAAAAATATGGATGGACTATCTTAAACCGTATGTAGATACGTTCATAACAGATACCTACGGCACTGCTGTAGGCGTCATTAACCCTGATGCCGAATTTAAGGTAGTGATAGAAGGGCACTCCGATGAAATCTCTTGGTACGTAAATTATATAACGGATAACGGCTTGCTATACGTTATAAGAAATGGCGGTAGTGATCATCAGATAGCACCTTCCAAATGGGTAAACATACATACCAAAAAGGGAATCGTAAAAGGTGTTTTTGGATGGCCGGCTATACATACCAGAAAAAGTGGGAAGGAAGAAGCACCCAAACTAGATAATATTTTTATAGATATAGGTGCTAAGGACAAAGAAGAAGTAGAAAAAATGGGTGTTCATGTAGGTTGTGTTATTACCTACCCAGATGAATTTCAAGTACTTAACAAAGATAAGTTCGTGTGCAGGGCCATTGATAACCGGGCCGGTGGTTTTATGATTGCAGAAGTGGCCAGACTACTACACGAGAATAAGAAAACTTTACCATTTGGCCTATATATTACCAATTCGGTACAGGAAGAAATTGGATTGCGTGGTGCTGAAATGATTACACAAACGATTAAACCCAACATTGCTATTGTTACCGATGTCTGTCATGACACTACCACACCAATGATTGAAAAGAAAGTACAAGGGCACACGGAAATGGGGGCAGGACCTGTAATTTCATACGCACCTGCAGTACAAAACAATCTAAGGGAGCGTATCATAGAAACGGCAGAGGCAAATAAGATTCCTTTCCAACGTATGGCTGCATCTAGAGCTACTGGAACAGATACAGATGCCTTTGCATATAGCAACGGCGGCGTAGCTTCAGCATTAATATCCTTGCCTTTACGATATATGCACACTACTGTGGAAACTGTTCATAAGGACGATGTGGAAAACGTTATTCGTTTGATCTATGAAACTTTACTAACCATAAAAGCAGGAGAAACTTTCAGCTATTTTGACTAAAACTAATTAAAGCCCTTTCCAAAAGAAAGGGCTTTCTTTTTCGATGGATGAACTCTTGGACATATTAGACAGTGAAGGTAATACCACCGAAACCACGGCGATGAAGTCCAATGCACATCAAAAGGGGCTTTTTCATGCTACCGTGCATATTTGGCTATATACTACAAACGGAAAAATACTACTGCAACAACGTGGCAAAAACAAAGGAACCTATCCCCTACTTTGGGGTGTCTCTGTAGCAGGTCATATTGGCGCTGGAGAGGAAATTAAAGTTTCAGCTATGCGCGAAATAGAAGAAGAAATTGGATTGATAGTTAACAAAGAGCTACTTGAAAAAATAGGTATTTTCAAATCGGTTCAGAAACACCATAAGGACCTAGTAGATTGTGAATTTCAGCACACTTTCCTTTTTAAGCTTAAAGTGCCAGTACATCAACTTGAAAAACAGGAAAGCGAAGTGGAGGCCTTAAAACTAATGCCGATACTAGATTTTGAAAAGGAAATACAAAGGAATAAAACACGACAGAAGTATGTTCCTCATAACGCTTCTTATTACCAAGATGTCATCAAAGCGATAAAAGAAAGATTATAAACTCTCTATAAAGCCTGCAACAGCATCCATGGCATATGCTTTTTGTTCACCACTCTCCATATTTTTAACCACAAAAGAGCCATCCTTTAATTCTTGGTCCCCTAAAAGTACCACATAGGGCACCTTTCGGTTGTTAGCATATTTAAACTGCTTCTGTATCTTAGCGCTAGAAGGATATACATCTGATTTAATTCCAGCTTTACGCAATTGGGTAATTAATTTTAAAGAAGCCAAGGCCTCTTTCTCCCCAAAATTCAAGCACAATACATCCAAAGACTTTTCTAGAGATTTCGGGAACAGATTCAGCTCTTCCATAACCAGGTAAATACGGTCTAGACCAAAGGATATTCCCACACCACTTACATCTTTTAAGCCAAAAATACCGGTAAGATCATCATAGCGACCACCACCGCCAATTGAACCCATAGCCACACCTTGTGGAGCACTTACTTCAAAAATAGCTCCCGTATAATAATTCAACCCTCTGGCCAAGGTCACATCTATTACCAAATGCGCTGTTTGTAATCCTAGTTCAACACAAGTTTCTATAATATAACGTACTTCAGCTACTCCTTTAGTACCCTCTTCAGAATCTTTTAGCATTAGTCCTAGTTGCGCCAACTGTTCTGTATTATTTCCCTGAAGATTAAACAAGGGAGCGGCCTTTTCAATAGCAGCGTCAGAAATACCTTTGTTGCGCATTTCCTTCTTTACGCCTTCCTCTCCTATTTTATCCAGTTTATCCAAGGCTACAGTAAAATCTACCAAAAGATGTTTAGCACCTATAACCTCAGCAATACCCGCCAAAATCTTACGATTATTCAATTTTATAGTAACACCTTTCAATTTTAAATCTGTAAATACAGCATCGTATAATTGCACCAGTTCAACTTCTTGTAGTAAGGAATCGGAACCGACTACATCTGCATCACATTGAAAAAATTCTCTGAACCTTCCTTTTTGCGGCCTATCGGCTCTCCAAACAGGTTGAATCTGATAGCGCTTAAATGGGAAATCGATTTCGTTTTGATGCATCACCACATAACGGGCAAAAGGAACTGTTAAATCATAGCGTAGGGCTTTTTCCGAAATTTTAGGCGCCAAGAAAACAGAATTTTTAGAACTGTACGTAACATCATCTACCTTTCCAATAAAATCTCCGGAATTCAGAATCTTAAAAATCAAACGATCACCTTCTTCGCCGTATTTACCCATTAAGGTATCAGAATTTTCAAAAGACGGAGTTTCTATAGGTTGGTATCCAAAAGTTTGAAAATATTTTTTTACCACATCAAAAATATAGTTGCGTTTACTAATTTCCTGTGGTGTAAAATCCCTTGTTCCTTTAGGTATGGATGGTTTCTGTGCCATTCTTTTTTTTTGCTTTACAAATATATAGGATTAGACCTTATAGACCCATTTAAGAATAGTGTAAAGGCCGCCAAACGTATCTAAAGGGGTAATTATTTTCCATATTAGGTGAATGAGTTCTCGCTTTAGCGTTAAGAAGAAGTTATCATCTTATCAAACCATTGATACAATTCTCCCTTAGTAATTGCAGCACCTTGTTCTATTAATTTGAACTTGTCTAAGTTTTTATCCTCGGTATACGATTTGGAGGCGGTCATATAGTCTACAAAATCTGATTGCCAGTTTTTCTTAAACCAGTCAAAGCCTATTTTAGTGGCCAAATCAATTTTAGGGTTCATTACCTTAACAGCGATAAGCTTCATTTCCTTTTCGGCCAATTCAAACAAGTGCATCTGTTGTGCGGAGATATTCTCCAAATAAGCAACTTTATTTAGAACACCCTCCCAAATGACGTCACTGAAGACATCCAATTCATCTTCTGCCACTTCCGGTGTCTTTTCTTTTATTTTGGCCCACTCCTCCCCTGTTATCGACTGTGTAGCCAAAAAATTAATGAATTCCGGTTGCAATTCTTGAAGTTGTTCTTTTGTAAGTCGGGTGTATTTCAAATCAGTTTGCTTTATGTAATTACTAGGCCTTAAAATCGGTGCAAATTTAAGATTAAAGTAGCAACTAAGGTGTTTAAAAACTGAATTATCATTTTATCCAAAACTTAAAACCGTTTAAAAAGGGGGTGATATTAGGTTACCTAAAAAAACTAGGCCATACATTCCGAACCTAAGATGTATTAGTAACTCGGCACGTGAGATTAGCGAAATGACTTGTGAGAATGGACAATTTACCTTCTTTATTTTAAAGGATATGGGTAAGGAATAAAGTAACTTTTACAACTAAGTTATATAAAGAAAATTCCTTTTCGAGAAGAATGAAACGGTTAGCTATACATTCATGGAGGCTAAAGATGTTTCCTAGTACCTTCTGAATTATAAATTGGAAAGATAGCTTCAAAATAAAAAGTGTCTTGTTAGTACTTTACCTTAATAAATTATAGTAAAATGTAGTATTTTGTCAATTTAAATAGACTTACTGTTAGGTGATTTTTATATTTTGAGCTAGTTTTATGAATTTCACCACTTAGAACAGGGTTTTCATATGTCACTTAAGTACTGATAAAGACAATATTTAAAATGATTTATTGTTTAACTTAATAACCTAATTGTTTCATTTTCAATGTTTATAGCTCTTCAAAACAAAAGCGCATATCCACAAATTTGTTTCGACCTTCTTTCCTACATGAGAGGGAAGTTACCAGATTTTTTGACCTATCATTCCATAAATCATATTATAGATGTTGCCAATGTATGTGATGATTACATAAAGTTTTATGACATTGATAATGAACATGGTAAATTGATTCGAATTGCGGCAATATCCCACGACCTAGGTTTTGTAGCGTCACCAAAAGATCATGAGGAACGCGGTATTTTAGAAATCAAACCATTTTTAAAAGATTCTTTAGATACAACTGAAATCGAGACTATTAACGGGATGATTAGAGCTACTAAAGTGCCGCAGCAACCTAAGACTTTCTTTGAAGAGATCCTTGCTGATGCCGATTTAGACTACCTTGGTAGAGCTGATTACGACACCCTCAGTTATGGCCTTTACAAAGAGTTAAAGCATTATAAAGCGGTAAAGACTGATAAGGAGTGGTTGGACTTACAGATAAATTTTTTGGAGAACCATCAGTATCATACCTCGTATGCCAAAGAGCATCGCTCGAATAAGAAATTAAAAAAAATGGAAGAACTTAAAGAACGAAAACTTAGACTAAAATTTTAGTTCTTTAAACTTCACCGAAATTACTTTATTTCTGATTTGTTCTTTCCGAGTACTATCCAAAAAGTTAGAGAATGAAACTTGGGAATTGTATCGTTGATTGGGTGGAGCAGTACTACTCAAAAAATCCTATGAATTCTCCTAAGCTTAGCTTTCCATTTGCTATTTTACTTGTATAACATTTGCAACCAACCACGTACCAAATGTTCGCCACACGCTGAAAACGGAACTTAAACTAAAACCTAGGCAAGCATTTAT
>CAZDOW010000116.1:0-8966 GCA_964507115.1 uncultured Maribacter sp.
CGAATAAAAGGGGCTATTATTCTAAGTTAAAAATTGAATTTCGTTGCTCTCCAAATACTATTTAGTTAGCGCAACATATGTTACCTAATGACGATTATCGCCTCCCTTGGCAGCATTACCTGCCCAGGTTCACTGGGTATAATCTCAGCTTCATCGTGAACTCGTTACAGGACCAGCCTGGTAGTTGTTCGAGATTTAGCACCCCTTTGAGATGAATCAAAGGTAAGACAGGTTTTTAATCTTTCATAGTGCAAAATGAAAATTTAATAAAAACCTCAAAAAAGAATTAACAGAATTACATAGCGTAAGAAACAATTGAGTACGTAAATATCATGTATGCGCGGCTCCACCACCATTTTGACCCTTAAAATTATCATTAGTTATATTTTGCTAGCAGTATTGGCCTTAATAGCGGCATTTTATGTTTATAATGAAACACGAAACTATCTTGCATCTGACACCGAGGGAAAAAGTGAAATAAAATTGTTAATGGCTAACGCCTTATTAACCCAATTGCACGAAGCAGAAAGCCTATCCAAGCTTGCGCTACAGTCTAAAAGACAAAAATACTTCGAGGCCTATTCCCTAAAAATAGATTCTGTTTGTAAAGATGTCGATGACATAAAAAGACTTACGAAAAATCAACAGCAACTCCATTTATTGGACAGTTTAAAGCTACTTCTTGGTAAAAAAGTAGCGAATAACGAAGCCTTGCTCGTTTCCAAATCAAAAAACCAGACCAGTGTGGCCATTACAGACGCAATACAACAATTAGATGAAATGGAAACATCCTTGGGCATTATTACACCAGAGGCACTTGCCCCAAATTTAAAATCTCTTCCCCAAAAAGCTCAGGAAACCATTAAAAAGGTGGCCCAATATTTAAACAAAAATGTTCCAAATACAGATTCTAATTCAAAAACCTCTCGTAAAGCGGATAGTATACTCAGTTTGTCAAAAGCGCTTTTAAAAGAAATAAAGGATGAAAGCACCTTAGAAGCTAAATCCCTCACAGACAGAGAGAACAACATCAATGCTATCGATCTTGAGCTATCTCAACAATTACGTCATATCCTTGCCTCTTTTGAAAAAGAAATTATGATAAACGGCTTTAACGAAAACATAAAAAGAGAAGCAGTTTTAAAACGGAGTATCCGTTTGGCAGTTATGGCGGCTATTTTAGGAATTTTGGTAGTAGGTATCTTTGTCTTTTTACTAAATAGAGATTTTTGGAAAGCCAAAATATACCGTCAAAAATTAGAAAAGGAAAAATACCTATCAGATTCATTGCTTAAAAGCAGAGAACACCTCATTAGAATGGTGAGTCATGACGTTCGCACTCCTTTAAACGCCATATTTGGCTATACTGCACTTTTAAAAAAATCTGTTTTGACAAAACAACAAAACGTCCAACTTAACCATATAAAATCGTCCACAGATTATGTGAACCATCTGGTCCAAGATCTTTTAGATTTTTCACAATTAGAAGCGGGGAAAATGAAACTGGAAAATAGTGCTTTTAACTTATTCAACCTTATAACAGAAACTACGGAAAATATTGTTATGTCTCATGGCAATAA
The DNA here is from genome assembly GCA_964507115.1 of uncultured Maribacter sp. Taxonomy (GTDB): domain Bacteria; phylum Bacteroidota; class Bacteroidia; order Flavobacteriales; family Flavobacteriaceae; genus Maribacter. The sequence goes on from CAZDOW010000116.1 coordinate 1,581, forward strand.
AGCCATTTCCATGGTTTTGGATATTGACCAAGCATTAAACCATACTATTTTCAACGATTCAATCAGAATCAGGCAGATTGTATCCAACATTTTAGATAATGCCTACAAATTTACCAAGAATGGGGAAATAAGGATGGAGGTAAAACTGATAAAAAAGTCGGACAATGAAAACCATGTAAGTATTCGTATTTCAGACACTGGTATTGGCATTCCAAAAGAGCAGCAACAAAATATCTTTAAAGAGTTTACACAGGCTGAAAAAAAATTAAATGAAAACCGAGGTGGTTATGGACTAGGGCTTACCATTTCAAAAAAGTTATCGGAACTTTTGGGAGGAACCTTAGGTTTAGAAAGTAAATTAGGCGAAGGAAGTTTATTTACGTTGAGCCTTCCTATTGTATTTTTTCATAAAATTGAGCCGGTCGCAGTAACCGAGGAAAACATCGCTTTTAAAAAACCCTTTCGCATCCTTATTGTTGAAGACGATACCACTTTATTGCGAATGATTGGGGAAATACTGAAACAAGCAAATTTACATCCAATCCTTTTGAAAGATTTTGATGAACTGGAACATCAAATCGATCTATCCTATGATATGGTTCTTACGGATATTGAAATGCCTATTACCACGGGATATGGTGTCCTAAAAAAATTGAGGTCCGGAAACTACGCACATTACAAAGACCAACCCATTATTGCTATGACAGGCAGGCAAGATATAAATGTTTCAATCCTGATTGATAAAGGATTTTCAGCAGTTATTAAAAAACCTTTTACCGCTGTGAAACTAATTAAAATAGTTCTGGAGTTTTGCGAAATCGAAAAAGCAGCTCCGGAGAAAACCAAAATAGAAAAAACAGAGATTAACACTACTGATCAAAAACTTTTCTCACTGGAAGGCCTAAAAATGTTCTTAGGAAACGATGTTGAGGCAATTCAGGAAGTGCTGCAGATATTTCAAAACGATACGCTTAAAAATAAGGCGGCCATAGAAACGGCACAAAACCAAAAAGAACTTAGTACTATAGCCCACCGCATGCTGCCTATGTTCCGACAAATGAATATATCAAGTTGTATTCCTATTTTAGAAACCTTTGAAAAATTCAATAATGGCATAAGTGATTGGAGGGGAAGCTATAATCAACTCAAACAACTAGATATTGCTTTGGATAAACTTTTAAGTGAATTAAAAGAAACTCATTTAATCAAACATCCAAATCATAGAAACTAATTCTATTATACAAAGTTTTTCGCGTAATCTGCAATAATTTGGCCGCTTTGGATTTATTATAGTTAGTTCGTTTTAGCGCTTTTACTATCTGTTCTTTCTCAAATTCGGCTTTGGATTGTGTTTGATTGGTAAAAATTACGGAAACCGTTTTCATCTCTTGGGGTAAAACATTTGCTTGTATTAAAACTCCTTGCGTTAATAATACGGCTCGTTTCACTACATTTTGAAGCTCCCTAATATTACCGGGCCAATTATAACTATTAAAGATTTCCCATACCTCATCAGAAAAATTGGATACAGTCTTCTTTAAATCACTATTGGCCATTTCCAGAAAATAGAGCGCAAAAATTTCTAAATCTTTATGTCGCTCTACCAAGGCAGGTATTTGTAACGAAAACTCATTTAACCTATGGTAAAGATCCTCTCTAAATAGACCCTTTCCAACGGCCATTTTCAAGTCTTCATTAGTTGCAGAAATAATTCGTACATCTACCTTTATTTCGTTATTGCTACCTACCCTTTTAATCTTTCTTTCTTGTAATGCCCTTAATAAATGCATCTGGTTGCCGTAGGAAAGATTGCCTACTTCATCCAGAAACAAAGTGCCATTGTGAGCAGCTTCAAAACTACCTATATGGTTGGATATTGCCCCGGTGAAACTGCCCTTTACGTGACCAAAAAACTCGCTTGAGGCCAATTCGTTTGGAATCGCACCACAGTCTAAGGCGACAAAAGCACTGTTCTTTCTTTTGCTCTTCTCATGAATTTTTTTTGCGGTTACTTCCTTCCCAGTACCGCTTTGTCCTATCAAAAGAACAGACATATCCGTTGGCGCCACTAGAAAAATATAATCCTCCAAGGCTTGGGCTGCATCACTGACAAATATTGGATGCTGTTGGTATTCTAAAGCAACTTTGTATATCTCTTTTTCATTAGCACCTGTACTAATGTCTTTTTGTTTGGGAGTTACAGACCTTCCCTTTAGTGCATCCTGGACTATAGTAAGAATCTGATCTGGTGTAAATGGTTTTTCAATGTAATCATAAGCTCCTTGCTTTATAGCTCTTACTGCAGCGGCAACTTCCGCATAACCCGTCATAATAATGACTTGGGTATTTCCTGTTACTTTGGAAAGTAATGATATACCATCATATTCGGGAAGCCTTACATCTGTAAGCACAATATCAAAATGATGCTCACTTATAGTTTTTTCAGCTTGGATGCCGGTTTGGTTCGTTTCAACAAAAAATCCATTTCGCACTAAAAATTTACTCAACATTTGTGCAAAAGACGTATCATCTTCAACAATCAGTATTTTAGGCATAGGGACAGGATGAAGGTTCCTAATATGTACGTAAGATTTACATAAAACAGCTGACTAGTTTTATAATTTATCTGGAATCATTTTGAATGAAACTATTTTCAAGAAAAAAAGGGACAGCAAAATGCCATCCCTTTTCAAACCAAACCAACTTAATAATGACTGTGTACAAGCTTTTTACAAGTCTAACCAATTCCCATTTTCATCGGCATAAAGGGTTCCAGTAGTGCCATCTTCAAGGGCCATTTCCAACTTATATTGCTTTTCTTCATTCACGTAAGCCTTGTCAATGGTTGCTGTGGGGTAGCTTTTGGCGACAGCGTCAGTTATGGCAGTAGGCAAATCGGTAGTGGATATTTCCGTAAATTCTGAGGAGTGTACGATTAACTCGATTAACTCTTCTTGTGATAGTTTAGCTACGTTAGCCATAACGGATAAACTTCCAAGAGCCAATGCTCCAACTAAAAATAATTTTTTCATGTTCTTGTGATTTTAATTAATATTTCTTTTAAACTTACTTTCTACATTAGAAAAATAGTGCCAGAAATAAAATAAATACAACTCACTGATTTATTGATAGTTACAACTTATAGCTAAAAATTGAAACGGGTAAAATTGTTCGCATAATAAAAAAAATGTGTAAATATTATACAAAAAAGTAAAGGAGTCACCGAAGCAACTCCCTTACTACCAACCAAAAAAACCAATTTTAAAACTTTGTCGTAAATCATGAATCCAATTTATCATTGAATTTAAACCGGGGTAGTAAGCTTTAGATTGCTTTGGTGGTACCTTCATAGTTAATGGTTAGTGTTTCCATGAAGTTTATCTTTAGTGTTTTACTTGTTCTGCTACAATTAACTCTATATTGTCCGTATCATTTTGTTTATCGTTCATATGTATGGAGGCTGCTATCCAAATACTTATTGTTGCGACTCCTAAGAGGATCGATTTAAAAATATCGTTCATACTATTATAAAGTTTTACTTAGTCTTGTTCCCAATAGATTCTGGCCATCACGCAAAGCGAGGTCACAAAAACCAAAGTGCCTACTGCTGCAAATATTATCGATACCATTATTCTATTTCTTTTGTTCTATAGTATAAGACACGAGTATATTTAAAAGGTCACTTTTGGGTATAAAAAAAACTGCTTTTAAGCAGCTTTTTTTATTTTTTTCTTCCAATTACCTCTTAGTTAGCCAATTACCATAAGAATCTATATACACAGTTCTTCTGGTGCCACTCTTTAAAACCATGACAAGCTTAAATTCTCCCTTGGTATTTTTGTAAACCCCACCTAATTTAGAAGTTGGATATTCTTTTAACAACTCCTCAACAACTTTTGGGGTAAGTTCCTTTGAGGTAACTTTTTTAAACTCGTCCGCAAGGAACACATGTGTCACGTTGACTAGTGGAAGTATCGTTTCTTTTGCAGTTACATTAAACATTGTTCCCATCGCCAATAAGCCTAATATCCAGTATTTTTTCATTCTATAAAATTTAATCGTTGCTAATTATAAGCTTGACTTATTTACGGAAGAAAATAGAATTTGGACTTTAACTTAAATAGGTTTTACATTTATTTAACCTTGATGAGATGGTTTCAAAAGATCGTTTACCGTCTTTACAGGATTAAAAGTAACCAAGGGTACTTCAACAAAAATAGTATTCCAATACGCCATGGCTCCGTTCCAGAGGCCAGGTAACTCTAAGGCTTTTAATTCCTTACCATCCTTTGTTTTTTCAGTTATAAAGCCTTGTTTATGATCTACAAAATCGAGTAAATTGTATTTTTCACCTGTATATTTACGTACACCACATACCAAATCTACAGGATTAAAGTGAGTGGCATTCTTTAAGATATCTACCTGTTGTGAATTACCCATATCTATTTGAGCCGATTCAATAATCTGTAAGGACAATTCTCCTTTTGCATTGGTAATCCAGAAAGGACCTCCCCCCGGTTCGCCTTCGTTCTTAACCATACCGCATATTCTTATCGGTCTTTCTAGTTTGTCTAATACTACTTTTACCTGTTCCTCAAGGGACATTCCGGTATACCCTTCTAAAAACCTGACATTAAGCTTTGTTTCTAAAAAATACTTTGTTTCTTTTAGCTTGTCGTTATCCGTTGTGCCACTTTTCAACAGCTTGGTATAAGCAAAAGCCTTTTCTTGAACATCCAGCAAGACACCTGCCAATATTTTTTTGCTTTCCGCTACTGCATCCGCATCGCGCATCACGGCAACATTATCTATGTTTTTAATAAAAATGATATCAGAATCTTGCTCGTTTAAATTTTCAATTAAGGCCCCATGCCCTCCTGGTCGAAATAATACCGAACCATCAGGATTACGAAACGGTGTATTATCCATAGCTACGGCAATAGTATCTGTAGCAGGTTTTTGAAAAGAATAATCTACACTAAAATCAGTTTTTGTGTCTTCGGTTACTCTTTCTCGCACCTTATTAAGTTCAAAATTGAACATAGTCTCATGCTGTTCAGATATGGTAAAGTGCAACATGGACTTTCCTGCAGAACTAGCATACAGGGCACCTTCCTTTAAATGTTCCTGAAATGGTGTTACCTTACCCTTTCCATACTTGTGAAACGGTAAAAGTCCCTTGGGATAGAAACCGTAGTTTAGAGCATCCTCACCCAAAAGCTCTTTTACAAAAGCATATACTTCTTCGCCTTGGGTAGCGCCACTGGTATTCAAACGACTTTTTACATTCTGATAAAACGGGAATTTTTCTAATCCATTGGAAAAAACTTCAATCCCTTTATCCTCTGTTCTTACGATATACGCTTGTAGTGTTTCCTCTTTGGGATTATAGGCTTCCAAAAAACTGAACAACGTCTTAAACATGCGAGATGCTGCACCAGAAGCAGGAACAAATTTAAGTATATCTAAATTTTTAGAATTCCTACCATAGGCTTCCACCAAAACTGTTTCTTCCTCCTTCGAAAAACGATAAATTCCGTCCCCAACAACAGCGGCTTTTTTTAAATTAACAAAGGGAATTCCTTCCTTAAATGTCTGTATTTGCGTGGCAACCTTTTCTTGACTGATTCCTTTCGCAGCTAGTTGCTCTTTGTCTTTCTCGGTTAATTCCATCATTTTTACAGTAACTTTTCTATATGTTCAATTGCGGTTTGTAGTCGCTGTTTTTTATTCCCTTTTAAGATAATAAAATTACGCTTGTGCTTTTCCAATGTTTTCTGAAAATAAGAAAACATTTCTTCCCTTTCTGTAGGTTTGTCTCGAAGATCATCTGCCTGCCATGGAATATCTATATAAGTGAGAAAATATAGGTCATAAGTGTTTTCCAAAGCATATTTCTCCAATATGGGGTCACAATCTCCAATATAATAGGCTTCAGAATACACTTTAGTTTCCAGTAAATCCGTGTCACAAACCAAAATTTTTGTAGCTTTTTTGGTCAGTTCATTTTCCAGTTTCATCTGACCTTCCGCAATGGGCAATAGGTCATCCGGCTCACAAGTTTTACGTTCATTGTTCCATTTTCGCTGTAGGTATTCACGCGCATATTCTGGCACCCAAACGGTGTTATAGTACCTCGCCAATTGCTCGGACAGCGTTGTCTTTCCAGTAGATTCCGGCCCAAAAAGGACCACTTTTACAATGTCTGAAGCTTGTTGTCTATACTTTTCTTCCATGCGAAATATGCCTGTATGGCCAGAATGGTAAATATAAGGTATTGCAAGGAAAGCATACCCCAACCCCTATAAGCATAGAGTGGTACGGTAATAATATCTGCAAAAATCCAAAGCGTCCAGTTTTCTAATTTTTTAAGCGCCATGTACCACATTGCCGTAAAAAATATACCAGAGGTAAAAATATCAATATAGTTACTCGTGGTAATTTCAACACCAAATATGTTGTACACACCATAAGTGACGAGCATGGTTAACACAAAAAGGGCGAATCCAATACCTTTCTGCCTATTAGTAGTTCTTGATATCTGAATTAGTTTTTTACTGTTCTTGGTGCGCGACCAATTCCACCAACCGTAAATACTCATTACGGAAAAGTAGAAATTCATAGCCATGTCTCCCATAAGTCCGTCACGAAACAACAAGTAGACGGTGAGCACTGTAGCGATCAAACCGGTGGGATATACCCAAATATTTTCCTTTTTGGCAAACCAAACACTCAGGATACCAAAGACAAAAACAATAGCCTCCAGAACTATGATATAAATCTCCTTATTCTTGTAAGGATCTAAGAAAAAATCAAAAATGGGGTTCATAATCGCTTCTGTCAGATTTTACCAGCTTCATGTATAATAATCCTTTCTCCATTAAATCGAACGCTATTTTTATTTCAGATTGAAGCACGTTCATCACAGCATCGTATTCCCCATAAATTTGAGTACTTAAAGGATTTTCAAGAATAGTAAGACCTGAAGCTCTTAGTTTTTTTATTAAGTTAATAATGTGCTCCTCAAAATCATCTTGCAAAGGCGAGAAAGTAAGCTCAACTGATATCTTCATTATTTAAGTCTTAAATTTAATTTTACGATTAATGTGGATGATACTATTTCATGTTAAGCTAGCTACTATTTCCTAAGCGAAGGGCATACACACAGGTAAACCCTTCAAACTCCAAAAAATTGATATTGTATGTCGATTCATTCCCTTGATACAAAATCTCTGCTATAGTTTCTTGGTCTAAAAAAGAAAAATCCGTCACTTTTATATGGTGTAAAAAACTAAGTCCCTTTTGACCATAAATCTTATAAAGCGATTCCTTTGCGCCCCAAACTATAGTTAATTTTCTAACCACCGCTTCGCTATTGGCCAAGGT
>CAZDOW010000117.1:0-8906 GCA_964507115.1 uncultured Maribacter sp.
TAAACTACCTTTCGTATGAACTGATTGGATGTTAAAATACCAGAGGTGCCGTTGATTGAAGAGTAGACAAACCATAAAAACCATCTTAATGTGATAAGTCCAGCTAACTAACGAAAGCTGGACTTTTTCGTTGTCGGAAATTTTCTGACCGGTGAATCTGTTGTGGCCACCTTGGTAGAGAACTGGGATATATGGTTAAATCGTTTTGTTTTTATGATTCTTTGCGCAGCGCGGTATCAATACAGCCAAGAACTATCAAGATGACGGGAATTTTGTCTACCACCTATTTAAGATACTATCAAAGAGGCGATTACCGTAGCACTAGAGTGCCATGCAGCACATATAAGGAAGTATACTGGTACGCTGTACTTTTGATATTCCATTATTCCATTTTGAACGGTTGTCCTGTGCTTTGCAGTACCCCAAACCAGAACTCCCCCTCTACATCAATCTTTTTGCGTTCGTTTACGACCGCTGTAATTGGCAAGTAAACAAATCTATTGTTAAGCCTGCCTACTACAAATTTCGTCTTGCCGGCCATTGCTCCGTGCACGGCGTGGTAGGCAAGTCTATTGCAAAAAAGACTGTCGTTGGCATTAGCGGGAGCACTTCGGATAATATAACTTGGATCGATATACTTAATGGTGGTTTTAGTTCCTATAGCATCAAAATATTCCTTTATGCGATGTTTTAACAACAGACCAATATCCTTATGCATAATATTCCCCGATGCATCCTTGGTTTCTTTCATGGTCTCGAACAAGTGCTGTCCGGCCCCTTCCGCAACCACAATAACGGCATGATGCTTTAGATGTAATCGTTTTTTTAATGCTTCCAAAAAACCGTTTTTACCTTCTAATTCAAAGTCCATCTCTGGTACCAATACAAAATTGACCACTGGCATAGCTATTGCTGTTGACGCTGCAATAAATCCACTATCCCTTCCCATTAATTTCACGATGGATATACCGTTGAAAGCGCCTGTCGCTTCGTTATGAGCATCCCTGATAATAGGGCTTGCGACATCGAAAGCGGTCTCGAATCCAAAAGATTTATCGATTAGGTCGATGTCATTGTCTATCGTCTTAGGAATTCCAACAACGGCAATATCCAAACCTCGTTTTTCGATTTCTTCTCCGATAGCATTAGCACCTTTTAATGTCCCGTCGCCTCCGATGGTAAATAGCATATTGATTTTATTCTGCACGAGCGATTCCACCATCTCCGGAACAGATTGTGCGCCCCGGGAAGATCCCAAAAGGGTTCCTCCAAATTCATGAATGTCTTTCACTTTATCTGGGGTAAGCATCATGAATTCGTGCCCATTGGCAGGAATAAGGCCCTCATATCCATACCGAACGCCGATAATTTTTTTTACACCATAAAAATAGTGTAGCGCCATGACCAAGCTACGAATTACATTGTTGATGCCCGGGCATAGTCCACCACAGGTAACGATCGCCGCCGTGGTATTCTTAGCGTTGAAAAACACCTTTTCTCTTGGCCCAGCTTTTTCGAGACAATTTGGTTGTGCGTTATTGCTAATGTATGTGTTTAAACTAGCCAAGGAGACATCCGCAAGAATTCTATCCCCATCCTTTACAAAGTTAAAAATCTTATCCCCCGTAGTTTTGCTTAGATGTATGGGCGAAGGAATGGAAGCCTTCCCAAGCGTCGCAATATCAAAGTTATTTTGGAAATTCATAGAAAGAGATGTTTATGATAAAAAAGGAAAATTAGGTAACTCTAGCGTTCCGATTTATGACAAGTATCATCTTTTTAATCTAAATAGTTCCTTTGACTGCTCATTCATGCCATAGTTGTGGAAATTTTCAAAGCGTCACCTGTAAAAAAGCGTCAGGGAAAAAACGATGATTTGCTGTAGGACTGATAAATATCATATTATTTCTAAGAAAACAGAATTAGCTTTGGTTAAGCAATCATCTTAAAACCATACTATTATGCAAGTCAAGAAGAATCCTAAGGTCGATTTAAATCTAAATAGTGGTCTTTACTTTGTTATCGGTCTAACCGTTGTGCTTTTCCTTACTTGGAGAGCATTGGAATACAAGACCTACGAAAAACAAGATTTAGTTGTGGAGTCAATGAACATATCAGATGACATAAAGGAAGATGTTCCTATAACGGAGCAAATCAATACACTGCCACCACCGCCTCCACCAGCAGCACCGCAAATCATTGAAATTGCGGAGGACAATGATGAAATTGAAGAAACAGTTATAGAAAGTACAGAAACAGATCAGGAGTCTATCATAGATGCCGTTATTGCGGTAGATGATATCGTGGTTGATGAATTTGAGGAGGAACTATCTGTACCTTTTTCGGTTATTGAGAACATACCTGTTTTTCCGGGCTGCGAGGATATTAAGGGCAGAGAAGAGCAAAAAGCTTGTTTTCAGAAAATGATACAACGGCATGTGGGCAAAGAATTTCAGTATCCAGCAGCAGCCTTAGAAATGGGAGTCCAAGGTAGGGTATTCGTGCAATTTGCCATAAATAGTAAAGGGTTCATCTCCGATATAAGAGTACGAGGTCCTGATAAAAATTTAGAAAAGGAAGCTAAGCGTATCGTTGCAGCGATACCAAAAATGTCTCCAGGTATGCAGCGGGGTAGGGCCGTAAGGGTCCCTTATAGTATCCCAATTACTTTTAAATTGGAATAACGATAAATGATAAGGAGCAATTTTTCAATTGCGTACTGTCTTAATTTTATACTAAAGTGTCCAGTAAAAGATTTATCTAAGAGAAATCCTTTACTGGACACTTTATATTCAATACACTCAGAACTAGCAAATGAGTATAAGTTTAAAATTTTAGATTTTGTTGAAAGAACGAAACGACTTCCTGTTGTATAAATAATCACATGGCCCTGAAGAAAAGGTAGCAAGAGCTCTTAAATATCAATCACAAGCTTATTCATCTTTGGAATGAGACTATGGAAGTGTGCGACACTAGAACATTGTATAGAATAAGGTCTCCGATAGTGGAGGAGGAGTAAGCACTGTTCCTCATGTTCAAGAATCGATACAAAAAAGAAGTGAACGTACCGGAACCGAAAAATCAAGGCTAATATGAATGTTTTGAATTTGTACTATGACGAACATAATCGAGAAGAAACACTCGAAGTCTAGACGCGCTCTTTCTCTCTTATTTTTTCATTTTCCAATAAAGAATCTTTTTCTCCATAGAGAAGTTCTGCTACTGAAATCAAATTTTTAGTAATTTCATTCAGATTTTCCTTATCATTGACTAGTGAAGAAGTCATTTCAGCGGTAATTAGATTTTGCCTTATCAATGTATTAATAGATTTGTTCGTTTGATATCTTCCTTCTTTCGCCTTGTTTCTAAGTACCAATAGCTTGTCTAAATACAGTTCTTTATCTTCATGAGTCCTAAACAAATAGATGATTCGCAAGACTTTTACTATTTTCTTACGAAACTTGTCGTACTCATTGGCCATATGAACATTCTCTGAATTTAGATAACGAGATACATTTAAGCTAATCTCTAAAACAGCCCTTATAATCTCAATCATTTTACGATTGGCCACTATAATCACGGAAATTCTATCATTTTGGCTTTGACTCATCTTCAAGGTGCCTTGGGCAGTAGTTGCGTACCGGATAATTTCTCCATAAATTGTTTTAACCTTGCTGTAGTATAAATCCCTTACATCAGTTTTAAAATCTTCCTTTGAGCTCTCGATAATTTCTTTTGGTTTTAAATCAGATTTAATATCTTTTCTATGGATGTTCAGGGCGTGCGTGACTATTTTAAAAACTGCATTTTCATACAAATACTTCGATTCTTTTATAAGAGCCGAAACAACGGTACTTGGAAACTTCAAAATACTTTCGTTCAAATATTTGGGTACCTCCAATCCTTTATCTGGCTTTTCCTTAAAAAATCGCATCAAGAATCTTTCCGTTATTTTTATTAGCGGTAGCATTAAAATCACGCCTAAGACATTGAAAATGGTATGGAACATCGCCAATTTTAGTGTAAAATCATCGTTAGCAATACCTACTGCATCGGAAAGATAATTCACCAAGTCGGCAAGAGGAAATATGATAGCCAAGGCAACCACCCCAGTAAGTAAATTGAATATTAAATGAGCTCCGGCTAGTCTTTTGCCAGCAATATTAGAACTTATGGAGCCTAAGATAGCTGTAATTGTTGTGCCAATATTTGCCCCTATGGCCAGTGCCAGAGCATTCTCATATTCAATTTGTCCGGCAGCCAAAGCAGTTAAAATCAAAGCCAATGTTGCACTGCTGGATTGGAGAATAGTGGTTATTAAAATGCCAATTCCGGTATAAATAATGATTCCTAAAAATCCTGGAATAGCATACTGGGTTAGATCAAGGTACTCCTTAAACACATCAAAACCTTCTTTCATATAATGGATTCCCAAGAAGAAAAACCCCAATCCGGCTAGGATATTACCTATTCCCCGTAACGCAACTCTTTTTTGCAAGGAAAAAATAATACCGAATACGAGCATGGGCATTGCTAAAGCAGATATTTTTATTTTTAAACCAAATCCAGCTACTAGCCATGCGGTGGCTGTAGTCCCAATATTTGCCCCAAAAACTAATCCCATTCCACCACTCAGACTAATCAATCCAGCACTTATAAATGAAATGGCAACTACCGACACTAAAGAACTTGATTGGATAAAGGCAGTGACCACGGCCCCGGCGGCAATACTTTTGTGTAATTTATCCGTCGCTTTTTTTAAGATGTTTTGGAGCGGCCCTTTGGTGAAAACTTTAAAACCTTCCTCCAACATGATCATGCCAAAAAGTAAAATGGCAACACCCGCGGTAATTGTTTTAAAATTTGGGTTAAAAAATAAGATAGCGCCAAGTACAACTAGAAAAATGTAAAAAAATGATTTCTTTATCATAAAGTGACTAAGTTGAAGGATTGTGCTAACTTCATAATATCAATAATTTATTCTTAAAATTAAATTAAGTATAATGTAAATTAATTGCAAATTCCTTCTGCGATTTCTCCTATAAAATTTTTCGAATTTATTTGTTAGCTTAAGGAATAAGATGACTCCTAAGATTTAAAATGCGATTGCGTATTGTTAGCTAGAAATGAAAGGATAGTATTGAAAATGAATAATATTTACGTTGGACGTTTTGGATGTTGCTGTTGGTATGAGCAACGAGGACATAATTTTTTCGAATTCTTCTATTGGTTTAAGAATCAGTTCATTCAGGAGTGTAATGATTTTTGTGGTTCAGAGAATTGAACTTAACCTAATTTTTTCAGTGGTATTATAGAAGTGGTGAGTAGGGGAATCTTTAATCCCTATGTGTTCTTTATCTACGGGCTAAACCAATTTAATTATCGCTATCAGAGGTATGATTCCTACATGAGCGTATCCAATTTCAGTACTTTTCAGGTACAAATGTCTGATACTTTATAGGTGGGCGCACATAACTAACATTTTTAGGCAAAGGGGGTAGCTTCGTATGTGGAAAATCCATTTTTTCATATGGAATCTGATTCAAAATATGACTAATACAGTTTAGTCGTGCGCTTTTCTTATTGTCTGCCTTTACTACATACCAAGGAACCTGTTTGGTATCTGTATGGGCAAACATATCATCTTTTGCTTTGGAGTATTCTAGCCACTTTGAACGTGATACTAAATCCATAGGACTAAATTTCCATTGCTTCAAAGGATCTTTCAAACGGCTCTTAAAGCGCTTTTCCTGTTCTTCATCACTCACCGAAAACCAGTATTTCAGGAGAATAATATCGGACCGAACGAGCATACGTTCAAAATCCGGGCAGGATCGCAAAAACTCATCATATTCATCATTAGAACAAAAAGACATTACCTTTTCTACCCCAGCCCTATTATACCAACTTCGATCAAAAAGCACCATCTCACCAGCTGCGGGTAAGTGCGCCACATACCTCTGAAAATACCATTGTGTCTTTTCCTTTTCCGTGGGTATACCTAAAGCAACTACTTTACAGGTGCGTGGATTTAAGGGTTCGGTAATTCTTTTTATTGTGCCGCCCTTACCAGAAGCATCCCTCCCTTCAAAGATAATAACCACCTTCAATCCTTGAGATTTTATCCATTCTTGAAGGTGAACTAGTTCTTTATGCAAGCCAGCTAGAACCTCTAGGTAACTACCTTCCTCATGTTTATCAGTTTTGACTTTAGACTCTCCCATGACTAAATTTAAAAAAATAAAGGCGATTAATAACCCATTATTATTTATGAAGTAGCATCCTATCAGGCTATTTTCATCGAAAAGAACCTCGTTAACTTGGCGGCACTATGTACGGAATCGATACTTTATTTCATAAACAGATTACCCAAGAACATCGGTTTTTCCTGGAGTCGGAATTGGATAGCGCCCATGCTCGTCTGGCATCGTTGGTGGATTGGCATCCCAACTCAACTCTTTAGGAAATAGTAGTTTTTCAGATTTAATAGCCTCATCCCAGGTAATTACTTTCCCGGAATAGGTAGCCATTCTTCCCAATATGGCGGTCATGGTACTTTTTGCACCGTTTTCCGCATCGCTAATAACCTCTTTGTTTCGTATGGAGGCGAATAGTCTGTCATGCTCTACTTGGTAAGGATTAGGATCGTTTTTGCCACGATGTTCAAAAACAGTATTGCCCTCCAGATCTACAATACTAGCTGTGCCCGCGTCTTTCATATCTATACGTCCTTTGGTTCCTTGAAAATTTTCACCAACCTTAGACCATGTGCCCGGCTGATGGCGACATTGGCTGGATATCACAGCTCCGCTTGGATACGTAAATTCAACAAAATGATGGTCAAAAATTTCACCGTGGTCTATTCCCGTGCGTACCTGTCGGCCACCCATACCTTGGGCAGAAATAGGATATTCTCCCAAAAACCAATTAGCTACATCAATATTATGGATGTGCTGTTCTAAGATATGGTCTCCGCAGAGCCAATTGAAATAATACCAATTTCGCATTTGGTACTCCATTTCTGTCTGACCCGGTTTTCTGGGACGCACCCAAACTCCAGCGCTGTTCCAATACACTTGTCCTGAGGTTATTTTTCCTATCGCATTTTCTTTAATTTTTTCGGAAATGGCGATGTAATTATTTTGATAATGACGTTGAAGTCCAACGACCACGTTTAATTTTTTCTCTTTGGCAACCTTTGCCATTTCTAGTACTTTCCTTATTCCAGGAGCATCGGTAGCCACTGGTTTTTCCATAAAAACATGTTTGCCTGCGTTAATGGCATATTCAAAATGATAAGGCCGAAATCCGGGAGGAGTTGCCAGAATAACCACATCGGCTTGGTCAATGGCCTTTTTGTATGCATCGAAGCCTACATACTTGTGTTTGTCTTTTACATTTATTTTACCAGTACCTTCATACGCTTTTTGTAGGTTGGTGAAGCTTTTGTCTAATTGATCCTGAAAAGCATCTGCCATGGCAACCAGTTCTACATTCTCATCGGCCTTTAATGCTTGGTTGGCAGCTCCTGTACCACGACCACCGCAGCCTACTACGGCAATTTTCAATTTTTTATCATTAAAAACGTTTACCATAGCACTCATTTCCATACCAGGTAATAACATTCCTGCCGTCAATAAAGCACTATTTTTAACGAAACCTCTTCTGGATGGTGTTAATACATCCTGTTTTAATTTATCTAATTCCCCCATGTTTTCAGTTTTTATAGTTTTATAATTCTTGGTTCCAGTATTTTTTCATTTCGGCTGTTGTTGGCGTAGCTGCATGCCGTACGAGTCTAAACCCAACAAAAGGCGCATCCGTATTCCACCATTTACTTTTGGGGAATTGGGGATCTCGCATCTTCCATCGTTCTTTAGAAGGTGTTCTAGCGGCACTCCTTAACGTCTTGGCATCATCATCATAAGAGCCACCACGTACAGCTCTTGGATATTCGGTTGTGGCAACTTCCCAGGGATTCATGCTTGTTTTCCCTCTTTTTTGATAAGCTTCTGGAATATATTGGTCCAAAGTCCATTCGGCTACATTTCCATACATATCATAAAGCCCCCATGGATTTGGTTTTTTTTGGCCAATAGTATGATAGGTATTATCACTGTTTTCGTAATGCCAAGCATAGGTATCCAAATGTGTAGTATCATCGCCAAAATGATACGCAGTAGTAGTGCCTGCTCGCGCTGCATATTCCCATTCTGCCTCTGTAGGTAAGCGATAAAAATATCCCGTTTTTGCTGACAACCATTTACAGAACGTGGATGCTGCAAGCTGGGTAACATTTCCTACGGGTAATCCAGCCTCGGTACCCATTCCCAAACTCATATCTACATAAGGAACGGTGGCACCCGCTACGGCATCTACCGCTAGTTCTACTTCCGAACCTTTTACTTTATTAAAAACGGCATCAATATTTCTATTGATGTATAGGTTGTATAGCTCCCAGGTAACTTCATATTTAGACATCCAAAAAGCATCGATTTGAACCGTATGCGTTGGACCCTCATCTTCATTTCTATTTTCCTCCAATGTAGAACTCCCCATCCTAAAATTACCAGCGGGTATGGAGATCATATCTATAACCAGCTCTGAGCCTTTGAGTTTCTGAGCGTAGTCTGCCGGAACTTCCTTTTGTGAAAAACACGGTATGGAACATAAAACTGATAACAATAGGAGTAGGGTACGGCTATATTCCATTCCTTAAATATATAATTTTTTATGTAAAGGAGTGTATTTAAGTTCTAATTGGATGCTAACAATAAAAGCATATTCCAACAACAAGTGGCGGAAGAGATTTACTATGTTTTAAAAGTAAGATGATTACCCCCTAAACAAGAAAAACCGTTCCTTAAGTTCCTCAATGGCAGTAGCCTTATTTGTAGTAATATATT
>CAZDOW010000118.1:0-8799 GCA_964507115.1 uncultured Maribacter sp.
ACAGAGACACGGTAAAAAAGGAAAACCATTCTATTGGGTAGTTGCAGCAGATGCAAGAGCGAAAAGAGATGGTAAGTTTTTAGAAAAATTAGGTATCTACAATCCTAATACCAACCCAGCTACTATTGAACTAAACGTTGAAAATGCTGTAACATGGTTACAGAACGGTGCACAACCTACAGATACAGCTAGAGCAATTCTTTCTTATAAAGGTGTGCTTTTGAAGCATCATTTATTAGGTGGCCTGCGAAAAGGAGCGTTAACTGAGGAGCAAGTAGAAGAGAAATTCAATGCTTGGTTAGCAGAGAAAGATGCTTCTGTTTCTGCTAAAGTGGGAGGATTAGATAAAGAGAAAGCTGAAGCTAGGTCTAAAGCATTACAAGCTGAAAAAGAGGTAAATGAAAAGAGGGCTGCTGAAGCTGCCGCTGCTGCATTACCAGAAACTCCAGAAGTAGAAGAAAGTGCTGCGGAAGAAGTGGAAGCTGTTGAAGCTGCCGCTGAGCCTGAAACTGTTGTTGAAGAAGCAGAGACTCCAACTCCTGAAGTTGAAAATGCAGAAGCAGCTCCCGTAAAGGAGAAAGAAGTTGTAGAAGCGCCTTCTGTAAAGGAAGTAGTGGAGAAAGTGGAAGAGGAAGTTAAGCCAGCTGACGCCGGAGACAAGAAATAAATAGAAAACGATGCGTAAGGAAGATTGTTTCTACTTAGGCAGAGTTGTTTCTAAATATAGTTTTAAGGGAGAGGTATTAGTAAAGTTAGATACCGATGACCCCGAAATATATCAAAATCTGGAATCAGTGTTCGTTTCTTTAGGAAACAACCTGGTTCCATTTTTTATTGATAGATGTCGGCTGCACAAATCCGACTTGTTACGTATAGATTTTGAAGAGGTAAAAACAGAATCCGATGCGGACCGTATCATGAGGTCAGCGCTTTATTTGCCGCTTGCCATGCTTCCCAAGCTAAAGGGGGACAAGTTCTACTTTCATGAAGTTATCGGTTTTACGCTTATGGATTCCGTCCATGGAGACATCGGAATCATACAGAGTGTAAACGATAGCACAGCACAATCACTTTTTGAGGTGCAAAAGGGGGAAAAACAACTACTTATTCCCATAACCGACGAAATCATTACCAAAGTAGATCGGAATAATAAAACCATAGCGGTAACGACACCAGAAGGGCTAGTTGCTTTGTATTTGGATTCCTAGATTCAATTTTATAGTCCTTTAGGTGTTGTTAATTGGACTATCTAGGGGCTGCACTTCCTATTGGTTTTAATACACTATTTCATATAAGTTAACACAGCACATAATTGTATGGATACAGTGTATGCCTAGCTACAAATAGTGTGATTGTTGTTAGAATATAGAATTTTTATTTTTGTCTGAGGCGAGCTCAAAGTATTGCAACGCATCATTATTATTTCCAACTAAGATTCCTTTTTTAGTACCAACAGTTATGATTGCTATTCGTTTTGCATCATTAGCAGCATAAAAACCGATTTCTGCACCGCGTTTAGCTGCAAAGCTACCTTTGCCGTTGCCAAGTAGCAGTAGACCCGTACCAGCGTCATTTCTTGGCGTTTCTATTTCTGATACATATAGGTTTTCAACTGCAAGTACATCTAGGAATCCGTCCCCATTGAAATCTTGTACTAGCATATCATTGATGTTGGATAGCTGGGCGAATGCTGGAAGTGGTGAGACTTGAAATTTCCCATCTCCTAAATTCTCTATATAAGCCGAAGCAAAGGTATCTGTCTTATAGTGAAGCGCATTTTTGAGCAGATCTTCTCCATACACATCTTCAAGTTCTAAGGATGCGAAAACATCATATTTTTTAATTTTATCCTTTAAGCCAGGGATTTGTTGCGAGGAACAGGAAAACCCACGAAGCGGGTAGTGCTTTTCATTATTGTAGTAGCCTAAAACGATATCTCCATTGCCATTAGCGTCAAAGTCGTTGTAGTAAATATCAAAGGGCTTTTCTGAACTTGTTTTGTATTTGTAGTTGCCGCCAAGGTTTCCAGCAATGAAATCCATATCACCATCGTTATCAAAATCGCCTTGTTCCAAGCTGAACCACCATCCTTTTGTCTTCTCTAGCGATGGTATTTTTGTTTGTGTCAATTGTCCGTTTTCATTGTTAAAAACGGTAATTGCCATCCATTCACCAATTAAAATAAGGTCAAGGTCTTTATCGTTATCGTAATCGGACCAAACGGCATCTGTTACCATTCCAATACTTTTTAACTCGTTTGCCAACGTTTGTGTCTGGTTTGTTAACTGTCCGTTGTCATTTACAAGTAAGGAGCTAGCCGTTGGATTAGGATATTGGTGGGGTAGATGTCTCCCGCCTATGAAGAGGTCTACGTCTCCGTCATTATCATAGTCTCCCGCTTTTACCACGGATCCACTAACTCTGTCTCCATTAAGGATAGCACCCTTTTTAAACCTCCCTGAGCCATCGTTGAGGTACAAACGGTCTGTATAATGGAAATCGTTCTTAGGGTAGGCATTTCCTCCGCTAACCACATATAGGTCTTTATATCCGTCTCCGTTGATGTCTACAAAAAGGGCATCCATATCTTCATAGGCTTTTTCCTTGTTCCAAAATGCACCTTCAGTCGCTTTAAAAACACCTTCCCTGTTTTGGATGAATAGGGTAGGACTTTGTCCTGCGGCACCTCCAGCATAGATATCTTCTAGACCATCATTATTAATATCACCTACGGCAATAGCTGGACCAAATTGCGACATTTTATGGGGTAGTAGAATTTGCTTTTCAAAATCGTCGAATGTATTTTCTTGATGTGTAAAGGAAGCTGTAAAGCTATCAGTCGCATTTTTGAATAGGACAGGTGTGGCCTGTGCCAAGAGGTTTTCGGTGCCCGTAGTGGCATCGTTCATTGCTAATTGTAGTAGTTGATTAGCGGCAATATCTTTTTGTACGGTACTTTTTCCATTAGGCCATTGTACTACAATACTGTCTATTTGGCTAGTATTACCAAGACCAAAATGTACCAAAGGTTCACTAGTGGAATAAATGCCCCTAACGTTTGTAGTCTCTTGTGTTTGTGTGCCCTCTGCCGTGTGTACTTGAATTCGTGTACCAAACACAGGTTTGTTGTCCCTATCTGTTAGGTGTACCCTTAGATAATTGTTGTTGTCTAAGCTTTCAGAATTATTTCTGTAGATAAAAGCTTCCGCATTAATATTGTTGACCACCAAATCCAAATCGCCATCATTGTCTAGATCGGCATAGGCAGAACCGTTGGAAAAAGAATCTTCTACCAAGCCCCAATCTTCAGACGTTTTATTGAATTGCAGGTCGCCCATATTTTTGTAGGCATAGTTTTTTAAGGGCTGTGATGGCATCATGTTTACTGCCTTGTCCAAATCAACAATATCCCAAATACTGTTGATGCTTCCCCCATCCGGATTTTTGGACAAATAGTTCATCCTAGTTGTATTGATGTAGTTGGCAATCTTTTTGTCTGCATCGGTATTTCTAATATCGCGCAAAAGACCGTTAGTAACATAAGTGTCTTTTAGTCCATCGTTATCAAAATCAGCAACTAAGTTAGACCAGCTCCAATCGGTAGCCGCCATGCCGGAGTATTGGGCAACGTTACTAAATGTTTCATTACCATTGTTAAGTTGTAAGGTATTGTACATGTACTGAAATCCGCCGCCTTCATCAACAACGTCCCAAAAAGAATTGATGTCCATTCCGCTCATATTGGATTTTAGACGAAAGTTGTCCTCCGAAACCATATCTAAAACAAAAATATCTAATAGCCCATCGTTGTTAATGTCTGCTACATCTACACCCATACTATAGAAAGAAGTTTGTTTTAAAGATTTTTTCTCCATGCTAGAGAACGTGCCGTCCTGATTGTTCATGAATAAAAAATCTGGCGCATTAAAATCGTTGGCTACATATAGGTCTGTCCAGCCATCATTGTTTAGGTCACTTGCCGAAACGGCGTTAGGAAATCCTGTACGTTCTATGCCAGAGCTTTTGGTTACATCAGTAAAAGTAGTTCCTAGGTTCTTATAAAGTCTAAGGGTATATTCTGGTCGTAATAAGTTGTCGGCTGTAAAGTATTGTGAAAGACTGCCTGGATTTGGTGGTTGTGTAAGTAATAACAAATCTAAAAGACCATCCTTGTCATAATCTAAGAAGGTTGCATGTCTAGTACGTTGGTCGTTAGCTATATTATAGGCTTCTGCCTTTTCTTCAAAAGTGCCATCCCCTTTATTGATGTATAACAAGTTCTTTCTCCATTCTGAATTTTCATCATACAATTCTCTACTAACGTAGATGTCTACGTATCCATCGTTGTTGATATCTGCCACGGTTACACCGGTAGACCATCCTTCACTATCTAAAATACCGGCTGCTTCGGTATGATCCTCATAGACTAAGTTTCCTTTATTAAGATATAGTTTATCTGGCACCGTATTTCCAGCAAAAAATAAATCTTGTAATCCGTCATTGTTGAAGTCGCCAACACCAACACCGGCTCCGCCATAAAAATTGGCATATAAAAAGATATTTTTATCCGTATCGTCTTTTACAGTATTAACGAAATCAATCCCCGTTTGTGAGGATGGCATCAATGTAAAACGTTTTTGTGTAGTTTTTTGGATTTCTTGTTCTGAGTTACAAGACCAAAGTAAGGCAATGGATAGAAATGTGGAAAAGTGATGTAGTTTCATCTCTTAACTTTTATTTAGTTTGAAGGTCAATTTATTTTTGGCCTATAGCAATGTAAGTAATTTATGTAGCTATGTGATGATAGAATTAGTATGCACAAATGTTATTGTTACTATAGAAGCAACAAGATACTATTTTAAACAAAAAAATAAAGGAGAGTTGCCTCTCCTTTATAATCTCAATTAAAACTAACTCAAACTTTATAGTACTAATATATAAAGTATCTTAAATGTTATTGAACATCCCACCAAACTCTTGTAGTCAAGATATCTGGACCTTGATTTGCAACAGCTTCTTCGAAATTAGCTGCGTTAACAGCAGATTCGTTTTGATTGTAAGTAAGTCTTCTTGGAATAGTTCCACCAGTTTCATTACCGGGGAAGTTTACAGGAACCAAAGTTGGAAATCCAGTTCTTCTCCAGTTAGCGAAGGTTTCATATTCATTAAGGAATGTTGCTGCCCAGTATTGGGTGGCTAGCTGTTCTATGGCATTTGCCGCATCATAAGGGTTATCCCCTAAATATGTAGCAATAGCTGCATCATCAATGGCTGCATCAGCACTCCACAATGTTAATTGCTTCATAGCTGCGGTAACTCCATTATTGTAATGAGTTGCTGCATCACCACCTATACCCCAACGAACGTTAGCTTCTGCAAGCATGAATTCTACCTCAGCGTAGGTTTGGAAAACCATAGGTGCTTCAAAAGCTGCTAAAATAGTTCTGTTTGGCTCTGCGTAAGCATCCGTATTGTCCTCACCAGTCATTTCCAACAACATTGCGTTGTTTAATCCGTTAGGAAAACCAATTAAATCTGCGGGAACTGTACTACCATCTCCTCTTCTAGCTGCAAGTATTGGAAGTCTTGGGTCATTACCGTTTTGTAAAAAGTCTATGAAGGTTTTTGCCATTCTTGGATTACCATCAGCATCAAATACTTCGGAGATTCCGTTACGGTTGTTAGAATCATGCTGAAGATAAAATATATCCTCATTAGAAGTCATAACACCACCAGCAATAGCTTTGGTTACCCAAGCCTGTGATGCAGTAGGATCTACTTTGATTAATCTGAAGCCTAAACGTAGCATTAAAGAATTCGCTAGTCTTTTCCATTTGGCTTGGTCTCCACCATACATAACATCAGCAGCTCCAAAACCGGAAGTTCCACTGCTTAATGCGGCCGCAGATTCTTCTAGCTCTTTTAGCATGTCAGGATAGATTTCGCTCTGTTTGTCATACTTAGGAAGGAAAATACCTTCAATAACCGCTTTACCTGCTTCGCTATAAGGAACGTCACCGTGAAGATCAGTAAGTCTAGAAAAAGCAAATACACGCAAAATTCGAACGATAGCCTTCATTTCTTCTGGCGCCTCTTCGTTGTCCAGTTGAAATTTTAGGTCTTCTACAGTTTTTATTGCATTCCCGTAGTACCTGTCAATTAAAGAAGATGCATACCCTCTGTTCCAGGTATATTTATCACCATCCCAGTATCCGGCCGTTGTTGCAATGTGTTGCATCATGGTAGATTGGTAAATCATACCGGCCCTCCAGTTGTCATACCGTTGACTAGAAATAAATTTCTGTACTGCGGTTAACTTGTTTGCCGCTGCAATTTGTGGCGCTCTCGTAGGATTGACGTTTAATTCTTCAAATCCGTCATCACAGGCGCCGATTACTAGCGCCATCATTAATAATAGAATTACTTTTTTCATGCTTTTTTTTTTAAAATTTTAAACTAATACTCATACCGTAATTTCTTGATGAAGGTACACCAAAATATTCTAAACCTTGAGAGTTACCAACAGCATACGCACTTTCTGGGTCAATATTATCTATGCTTCTATAGATATAGAACAAATTGGAAGCAATAAAGGAAATATTCACATTGGTAAGGAATACATTTTCTAATGTCTTTTGTGGTAAAGAATACCCAATACTAATCTGTCTGAACTTAACATAATCGGAATCTTCTACAAATTCTTCAGCAATGTTGCTGATTCTTCCCCAATAGCTCTGTAGATTTTCTGGTGCAACAGTTGTAGTAAACGGTAAATCTGTAGCATTATCTATACCAGATACAACTAAACCATTTTCTCTTCCTTCTAGTGTCTTTTTATGCAGTCCATTACCGTAAAGCAAGGTGTTGGTTCCTGAAAAAACTTGACCACCAAACTTACCGTCGATTAACATATTAAGGTTGAAGTTCTTATAAGTGAACGAATTGGTAAAACCTAAAGTTAATGGAGGTACACCCTCACCTAAAATTTTACGTTCCCCTTCAACTGCTCTAGGTACACCTTCGGCATCAATGTCATATTTAATAGCACCGTTAGCATCTCTTTCGTAAGATACACCTACAATAGTACCATATCTTTCACCTACTTTGTGTGTTATTCTAACGTTCCTTGTACGTGGCTCATCTAAGTTAACATCGGAGTCACTATCATCAGTAGCAACAACAAGTCCTTCGTTATATGCTCCGTTCAAAGTAACGTTCCAGCTAAAGTCTTGCGTTCTAATTGGAGTACCACTAATTAAGGCTTCAAAACCTTTGTTAGATACTTTACCAAGATTGGCACTGGCGCCGCCATAACCTGACGATCCAGAGGTAGCAACATTTACAATGTCATTCGTTGTCTCATTGTTATAGTACGCAAGGTCAAAGGATAACCTATTCTTAAACATACGTAAGTCCAAACCAATTTCGAATTCATTTTTACTGAAAGCAACTAGATTTGCATTTGGTACGCTACCGTTACTAATTCTACCTGTAGGCTGTCCTTGTAATGGATTACCAAAAATCCCATAAGTTAATCCTAACTGGTAAGGGGCTTGTGCACCACCAGCAACTTCAGAATAACCACCTCTTAGTTTTAAGAAATCTATAGAGGCTGGCATTTCAAATGCCTCAGATAACACTAAACTCGCGTTTACCGATGGGTAAAAGTCGCTGTTTGGTGTAGTTTTTCCTGGAAAGGATAAGGTAGAGAACCAGTCATTTCTTCCAGTAAACGTTACATAGGCCCAACGGTCATAAGAAAGTTCTAAAGAACCATATATAGATCCAATTTCTCTTTCACTAAGAGAGCGCGATCTTGATTGTTGTACTGTATTTCCTATATCTTCTAATCCTGGAACAATAAATTCGCCGCCACCAAGGCTAAGAACTTCACTTTTTATACTGTTAGAGTTAGCACCAATCAAAGCAGAAAAGGCAAATTTATCCGTAATATCCTTTGCAGCTGCAAGGATGATATCTGCATCTACTTGATTAGTTCTTCTCTCCTGTTCGTTAATACTTCCTTGGGGTTGAAACCCTGTGCCAAAAGGAGTTACTCCGGTTCTTCTGATTACATCGTTATCAATACCCATACGTCCTGTAAGCGATAACCAATCTGTAAACTCATAACGCAAAGAGGTAGAAGCTATAATTCTATTTCTCTTGTCTTCATTTCTAAAACTAAAAGCAGCAAAATAAGGATTAGTTACAAAGGTGTTGTCTGTAAACTGACGTTCAGCACCATTCTCGTCTGCGCCTGGGTCCATATCAAATACATTAAGGTTTCCAGGAAGAAGCCCTACGGAAAAGTTAGCATTACCTGGACTATCTGATAATCTAGGTCTGTTTTTTACTTTTTCAATGATGTATTTTGCATTTACTTGTTGGGTTAATTTTTTACCCAAAACAGCAGTGGTATTTAAAGAAAATGATTTTCTGTTGAATCCAGCATTTGGCACTACATCTTCGTTGTCCAAATTCGAGGCAGAGAATCTATATGTTAAATTTTCTGCTGCATCTGTAAGCGCTACCGTGTTAATAAAGGTAGTACCTGTTCTGTAGAACTTGTCCATATTGTTTCCAGTATAGGAGTAAGGTCTAGATTCGCCATCCCATTGAGGTACAGAGGAACCATCAAAAGCTGGTCCCCAAGAATTGAATCCTGCTTCTCTAGCTCCGTTTGTATTTGCAGGTTTAGCACCTAAAAGACCTTGTCCGTAATCTGTTTGGTAATCTTGTAAGGAAGTATCTACACGGTCAAATGTTACCTGACTGCTAAATTCTACGCCAAAACCTTCT
>CAZDOW010000119.1:0-8632 GCA_964507115.1 uncultured Maribacter sp.
AGCCTGTGTTCTGGGAACATATTTATGATATTATCCGTCATGAAAAACCAGAAGGTGTTATTGTGCAATTGGGAGGGCAAACCGCTTTAAAACTAGCAGAAAAACTATCTAAATACGGTATTAAAATTATTGGAACTAGTTTCGAATCTTTGGATTTGGCGGAAGATAGAGGAAGCTTCTCGGAGCTATTGCAAGAGAATAATATCCCTTTTCCAGAATTTGGTGTAGCAGAAACTGCTGAAGAGGCACTGGTACTTGCAGATAAGCTAGATTTTCCCCTATTAGTGCGACCTTCCTATGTATTGGGTGGCCAAGGAATGAAGATTGTCATCAATAAAGAGGAATTGGAACAGCATGTGGTAGATTTACTATACAAAATACCAAATAACAAATTGCTTTTAGATCACTATTTAGATGGAGCCATAGAGGCAGAAGCCGATGCTATATGTGATGGTAAGGATGTGTATATTATAGGAATTATGGAGCATATAGAGCCATGTGGAATTCATTCTGGTGACTCTAACGCTACGTTACCTCCATTTAATTTGGGCGAGTTTGTTATGCAGCAAATAAAAGATCATACAAAGAAGATTGCATTAGCACTCAATACTGTTGGACTCATCAATATTCAATTCGCCATAAAGGATGATATGGTGTACATTATAGAAGCGAATCCAAGGGCATCACGTACAGTTCCATTTATTGCAAAAGCCTATAAAGAACCTTATGTAAACTATGCAACCAAGGTAATGCTGGGTGAAAAGAAAGTGAAGGATTTTGACTTTAAACCTCGATTAGAAGGTTACGCAATTAAGCAACCTGTATTCTCTTTCAATAAATTCCCTAACGTGAATAAGAATTTAGGGCCAGAAATGAAGAGTACTGGCGAAAGTATTCTATTTATTGATAGCCTAAAGGATGATGATTTTTACAACCTTTACGCTAGACGTAAAATGTATTTGAGTAAATAAGTTGCTGTATAAATATTTATAAATCCTCAATAGTCTGATGCTAAATCACTATTATTGAGGATTTAGTATGTATAACAGGGACCTAATTCGATTATTTCATTGGATTTTCAAATAAATTTATACAACGTATTGATTTTGGCTTCTGTATTCATTGGCATCACTTTTAGTTTGTTGTTGATTTTTTCAAAGCGCATCAATCAAGAGGCGAATCGTTTTTTAGGACTGGCAGCTTTGGTTATCGTACTATGGAATATTTGGGTATTGAGTCACGACTTGGATTTTTTTAGGTACGCTTCTCAATTTTTTCTAATACCCTTAAATTTTTCTCTTGCCCTAGGACCTTTACTTTATTTCTACACAAAAAGTATTTCTGATGTAAATTTCACTTTTTCCAAAAAGAATTGGATTCATTTCGTTCCAGTTTTACTGGAGTTAGCGGTACATGTTGTCGTTTCATTAGAAGCGGTTGATAAGGGAATATTGGCAACATCCACAACTGCCTTTTTTATATTGATTCCAATTATCCAATTACTGGCTATCTGTTCTGTTCTAGCATATAGTGTTTTTGCCCTAAAGGAAATAAGAACGTACCATATTTGGTTACAAGATAACTACAGTAATAACTCTGAATATAGTCTAGGTTGGCTTTATCGCTTACTACTACTTTTTGCAGTATTTTGGTCTTTATGGATTCCCTATACTCTAGTTGATTACTTTATGTTCAACTTTAAATTAGGTATTCCGGATTATTACCCCATTTATCTTCTAATGTCTCTCATAACTATATGGATTAGTGTGGAAGCCTATTTAAAACCTGAGGTAGTTCTGTTAGAACCAAAAACCCAGCCTGAAGTTGAAAAACAAGCGCCTACTGAAAATGTTTTACAAAAAGCAAATTGGCTCATAGAACAAATGGAGCTTAACCTGTACTATTTGAACCCAGAATTGACGTTAGCTTCCTTAGCTAGTAGTTTGGATATTCATCCAAATAGACTGTCAAAAATAATAAATGAAGGAATTGGAAAAAATTTCTCAGATTTCATAAATGAATACCGCACTAAAGCCGTGGTAATGCGTCTAAAAAATCCAAAGTATAATCATATTACACTTTTAGGTATTTCCTTTGAATGTGGTTTTAACTCGAAAACGACCTTCAATAGGGTGTTTAAGGAGGTAATGGGTGAAACACCATTCGAATATAAAAAATCTCTCTCGCAGTAGGGTATTAGGTTATTTGATCTAGAAATAAGTGTCATATTATAGTTTGGCACGTTTGGTATCGCTTACTTATATAGGTTTGAAGTATAATTCATCAATCAAAAAATTTATTCTTATGAAAATCAACTTCAAACATCTTCTGGCAGTACTTTCTGTTTTAATTGTTTCCTGTAAAAATGAGGCTAAGGTTCTGGCTCAGCAGTCCAATGAAATTGCCAACATTCAATTTTCCATTCAAGATTTTTTCGATACTGAGTCAAATGCTGCTTATGTATCTAAATTTCAATTGCCAGATAATGAAAGCCTGAGCATTCAATTTGAACTGGAAGAACCGCTCCTTAAGAGTCTTCAAAACTTGGAGCCAACTTGGACTCAAAAGAAATTATTAAAAAACGGAAATTTTCAGTTCCTAATTTATATCGATGAAACCCTAGCTTATACCCAAAATCTACAATCGGGAGCAGGAACTTTAGAATCTAAAACAAAGCAATTAGGTCATCGAATCCCTTTGTTACATACAGAAAGAATAGATTATTGGGGATGGTATTTATGGCTTCGGTTTATGAAGGTAGAAGGAGGACAAGATAAACTATCAGTAGGCAAACATGAATTAAAAATCGAAATTAGGTCCTATGTACAGTCAGATATACTTAAAGTCGGACCTGTTTTGGCACAAGGAGCCATTTCTGTAGCTGTTTCAGAAATCGCTGTTAGTGAAGACGCTATTTCCATTCAGCCTATAGCAGCTGATAGTGGATGGTCGGTAGCTAATCCAAATTACGATAGTGCTAAGATTGAAAGCTTAAATAAAAAAATTGCTCAAAATAGATTTGAGGCTATCACAAGTATAGTAGTTATAAAACAAGGAGAACTTCTTATTGAGGAGTATTTTAATGATGCTACCCGAAATACATTGCACAATACACGTTCCGTCGGGAAATCATTTGCTTCCACCATGATGGGGATAGCAATTAATGAGGGCCATATAGAAAACGAAAATTTAACCCTTGGAGATTTTTACAATCTTAAGTCTTATGATAATTATACAGAAGCAAAAGAGAAAATTACACTGAAGTCGCTCTTAACGATGAGTTCAGGATTTGAGGGGGATGATGATGATTATGATTCCCCGGGTAATGAGGAGAACATGTACCCGACCAAAGACTGGGTGAAATTCACATTGGACCTTCCCTTGGATTCTAAAAAGGAGATGGGACAGGATTATGACTATTTTACCGCGGGTGTAGTAATTCTTGGTGATGTAATTCATAAGGCTACCCCAAAGGGTCTGGTTGATTATAGCGATAAGAAGCTCTTTCAGCCCTTAGGTATTACGAATTACCAATGGCAATTTACCCCACAAAACGTGGGTAATACAGCTGGTGGGCTACAATTACGTTCTTTAGATTATGCTAAATATGGCCAGCTTTATAAAAATAATGGTAAGTGGAAAAATCAACAGCTAATTCCTGAGGATTGGGTTGAAAAGAGTTTTTCAAAACAGGTGAAACAACCTTATAATGCAACAAGTTTTTATGGCTATTTGTTCTGGAATAGAGTTTATACCGTGAATGGAAAGGATTATGAAGTTTCATTTTGCACCGGTAACGGTGGGAATAAAATTTTTATTTTCAAGGATATTCCTTTTGTCATCGTCATCACAGCCCAAGCATACAATTTGCCATATGCGCATTCTCAGGTAGATACGATGATGGAGCACTATCTTTTGCCAGCTATTTTACAAATAGAATAAAGTAGTTTTATTATAGCAATTAAACCCTAATGATAATTTAGTCTTTTCTTGTTTTGGTATGGTGGGTACCATCGTAGAAATAGCAGTGTTTATCTTTATCCTGTATAACTTTATAAATAGTTGGTCTTTTCTGGACAACGATTACATTTGTTGGTGTTTTTGTTTGTACTTGTTTACCGCTATCGTATCAAGAAAAACCATAAATAAAATTAACGAGCATTACATTCAGGGACTTTTTGAAAATTCTAAATTTTATGTCTTTACTAGAACTATGAAAATAAAGAGGAATTTAATTAAACCAAACCGCATACTTTTTTCTTCGTAGTTCTAAGGCAAGCGTTTCTTCCATTTTTAAAGCTTCTGTTCTGGTGTTCAATGGCTTTACATGGTTGAACAGACTACCACGAAGATAAAGCCCATATTTTTCTACGATGTTGGCCGAAAGTTTATGCCCTTTTTTATTTACAAATCCTGTTTTGTGCTGTTTAAAGCGTTCAGCTGGCGTTTTACTGGTCATGCCAACATACAAGCACTCTAGCACGCCGTTAAATTGTGGATTGGCCTCCCTGAACTTCCTATTTTCGGTAAATACCCGTTTGGAAAGTTCTATGACGTATACGTGGTATTGGGCTTTAGGCATGTTGTAATTTTCGTTTTAGCCGGTTGAAATAGCGTGAAAACGACTAGTTCAAGGATATGTGGTCCTTTTAATCATCTTAGCGGAAAGAATGCGAATATCTTTAACGGGTTTGTTAAAGCTATCAGTTTGTACCGCTGCGATACGGTCCACAATGTCCATCCCTTTAACCACCTCGCCGAAAACTACGTAATTTTGGTCTAAATGTGCAGCCCCACCAAGGGATTTATATACTTCTCTGTGCGCTTCTGGATAGGAATAGGCTTTCCGGGTCACCAGGTCTACATCGGTCAAGGAATCTAGCTTGGTTTTTAGATTGCGCATTAGGAGTTTCATGTCTTCCAACTTTTTTTTGTCCTCATTTCTTTTTAAACTTTGGAGCGAATCTAACTGTCCTAATAGCTTCGAATAAGCCTCAAAATCAACCTTGTGTTTTGGGGTATTGATAATGTGGTTGTAGGCCAACCAGTTATTGATACGTTTTTCCGCTACCGCCAAGGTACTGTCCGTGTAGGTCTTTCCTTGGATGATGGTAAATTGCGTACCGCTTGATGCCTGATTAGGGTTATAATCATCCCCCATTCTGGCTGCATTTAAGGCACCGCGTTTATGAAAAAGGTTTTGATTGATTTCAGCAGGTAAGGTGTTGGGTGATGCTGTATCCAAAATTGGTGTTCCTCTTGTTTCAGGATTACCGGTTTGTATAAGAAAACTCTCGATGACCCTATGAAAAGCAATGCTGTCATAAAAACCTTGGTTGACTAGTTTAATGAAGTTATTTCGGTGCTTAGGTGTTCCATCAGATAATCGGACTATAATTTCTCCTAGTTCGGTCGTGAGGGAAACATCTTTGGAAAGGTCACTTTTCATGACCCCTTTTTCTACTTCAGCATCACATGCGGAAAGCAATATTATTAAAAATACAAGAACTAAGGATAGGGTGGTTTTCATGGTTGTTTTGTAGGGCTTTAGCAGTGTTTATTTTGTTTAGTGTAGTAGGTTTTGTTCAAATTACGTACACCTCTTATGGTGTATTTTCTTGGTTGAAAGTTACTTAATAAATGGGGGTAGCACAAACTATAGTAATCGCTAAGAATATGATTTTAAATTTTGTTCGTCAAACGCAGGAGCAATCTCTTGTGAACTCGGCTAGATGGATTCCTTAGTCCCGCAGTAAAACCAGCATAGTTGACCCCAGGTTTTTCTTACTATAAAATAGAAGAACGCGAGGCGCTATTCGTAACAGGCGCTACATTTTTTGTAATAATTCTTAAACCAAAGGCTAACGCAACGCGCTAAACATGTTAAATATGTGTGAATTTTACATTTTGAAAAACTCGAACATTTATTTTACACCTAATTCGCTGTTGTTATGCCATGTTTTCAGGACTTCCCTTTTTGTTTTTTATCCATTTCATAACAACATAGATTACGCCTATTACGGCAATAAATATTGCGGTTGATATTATTTCCCATTTACTTAAACTTGTAAGTAACCAAACAATGGATGCAATACCAATACATGGAATAACCAGTCCGCCAGGTACTTTAAATGCTTTTTTGGAGACATCATCTTTTGTCATTCTTAATTTGATAGTAGCTAAAATAACAAAGAGGTAAATAAGAAGTATCGCGGCACTTGCTAGTATGGCTAGTTGTTTAAATCCTCCAGAAACAGAAAAAATAAAAATCAATCCTCCAAAGCAGATTATAGACCAGTATGGTGTAGCAAATTTTGGATGAATTTTACCAAGAAATTTCGGAAATAGGCCATCATTGGCGCCGGCGAATAATACGCGAGGGGTATTCAAAACATCTGTACTTACAGCACCAAAACAGGAAATTGCAGCGGCAACCAATAGTATAGTCCCTCCTAATGGGCCAATAATTCTTTCTGCAACTGCCGCTAAGGGCGCATCTTTTAACAATTCTATCTGTAGTCCCAGTACACCCTGAGTTACTGTTTGCAAGAGTAAATATATACTAATTACCACGCCGCCACCAAGTAAAATACCCAATGGAATGGTACGTTTTGGATTTTTTATTTCACCACTCACACCAAGTGCTGTTTCAAAACCTGCAAATGCAAAAAACAATACAAGGGTAGTGTTACTAAATGTATTCAATGAAGGTAAATGCTCCCAATGTAGGTTATCTGCATTTATAAGGCTGAAACCGAAGATGATAATACCAAATAATGGCAGTAATTTTATAATGGTAATCCACTTAATAAAAGCAATACCTTGTTTTGCTCCACGAATATTGGTCATCACCAAAAAGGCGAGGAGTACAAAAAAGAATAATCCACGTATCCATGGATTTGAGAAAACAGGAAAAATTACGGCAAGTGAATCGGCAATAATATTCATTAGGGCGGCACTTCCTAAAATACTCCAGCCAAAAACGGCCAACCAGTTCACTATATAGCCAGAAAAATCCCCGAACGCAGCTACCACATATGCATAACTACCACCCGTCTTTGTAACACGTGTTCCAATTTCGGCATAGCAAAGCATTATGGATGCCATCATAATACCACAAAACAAGTAAGCGAATATGCTGAAAGCACCCAGTTCCACACCTACAATTGCGGGCAATGCGAAAATACCGGCACCTACTGTTATGTTAATAATGTTGAGTGACAAACCAGTTACACCTACTACACGTTTTAATTCTTTATTAGTATCGGTGATGGCCATGAATTTTCAGTTTAGTCTTGGAAGCTAAATAAATGAAATGGGAAAGAAAAATAAGTGGTGTAAATAATAATTTATAACTGAATTTCGGATTACCGATAAGGTTTTTATATGAAGTTGGGGCTATGACTAAGGCACCTAATTACGTATAATTAGTTTTGAATAGAAAATCCGTAAAGAATTGCATATGAGGCTTGTAAAAGCACTTAAGTTTATAAGCTTTTAGTCACAGACTTTTCTAGGAATAGTGTCTTATTTGTTTATAAATCCATAACAGAAAATCCAATATTTGTATTTCCAGTTTCTTTGTCAACAAATAGTTCTCTTTCTTTAATAGTGCCGTGACACGTGCTTTCGGAGCAAAACAGTGAGCCACCAGCAAGCCTAACCTTGTCATTGTTTTTGTTTTTTGTAATGTCCCATACATTACCTATTATATTTACGGTGTTTACTTCAGAAATCGGAGATTTATTGTCTGCTACAATAATGCGCGTATCAGCCTTTACCATATCCCAATATTCAGTATAGCTTGGGAGTCTTTTTTTTGCCCATTCACAGTAGGCCAAGGCATCATTATAACTTACCTGTGTAACTGGGAGTGCTCTAGAAGATACTTTATTGATTCCATCTGGTATTTTCCAGGTAGCACGTTCTGATGTTGTATAATTATAAACGTCTAATTGGACAATGGACCACCCATATTTTTCAGCATCTGTTAAATATCCAGTTTCATTTACAAAGGATTCAAATTGAGCATATGAAACTGCTTTTAAATTAATATCTTTTTCTTTACAAGAAGAGAACAAGAAAGAAATAAGAAAAAGACATATCCAAACATTCAAATTAAGGGTGAAGCTAAATGAATTGTAAATATTTAAGTTTGTTTTCATTTTTCAGCCTGTGGCTAATGCGTATGTTTAATAATAATAGCCGATTTCACTGCAATTTATTTTCAATTTACAAATAAATTGAAATAGGCTTCTAATCCTGAAAATTAGTATAAAATCAGCTATTACTTTTATAAAATGTAGGGAATAGTAATTTATTATCTAATGCGATACTCCACTTTTCGCATTTTTAACTAATTGTTTTAAAACATCGTAATCATCAGGTACTGGCACAACACCATTGTCTTTTTCGTACTTTGCGTATCCTTCTTTTAAACTCACTACTAACTCTGGCATTTGATCTGCAAGGTTGTGCATTTCAGAAGGGTCGATTGAGATGTCGTATAATTCCCATTCTCCAGTACCTTTTGTTACTGGGTTGATTACTAATTTGTGCTTCCCTTGAAAAATTGCACTACTCCCTGCTAATTCATAGCCAATCATTTCGTCATCAGTATGTACAGATTTTG
>CAZDOW010000120.1:0-8535 GCA_964507115.1 uncultured Maribacter sp.
ATGTAGGTGGTGGTGCTGGAATGGCTCCAATGCGGTCTCATTTATATCACTTGTTCAAGACCTTGAAAACAAACAGAAAAGTTTCTTACTGGTATGGTGGGCGTTCTAAACGAGAATTGTTTTATTTGGACCACTTTTATAAGTTAGAGGAGGAGTTTCCAAACTTTAAATTTTATTTGGCGCTTTCTGAACCGGCCGAAGAAGATAATTGGAAAATTAAAGAAAGTTTAGATGCGCCTGGTGATGGTTTCGTTGGGTTTATACATAATTGTGTTATCGACAACTATTTGGACCTTCACGAGTCTCCTGAGGATATTGAGTTGTACTTCTGTGGGCCACCATTAATGAACAAAGCGGTTCAGAAAATGGGTGAGGATTACGGTATTCCAGATGAACATATTCGTTTTGATGACTTTGGTGGTTAATAGTAGCAAAATATAGTTACGAATTTTAATACGAAGTAGATATTAAATATAAAAAAACCGATATTTTTCATATCGGTTTTTTTATAGCCGGTTTTTATACCAAGGCACATAAATAGAACACACGATAATGCACATACTTACAGAGCAAGAGTTACATAATTTGGCTATGAATATAGTTGGCAAACAACTTGAAGCGGAAGGTTTTGAGTTTTTAGCTGTAAATAGCGAGCTGAAAAGGAATCCTCAATTTGTATGTGCCAAGGATAAGAAGTTACGTTTTATAGTGGTGAAGAGTATAGGTTATCCTGGAGATCCAAAAGATATGGAGTTCTTTAGAGCCGATTTAAACAAAATGAAAGATCATGCGCTCAAGTTTGAAGCACGTACGTTTTATGCCGCAGTTGGACTAGTGAATTCCGAGGATTATAACTTACCGGTTTATTTGGACGAGGAGTATATAGTAGATTATGATGGTTTATTAGAAATTGAATAATGAAAGGATATAGTTTAATCGTCGTTTGTGGTATGCTGTTTTCCTGTAATTCGGAACCTAAGGAAATTGTAAAGAATGGGTCTACTGGCGCGGTATTTGGAACCTCTTACAGTATTATCTACTTAGAAGATAAAACTTTGGATTACCAGCAAGAAATCGATTCGGTATTCCAAGTGGTGAATGCTTCCTTGTCTACCTATAAACCAGACTCGGATATATCTAAAATCAATCGAGGGGATTCTACTTTACAAGTAGACCACATGTTTAAAGATGTCTTTGATCTTTCCAAAGAAATCCATAGTGTTACCAATGGCTATTTTGACCCAACCGTAGGTACCTTGGTAAATGCTTGGGGTTTTGGACCGGAGCAGCAGGTTGCTATGGACAGTATTAAGGTAGACAGCTTGTTGCAGTTCGTTGGTTTTAACAAAGTTCAAATTTCTCAGAATAATTATGTGGTAAAGGAGAATGCGAATATCTATTTTGATTTTAATGCTATAGCAAAGGGTTATGCCATTGATAGGGTTGCAGTGTTGTTAGATGAAAAGGAGATCCAAAATTATTTAATAGAAATTGGGGGTGAATTGGTTGGTAAAGGAATAAATACCGTTAAAAACAAACCTTGGGTAGTTGGTATAGACAATCCTGAAAACGAACTGGAACGCGAATTAAAAATCGCCGTCAATTTAAATGATAGGTCATTAGCATCTTCAGGTAATTATAGAAAATTTAGGGTAGATGAAATAACAGGACAAAAGTATGTTCATACTATAGATCCATTTACCGGTTTTACAAAAAATTCAAATACATTAGGTGTAACCGTCTTAGCAAATAATTGCGCCACTGCAGACGGGTATGCTACCGCTTTTATGGCTATGGATTTGGAGTTGGCAAAAAAAATCATTCAATCCGATGCTACATTGGATGCTTATATCATCTATGCAGAAGACGATGGCAGTATACAAGAGTTCATGACAGATGGGTTTAAGAAGCTAATCTTAAGATAACTACTTTCGCACGAGTGGAATAATCTCGCCCTTTGCAAGACGGTACGTATCAATTTCTTTTGGTGTGAGTGTATTCGTATAATCTACTTCGTCCACATTGAAACCAATTGTTCTAAGTTTCTGGAAATAGTCTTTTCCATAAATACGTACATGGTCGTATTGCCCAAAAATCTTTGCTCGTTCTTTCTCGTCCTTAATACTATCGTCTTGGAAGGTTATGGCTCTATTTAAGTCTTGTGGTACCTGTAAAATCCCCCATCCTCCTGGTTTTAGAATGCGATATAGTTCCTTCATAGCTTTGGTATCATCTGGGATATGTTCAAGTACATGATTGCAGAGAATTACATCAAAAGAGTTTTCATCAAATGGAAGGTTGCAGATATCCGCCTTTATGTCCGCCAATGGAGAATTAAGGTCCGTAGTAGTATATGTTATGTTTTTTAATTTTCTAAATCTCTTATAAAATGCCTGTTCAGGGGCAAAGTGTAGTACGTGTAACTGGGATTTAAAAAAATTAGTTTTGGCTGTTAAAAACAACCATAGTAGTCTATGTCTTTCCAAGGATAGGGTAGAGGGGGAGAGTACGTTTTCTCTAGGATTTTCATAGCCGTAGGGAAGGAAACTGCGAAATTTTTTACCGTCTATGGGGTCTTGGTAGGTGCTGCCTTTAAACCAAAAAGCAAAGAGTGGTCTTATTAAATAACTGAATTTTATGAGAACCGGTCTTGGTATAATATTGAGAAAAAATTTAAAAATTTTCTTCATGTATCCAATGTCCCTAAGATGGTAATTTTACCTGTCTAAATTCCTCCTCCTCATTACTTTCAATCCCCAATGCATTATAAATGTAC
Source organism: uncultured Maribacter sp. (assembly GCA_964507115.1). Classification (GTDB taxonomy): domain Bacteria; phylum Bacteroidota; class Bacteroidia; order Flavobacteriales; family Flavobacteriaceae; genus Maribacter. The sequence goes on from CAZDOW010000120.1 coordinate 2,777, forward strand.
TGAAAGGTTGAAAGTAATTCTGGTTTTCCGTTTACAATGGCAACGTTATGTTCAAAGTGTGCACTAGGTTTTCCGTCAGCGGTAAGAATGGTCCAGCCATCTTTCAGTTGTTTAATGCTTTTAGTTCCCAAATTGGTCATTGGCTCAATAGCTACGGTCATACCTTCTGCAAATTTCTTACCTCTGCCTCGTTTGCCATAGTTGGGCATTTCTGGATCTTCGTGCATTTTTCTTCCTAGTCCATGTCCTACAAGTTCTCTAACAACCCCGTAGCCATGGTCTTCCGTAAATTTTTGAATTGCATAGCCTACATCACCTACTCTGTTACCCGCCTTAAACTCTCGGATACCTACATAAAGTGACTCTTTTGTAATGTCTAATAATTTTTTTGTTTGCGCTGCTACTTCACCAACTTCAAAGGTATAAGCGTGGTCGCCATAAAATTCGTTTTTTAAAACGCCACAGTCTATGGAAATAATGTCACCTTCAATTAATGGGTTTTTATTTGGAATTCCATGCACTACTTGTGCATTAGGACTCATGCATAAGGAGTTGGGGAAATCGTATAAACCGAGAAATCCAGGAACACCTCCGTGGTCCCTTATAAACGTTTCAGCCAAACCATCAAGGTGAAGGGTACTCACGCCAGGTTTTACTTCAGAGGCCAACATACCCAGAGTTTTGGAAACAACCAAAGCACTTTCACGCATTAACTCTATTTCTTCCGTCGATTTTATCTTTATCATAGTCTACAAAGGTAAAACAATACTTTTTTTATTTCACAGATACACTATGACTTCTTAAATCAAGGAGGTACAGGTCATGTTTTTTGGTTGTTCGACACCTATCATTTTTAAAATAGTAGGCGCTACATCTCCCAGAACACCATCGTGAATCTTTTTTAATTCAGGATCTATCAAAATAATTGGGACTGGATTTGTGGTATGAGCAGTGTTAGGGGAACCATCCGGATTAATCATAGTCTCACAATTTCCATGGTCGGCAATGAGTAGAGTAGAATAGCCGTTGGCTAAGCCTGTTTCAATTACATTTTTAACACATATATCTACTTCTTCACACGCCTTTATGGCAGCTTCCATAATACCGGTATGGCCTACCATATCGCCATTCGCAAAATTAAGGCAGACGAAATCCGCCTCTTGTTTTTTTAGATCTTCAACCAAGGCATCCGTTAATTCGTAGGCGCTCATTTCAGGTTGTAGGTCATAAGTAGCTACTTTTGGGGAATTCCTTAAAATTCGACTTTCTCCATCAAAAGGCTCCTCTTGTCCTCCAGAGAAAAAGAAAGTAACATGAGGGTATTTTTCTGTTTCCGCTATTCTTATTTGCTTTTTACCCGCCTTAGAAAGAATCTCACCTAGCGTATCTGTTATATTATCTTTATTGAATATGATATGCATACCCTTAAAACTATCGTCATAATTAGTCATTGTAACGTAGTATAGTGGTAGTTTTTTGGTTTTGAACTCTGGAAAATCGTTTTGAGAAAGCATATTGGTCAATTCTCTTCCACGATCTGTTCTAAAGTTGAAAAAGATAACTACGTCATCCTCTTCTATAATTCCATTTTTATTTACCACCAGTGGCTTTATAAACTCATCGGTAACATCGTTGGTGTAATTAGTTTTTAGGCTTTCTATTATATTATTGCTTGTATCGCCAATACCGTTTACCATAACATCATATGCCAATTTTACCCTTTCCCAGCGATTATCCCTGTCCATTGCGTAGTATCTGCCAGTTACTGTTGCAATCTCACCAACGGTATCGGACATGTGCTCTTGCAATTCTTTAACATAACCTATACCTGACTTTGGGTCTACATCTCTGCCGTCTGTGAATGCGTGAACGTAGACATCTTTTAGGCCATTGTCGTTTGCAGCCGTTAGTAAACCTTTCAGATGGTTGATATGAGAATGCACACCACCATCACTCAATAACCCTAAGAAATGAACCTTTTTTTGATTGCTTTTTGCATAATTAAATGCTTCCAGCAAGACCTTTTCATCTTTAAGAGTATTGTTTTGTATGGCAAGATTAATTCTAGTTAATTCTTGATAAACAATCCTTCCTGCACCCAAATTCATATGGCCTACCTCACTGTTTCCCATTTGACCTTCGGGAAGACCTACGTTAAGACCATCGGTACGTAAAGCAGCATTAGGATAGGTTTTGTATAAGGAGTCAATATAGGGTGTGTGTGCATTATCTATCGCGGAGACTTTAGGGTCTGGAGAAGTTCCCCAACCATCTAAAATCATTAAGATTACCTTTTTATTCATTTTTAATTAACTATTAGTACTCAAAAATAGTATGATTTACCAAGTATAACTAGTATTTGCGAAAGCTTTTTATCCTACTCGCTGGTATACGGCTAATTGGTTGGGCATCAAAAGGAATACCCCTATTCGGATTATTAAGCTGGTATTTTTGCATATTTTAATCTTCTTGCTCTAATAAAAATAGTTTTCTATTCTGCAAAGACGGGTGCTATAAAGAACATCGTGTCCTTAATAGGAGCTAGTTAATTAGTAAAAGGGCTGATTTTTGGTTTTGAGCGAAATTATCTACTATAGGATACCGCGATTTTGCTCAAAAATGAAAAAACCCGTTACATATGGTAACAGGTTTTAATTTTCAATTAAACATCTTCTAGTGTTCACGTAAAAGAGTACAAACGTTAAAATTCAAATCCATTAAAGACTCTATACCCAAATGCATAGAAAGCCATCAGTAACATCAATCCACAAAAAACGGAATATATCTTTAAAATCACTACCAAAATTTCCGGCTTGCAATTTTCAAATGCAGATATGTAAAGATTTCTGAAATGTAATAGTGTTCCCATATAGTTCTTTTTAAGTGACGTGTTCTAATTCATCACAAGTGATTAAACCAAAGCTATGAGGTTAAAATGTAAATGGTGTAACTAATTTGGGAATTTCAAATATACTGAAAACTAAATGTCTTTTATTGGGGAGTACCGTTAATCAGTTTAAAAAATCGATAAACGTTTAGCTTTGCCCTCTGTATTTTTCAATAGCTTCTTTTATCTTTTCTATTCTATTCTCTGGGTCGGGATGCGTACTTTGAAACTCGGGCGCCCGATTAGGACCAGCTGCTGCTTTTAATATCTCCATAACCTTGATCATCTCATACGGGTCATAACCTGATTGTATCATAAATAGTACGCCCAGTTCGTCGCTTTCAAGCTCATCACCGCGTCCGTTGGTAAGTAGGGTATTCTGTCCAATACCACCCACAATATTTCCTAAGTCCCCAGCTCCCACTGTAGCACCCATGGTAGCAGTTTGCCAAGTTTGACTGTCTGCAATTCGCTCTGCAGAATGTCTTCCTAAAACATGACCAATCTCATGGCCTAATACCCCGGCCAGCTGCGCTTCGTTTAATTGTGAAAAGAGCGCATAGGTAATAAAACATTGGCCACCTGGTAATGCAAATGCGTTTATGGTCTGGTCATCGGCTAGTAGGTGAAAGTCGTACTGGTATGGAGTATCTCTAGCCATACTGTTGTTTACTAATTTGTTTCCAACGGCATCAACAAAGGATTGCAAACGTTCGTCCGGATAAAGTCCACCGTGTTGCTGTGCCATTTCTGGAGCACTTTGTAGGCCAATAGCAATTTCTTGATTAGAAGTCATTGTAATATGCTGGGAACGCCCTGTATACGGATTTACCTCGGTGTTATTGCATTTTTGAATAAAAGCAAATGCCACAATGGCAAGGCCAATGAATATCCGGATTTTCCAACTTCCTCTTCTCATGGTTAGGGTGTTTTATTACGCACCCTAATATACAAAAGAGTTAAACAAGGGATCTATTGATGTCCAACATATTATTTTGGATATACTTCTTTAAAAAGCCAATGGTAAAATGTTCTGCGCCAAAAAACTCTTCTTGTTGTAGTAACTGAACAATATTTTTGCCTCTAAAAGCTTCAAGCATAGGTTTAGAAATAGGGGCGTAGCTATAGTGCCAAGGCTCGTATTTAAAACCACGTCTTTTGGGATTATCCGTATATACTAAATGGTAATCATAGATGACGGAATTCTCGTCCATCCATTTTTTAAAATCTTCGAAGGGACCGCCAGCTTCAAATTTTTCTGGCACCAATACATCACCGTTTGTTTTTCTATACCCATCAACAATATCGATATCCGTACCCCAATGATGTCTACTAGTACCTGGAATGGTAGAATATTCAATAATTTTATCGATAGCATCCAAAGGCTCCATACCGTCATCTTCCGTGTATTTTAAAAATTTGGTTTCAAAAATAACTTCCTGTCTTTGGAAACTTCTAAAGCTGGAGACAATTTTAAGGTCTATACCGTCAGAATAGGCGGCTTTCTTCATATTTAAGAAGGCATCATGAGCTGCTTTTCTTAGGTTTATACCTTCTCCGTAAAGATCAAGGTCGGTTTTACCCATTAATTCAATAATGGAATATTCCTTGTCCTGGCTAATTGTAATTCCCGGGAGTACGGCTAGGGCAATTCCTGTTGCACCAGTTTTTTTTATAAATGATCTTCTATGCATCATGATTTGTGTACTTTTTAATACCTGTATGTGCGTTTTAAATTAACGAACATGCCATAATTTGAATTAAAATTAAAGAAATAATTTTGCTTTGGGTCCTTTTCCGTTATTTCATTGCAGAGGTTGCATAAATAATTAGTTTTTTTGATAGGAAGTTAAATAGAGGTAGCCTTGATGTTTCTGTTCTAAATCATTTAGGATTATGATATAGAAGTAGATACCTGAAGCCAATCCAGAACCTTTTGATAGTACACTTTCTCTATTGGATATCCCATCAAATTCGTCAATATAGTTTTGTTTGCTATACACTAAGATTCCATATCTATCGAAAATTTGCAATGTATTATTTGGTGAGTTTTCAATTCCATCAATGACCAACCTGTCGTTTATACCGTCTCCGTTAGGGGTCATATAATAGTTGTCTAATTTTATTTTGTCTAAGGTTTCTAAAAGGTCGTTGCTACCCCCTATGGTAATGATATCGTAATCGTTAGGAATAAAAGTGTCTGAGGTAACGCTTCCACTTTCAAAACTGCCTTGCACCTCAGAATTCCCAAGGTTTACCCATTGTTTTTGCATTACGTTCCAACCTACAACTTTTAAATCGGTAATGAACTCTCCCAATAAGCTAACAAAACTTTGGTTGTCCCAGGTCAAAGTAACCGTTGACGGTACTTCTCCTTCTAGTTGCCAAAATTCCAGAGTGCTTACGGACAGGAATTCGTTTTCTATTTCATCCGTGTTAAACGAGGTTCCAAAAATACTGGGACTATTGGGATCTTCATCAAAATAAGCGCTCCGCGCATAATCGTTTATACCTTCTGAAGTTATGGTCAAAGGTCTTAATTTGCCGCTTTCGCCAATAGGAAAGGTAAATGCTTCCTTACCAAGAATAGAGGCGTATCCATCTACCATGTTGGTGTTACTTTCTCCAGTATAAAACGATTCGGTGATAAAGCTTAGGTTCGTTGTATACGAACTTCTTGGTGTAAATACCGTTCCTGAAATAAGATTGGCATTATTGAGAATACCGAGGGTATTCTCAATATAAAAACCATTGTCAACTGCAATTTCTGTATCATAGAGAACGGGGTTTGAAGTGCCTGATAAGGTAAGTGTATTGTCGTTGTAAAAACCTACCAAACCAAGATTTTGGTTAAAAGCGCCGTCGTTGATAA
>CAZDOW010000121.1:0-8499 GCA_964507115.1 uncultured Maribacter sp.
CAGATTTCGGCTCTGAGGGTTGGGGGTTTGAATCCCTTCGCGGTCACAATTAAAAAACCATCACTTAGTGATGGTTTTTTAGCTTTTAGATTAGTTGTTTTTCAACTTACCTTCTGCTCATTTTTCTTTAACTCTTTTACCAAATTAAGAGCGTCCGGAACTACATCGCTACATAACACGATTAAAGTTCCTTCTATGGCATTGTCCACGGCGTAATGAATTGCCTCTTTTTCTGATGGTATTATAGTAATTTTCTTTTTTGGAAAATCTTTTAAGATTCCGTTTTTTATCATTTTTATTAATTCTTCCTCTGTTTTTCCACGGAGGTGTTTGTCCTGGCGTATGATAATCTCATCAAACATTTCTCCGGCAATCCTTCCTATTTCCATGTTATCCTCCTCACGTCTATCTCCAATACCGGCTACAATTCCTACTTTTACAGTAGCATCCAATTGATTAGTAAATTTTTGAAGTGCCCGCATTCCTGCTGGGTTATGGGCATAATCTAAGAGCATTTGAAATTTATTGAATTTGAATAGATTAAGTCGACCAGGTGTCTGCGAAGCAGATGGAATAAAGCTTTCCAGAGCAGCTTTGGTATCCTCAATACTGATACCGCGCACATTTGCCGTAATGATAGCCGGAAGGATATTCTCAATCATAAATTTGGCTTTTCCTCCATAGGTAAGAGGTATATTTTCGGCCTTCATGATACGCATTTTCCAAGTGCCCTTGCACAAGGTTACATAACCATTCTCATAGATTGCTGTAATACCTCCCTTACGTTGTAAGGCCTTTATTCTTGGGTTTTCTTCATCCATAGAAAAAAGCGCCAAATTAGATTGTATTCCTTTTCGCATGGCATAGACCAAATCATCGTCAGCATTTAATATGGCATATCCGTCAGGTGCTACGGTTTCTGGCACCACGCCTTTAACGCGAGCTAATTGTTCTATGGTGTGTATTCCTTTAAGGCCTAAATGATCTGCAGAGACATTGGTTACGATTCCTACGTCACAACTTGGAAAGGCTAGTCCCGCTCTTAGCATTCCCCCCCGAGCACATTCCAAAACTGCAAAATTTACAGTAGGGTCCTTCAGTACAAATTCAGCACTTTGTGGTCCGGTACAATCCCCTTTCATGAGTAATCTATTCTGAATATACACACCATCGCTAGTAGTATAGCCTACACGGAATCCCCTCATTTTCGCAATATGGGCAATGAGTCTGCTTGTGGTGGTTTTTCCGTTAGTGCCTGTTATGGCAATTATTGGAATTCTGCCTGTGTCGCCTGCTTGTGGAAAGAGTTTGTCCACTACTGGCGCCGCTACATTTCTAGGTAATCCAGTAGTTGGTGCAAGGTGCATTCGGAATCCCGGCCCGGCATTTACCTCCAATATCGCTCCTCCAGTTTCAGATAAAGGCTTGCTTATGGCGGTGGCCATAATATCGATACCACAAATATCCAAATCTATAATTTTTGAAATGCGTTCCGCCATAGAAACATTTGCGGGATGTACCCTATCGGTGACATCTTCCGCGGTTCCTCCGGTGCTGAGATTGGCAGTATCTTTTAAAATTAATCGTTCACCGTCTGGTAAAACTGATGCTACGGTGTATCCTGCATCTGCGATGATGGTTTTGGTTAGCCTGTTAATGGTAATCGCAGTGAGCTCTTTTTCATGTCCGTAACCACGTCTAGGGTCTTTATTCACTTCTTCTACCAACGCTTCTATGGTGCTTTTTCCATTTCCAATAACATGGGCGGGGGTTCGTTTAGAAGCAGCTACAAGAACATGATTGATTACCAGTAGTCTAAAATCTTCTCCGGTAATATACTTCTCAACAATAACTCTCTTTGAGACTTCCTTAGCTTCGTGATACCCTTCTAAAGCTTCTTCATATGTATTTATGTCCACAGTAATTCCCCTGCCATGGTTGCCATCTATTGGTTTAATTACTAAGGGAAAACCAACATAATCACAGGCAGCTTTTAAACTACTTTCTCTAGAGATAATTTCTCCTTTTGGAACTTCTACCTCGGCTTGTTCCAAAAGATGTTTTGTGTCTTCTTTGTCACATGCTAATTCTACTCCAATACTGCTAGTCTCGCTGGTAACGGTGGCTTGTATTCTTTTTTGATTGGCACCGTAACCTAATTGGCAAAGGGAGTATTTATTTAGTCGGATCCATGGGATGCCCCTACTTTCCGCTTCTTCAATTATTGAGCCGGTACTTGGGCCTAAGCGATCATCTTCGCGGAGTTCACGCATCTTTTGCAAATCATCATCCAAATCATAATGTTCTCCAGCTATCAAAGCTTCGCAGATGGCTACAGATGCCTTGGCGGCATAACGCCCTACACTTTCTTCTAAATAGGAAAATACAACGTTATAAACACCTGCTTCCCCATAATCTCGCGTGCGACCAAAGCCAGTGTCCATCCCTGCCATGGTTTGTATTTCAAGTGCAATATGTTCTATAACATGGCCCATCCAAGTGCCTTCATCTACCCGCATAAAAAAACCACCTTCACAACCTTCCGAGCAGCGGTGTGAATACATGCTGGGGAAAAGTGCTTTGAGACCGTCTGAAAAACCTGGTATCTTATTGGATGGCCGGTCCTCCATTTCCTCAAGGTCCAAGACCATAACTATAAGTTTATGCCGCCGAACCGACCAGTAATTTGGTCCTTTCATGGCATTGATTGTTCTAATTTTCATGTAATCGGGGTTCAAGTTAGTATTGCTAAAAATAAAAGATATGATTTTAAATTCAATTGATAGACGTATTTTTGCGGCATAAAAAAAATTAAATGGACATTCGGGGAGTTTTGATACCCATAGGAGGTAACGAGGATAAGGGTGTAGATTTGCCTGAACATAGCACCTTAGAATTTATTGGAGAAGGGATTTTGGCTAGGGTTGTCAAAGAAAGTGGCGGCACGGATGCCATGATTGTGGTGGTGCCAACTGCCTCCAGTATTCCCGATGAGGTCTGGGAGAATTATTTGGACGCGTTTGGTAAATTGGGTTGCACCAATGTTCAATTAATGGATGTTAGAAAACGAGAAGATTCCGAGTTAGAACAAAATATTGCTTTAGCTCAGCAAGCTGATTGCTTTATGTTTTCGGGAGGCGACCAATCTCAAATTACACGTAAAATCGGAAATACCAGCATTCATACAATTCTTTTGGAAAGATTTAGAACAGAGTCGTTAGTGATTGCAGGTACTAGTGCGGGTGCTATGTGCATGTCCAAAGAGATGATTTCGGGTGGTAGTAGTAAGGAGGCGTTTATAAAAGGCGCGGTAAAAATGTCAGATGGTATGGAATTTATTCCTAACCTTATTATAGATTCTCATTTTATAAGACGCGGCAGATTTGGACGCTTGTCAGAAGCAGTCGCTAAATTCCCTAATTTATTGGGAGTTGGACTGGCAGAGGATACGGGTTTGGTTATTAAAAAATGCAAGACTTTTGAAGTTATAGGATCCGGAATGGTGATTTTGTTTGATCCCAGTAAATTGAAGCATAATAATCAAAAAATATTAGAGGAGGGTGACCCTATGTCGCTATCTAATCTTAGGACACATATCTTGGCAAATGGCGACCGATTTAATATTAAGAGCCGTAAATTGAAGGTGTTACCATTGGATTCCCCTTTGGTCTAATCTTTGTAAATAGCCGTTATTTCTTGCCCAGAAGATGTTTTGAAACCTCTATACATTCCCTCGGTGTTAAAGGGCATCGCAATAGTCCCCTTAGCATCAATAGCAATGAGTCCGCCATCACCTCCCAAGTGTACCATTCTTTTTTGAATGACTTCGTCTGCGGCTTCCTGCAACGTATAATTTTTGTATTCCATAAGGCAGGAAACATCATAAGCGGCTACACCACGTATAAAAAATTCCCCGCTACCTGTGCAAGATACCGCACAGGTTTTGTTATTCGCATATGTTCCTGAGCCTATCATTGGACTATCGCCTATCCTGCCAAATTTTTTGTTTGTCATACCACCTGTTGAGGTTGCAGCCGCAATAGTGCCGTTACGGTCTTTGGCTACGGCTCCCACAGTGCCGAACTTACTATCTTTTTTAGTGGAATGGTCTAATTGGAAGCTGTCTGTTCCTTTAATTTCTTGCCATTGTTGATACCTAAGGGCATCATAAAAATAGGTAGGGTTTTCCAATTCGTAGTCTAAGCTTTGAGCAAAGTCCATAGCTCCCTTGCCTGCTAAAAAAACATGCTCACTTTTTTCCATGATGTCTCTAGCCAAACAAATTGGATTTTTTATACCGGTAACCAAAGAAACACCGCCTGCATGTAATGTGTTTCCTTCCATTATGGCAGCATCCATTTCATGAGTGCCTTCTGCTGTAAATACACTTCCTTTACCAGCGTTGAATAGGGATGAGTCTTCTAAGAGTATAACAGCCTTTTCCACAGCATCTATAGCGGTTCCTCCTTGCTCTAAACAGGTGTAAGCTTCATTCAGGGCATTTTGTAAGGCACTTTTGTATGCTATTTCTTTATCGGCGGTCATGCTGCCTTTCACTAGGGTGCCAGCCCCACCATGTATGGCTATAGAAAAGTCGTTCATTAGTTTTTGGTATTTTTCACTCCTGTAGAGATATCCTTCATAATCATTTTAGCATGTACCCTAGAATTCTCTATAAACCATTTATGGGTTTCCATTCCTCCGCATATGACTCCAGCAAGATAAAGTCCGTTTACATTGCTTTCCATAGTTTCCGGATTGTATTGGGGTAATCTTTTTTCGTCATCACTTAGATTAATGCCAAGGTGTTGTAAAAATTCAAAATTAGGCTTATAGCCTGTTAGGGCGAGCACAAAATCGTTCTCTAGGGTAATAGCACCTTCTGTAGTATCTAAAATAATTTCCTGAGCTTTAATTTCTTTAACAGTGCTTTGGTAATAGGCTTTAATACTTCCTTCGGCTATGCGATTAATTATATCGGGTCGGACCCAATATTTTACCCGTTGCCCTACTTCCGGTCCTCTTATGATTAAGCTTACTACAGCTCCTTTTCGATAGCACTCTAGCGCAGCATCAATGGCGGAATTACTTGCACCAATAACCGCTAATTTTTGGCCAGCGTAAAAATGTGGGTTGTTATAGTAATGAGATACTTTATCCAAGGATTCTCCTGGTACATTTATGGTATTGGGGATGTCATAGAACCCGGTTGCAATAATTACATTGGAAGCTGTATAACGGTTTTTTGTAGTTTTAACCTGAAATAGATTATCGGTCTTTACGATGCTTTCAACTTTTTCAAATAAGTTAATGTTCAGTTTGTTTGAGGTAACAATCCTGCGATAATACTCTAAGGCTTCGTCTCGTTTTGGTTTTGCCTCTGTACTGATAAATGGTATATCGTCTATTTCTAATTTTTCTGAAGAAGAGAAGAACTGCATGTTTGCTGGATAGTTGAAAAGCGAATTTACGATAGGGCCTTTTTCTACAATAACATAACTAAACCCCTTTTTCTGTGCCTCTAATCCACAAGCAATTCCTATAGGGCCTCCTCCTACAATGATAACATCCAATTGTTCCATTATCCCTTAAGGCTTTTTATAGTTACTTTTGGGTCATCGCTCTTAAAAACGAAACTTCCAGCTACAAGAACATCAGCTCCAGCTGCTATTAATTCTTTTGCGTTGGTATCAGAAACACCTCCATCTATCTCAATCAAAGCCGAACTCCCTTTTTCTGTAATGAGTGTTTTTAATGCCCTTACTTTATCAAAAGTATTGGTGATAAAGGATTGCCCTCCAAAGCCAGGGTTTACACTCATAACACATACTAAATCTATATTCTGAATCACGTTTTCTAAAAGTTGTACCGATGTATGTGGATTTAAAGCTACTCCGGCTTTCATACCTGCAGATTTTATGGCCTGCAGTGTTCTATGTAAATGTGTACAAGCTTCGTAATGTACAGTTAGATAACTAGCTCCCAAATCTGCAAAAGTCTGTATGTATCTGTCCGGATCTACAATCATTAAATGTACATCCAAGGGTTTGGTAGCATACTTTTGTATAGCCTTTATTACGGGCATTCCATAGGAAATGTTGGGTACAAAAACACCGTCCATTACATCGATATGATGCCAATCTGCCTCACTATGGTTTACCAATTCTACGTCGCGTTGTAAATTCCCAAAATCCGCTGCTAATAGGGAAGGTGCAATTTTCACTGTACTCATTTGTATTAAAAATTATTTGTTACAAAAATACGCAATTGGTGTCGTTTTCTTTTGCTATGATCCTTCAATTGTAAATTCGAAAAGTATTATGACTACAACAATAAGTTTACCGTGAAAAGTTCCCGGTCTGTATTAAATGCAATATCGAAAGGATTTCGATTGCCTGCAGAAACAAGCTCCCATTCAGAACCTTCTGGACTAAATTTGGCTATCCAGCCTCCTGGGGCTTTAATCTACGTTACATGGCCTCGAGCATCCAATAATGGCTCAAAAAAATTGTCCTCACCCAGGTGTTGGAAAGCATGCTATTATTGGTCAATCTATAAATACTACTTCCGTAGGCTCCATCTTTTGTTTACAGCAGCGTAGAGGCTGTTGAAGGCCCATAAAAGTCAATGTGACCCAATTTCCAGATTTACAAAAACAATATCTTTTTTTGATAGTGTTTTGTTCGCCTCTGGAGTATTAAAATAGTACAGTTTGCCTCTCTGGCCGCTAGCATAAATTATGTTGTTTGGAGCTTGAGCTAAAGCCACCCAAGATTTTTGATCGTTTTCGCTTGGATGATAAATCTGTTCTAAACTAAAGCCATCGGGAAGATCAAATTTGATTGCGGTTACGGTACTTTCTGGGGTTGTTTTCTTGTTTTTATTGCAAGATGAGTTAAAAAAAATAATGCATACGAGTGCCGTAAGGATAACTGGTTTGTACACAAGATTTGGCAATTAGGCTCCTAAATGTGCAAAACGAAATGGTAGATTGTTACGCGTTTAGCTGGCGTAATCCTTCATAAATGCTAATAGCCACAGCATTGGCTAAATTTAAACTTCTTATTTCTGTACTGTATAGCGGTATTTTAGCCGTAAGCACTTCTGGATTTTGAACTAAGGATTTTGGAAGTCCTACGGATTCTTTACCAAAAACCAGAAACATATGGTCTTCATATCTAATTTCCCAATGTGTTTTTTTACCATGGGATGAAAAGAAAACCATTTTTTTGTCTTGGTGCTGTTGAAAGAAGTCCTCTTGGTTTTCGTAAATAAATAGTGAAATATGCTGCCAATAATCCAATCCGGCCCGTTTTAATCGTTTATCCGAAATATCAAACCCAAAGGGTTTTACAAGGTGTAGATTTGAACCCGTTGCCAAAGCTAGCCTACCTATATTACCCGTGTTGGTAGGTATTTCTGGTTCTATTAGTACAATGTTCAATGTCATTAGGACCCTATGGATTGTAAATATAAATGTTCAATTTTTTCTCTTGCCCATGGTGTTCTTCGCAAGAATTTTAAGCTAGATTTTATGGAAGGATTGCTTTTGAAACAATTGATGTTTACTTGACCCGCAAGATCTTCCCATGAGTATTTTTGGGTAAGGTATTCCATGATATCCGACAGTTTTACGCCGTGTAGCGGATTATTGGGTTGGTGTTCTTGATTAGACGGCATGGAACGTAATCGTTGAGGTTGTTTTGTGGCTAAAGATAGTTGCTGGATTGTATTTGTGCTAAATTGAAAAACTCCGGTAATCAGCCGGAGTTTATTCATCAATCAAAAAACGAACAGTCATGATAAACTGTTGTCAGCAATAAAATTACAACTAATATGCCAAATTTCCAATTTAAGGAATGTTTAACGTGCAATTTTGATTTTTGGCCTAACCTAGATAGGTCTTCAAAATTTTACTTCTAGACGTATGCTTTAATCTACGGATTGCTTTTTCCTTAATCTGACGTACACGCTCTCTAGTAAGATCAAAGGTTTCCCCAATTTCTTCCAGGGTCATGGAATGTTGTTCAGCAAGACCAAAGTATAACCGAATCACATCCGCTTCCCGTGGTGTTAAAGTTTCCAAAGCACGTTCAATTTCCGTTCTTAAAGACTCAATTAATAGTTCCCTGTCCGGATTAGGAGATTCTCCACTACGCAAAACATCGTAGAGGTTAGAATCTTCACCAGCAATCAATGGTGCATCCATAGATACGTGACGGCCTGAATTTTTTAAAGACTGTTTTACGTCATCAACGGTCATGTCCAATTCCTTTGCAATTTCTTCAGCAGAAGGCATACGTTCATGCGCTTGCTCTAAAAAGGCAAAAGTCTTGTTGATCTTGTTTATAGATCCAATTTTGTTCAATGGCAAACGAACAATACGTGACTGTTCTGCTAATGCCTGTAATATAGATTGACGGATCCACCATACGGCGTAGGAGATAAATTTAAATCCCCGCGTCTCGTCAAAACGCTGTGCAGCTTTAATCAGGCCAA
>CAZDOW010000122.1:0-8348 GCA_964507115.1 uncultured Maribacter sp.
TATAGTCATGATAGAGTCGAAACGAATGTGTTTCTGGTTGCTGTAAAAAATAAACGATTTCGCGATTTTGAAAGGCACGTTCCTCAAATTCCCACCCCAAACGGACTTTCGATTTGTTGCGTCCACTTCCTGAATTATCAAAGGAATAGTTGTTCTCTGAGGGGGTATTAATTATTACATTCGAGGGTAGGGGTCTTGCCTTGATTTCCAATGGAACGGCTTGTGGACCATCGTTCATGAAGCTCAATTTAATTAGTCCTTTGGAAGTCAGTTGTGTCTGTGAAGGGTAATTACAATGTGTTACTTCATAACCTTCGGGCAGTACAATACTATTTCTATTTATACCTAAGGTTCTGGAGAATACAATATGCCCATCTTCTTTAAAATAACTTGCCGCATCCGAATATGTTTTATCGATGCGAATTCGCGATTCCCCATTTACGGGTACAGGTCGTGCTAATTGTATTTGTAAATATTCCCCATCATCTGAGGCGGTTGAGAGGCCGTTCTCTTTCGCTATTTTTCCATCAACGATTTTCCAATTCAGAGCTTCACCCGAAAACGCATCCCAGACAGCATCTACTTTGTGTTCGCTGCCTTTTCTTAAGGTATTCCAGTAGTAGGTACTACCAGCCGCAGTGGCGCTTACATCATAAATAATTCGGAAGGCATTAGCATTTGGTTCTAAAAGCTCATATCGCGTATAACTGTCTGCTTGGGTCTGTTGTGCCTTAGCACCATTATCAATCAAAAGCAAAGTGATTGTTGTCAGAACAATTTTTAAGAATGTTCGTGAATTTCTAAAACTGTAACTACTCTTTAGGGTTAAAGTCATTCGCTAATATAACGAAGAAATCAATAGGTATCGAACTGCCAATGAAATACCAATGCTTTAACCGATATGTGTCATTTCATTTAGGGTAAAGTCTTCAACGGCCCCATCGGTTGCTTTCATATAGTCTTGTAAATGGGTATTACCCATGTGTTTTTGCCAAAGGTCACGATTCGTCCAGTTTTCATGGAACAAAAAGAGGTTTTTGTTTTGGTTGTCTTGGTGTAGGTCATAGTTGATACAGCCTTCTTCAGCTCTTGTGCTTTCTATGAGTTTTAGTAATTCTGCTTTTACCAATTCTCTTTTTTCTTCTTTGGCCAAGATTTTAGCAACTATGGTCAATTTCTCGTTTGTCATATTCTTTATTTTTCAATGAATGGAATCAAGATGAGTTCAATACATGGTATTCGAATTTTCTGAAGTCGGCGGTATTTGTTGCATGGCATCCCAATGTTCGACAATCTTACCCGAATCATCGAACCTGAAAAAATCCATGGTTACGTACTCCTCATTTTCGGGCCAAGTCTGATGCGTATGTAAGGCTACCAAATTACCCTCGGCTATGGCACGTACAAATGCAATGGATTTATTTGAATATTCAGCCGCCATTCGTTCAAAGTAGGTAATAAAGGGCTCTTTTCCATCACCGACCAAAGGGTTGTGTTGAATATACTCGTTGCCGACGTAAAGTTGAACAGCTTCTCTTGGTTTTCCATCATAGGCCATTTGATAAAATGCAATGGCGTTTTCTTTGTTTTTTTTCAAGTCCATCAGTTATTTTTTGGCGGCTTACATTCATCCGTTTTGTGACTGGTCAATCCCTTGTGTAACGATTACCATTGTTGGCACATGCTTTTATTTTGTTTTCATCATTTTTATTGAAAACCCACCGAGAACTAAAATGATAAGAGTCATAACTGCCCAAAGCCAATTTTTGTTTTTAAACAGGGGTTCTTTTTCTTTAATTTCTTTTTTATCAATGCGTTGTTCTTTTCCTAAATTTAAGACAGTCAAGTTCTTAGGAATTTTTGAAACGAAGCGTGCAATATCATAGTTTGGTTTAGTGGCTTTTTCGTTTCCATAGGTTAAAAAATAGGTTGCAGGTTCTGTGACTCTAGCAACTAATTGGTGAACGAAACCTTTTACAGTAATGCCGTCAACTGTTAATGGTGCATTGTCAAGATTGCTAATGCTGATTTTTAATTTATTAAGAATTCTACTTTCGAATTTAAATTCGTTTTTTTCAATAGAATTTAATGTTCCTCCGGTTATTGTTTTATAGTTATATATCCATCCCAATTCTGTTTTAACGCTATCTGACACATATTGAATAGTTATGGGTCTGTAGTAATCAAATTTGTTATTAATGTTTAAGTTAATGGAGCTTACAGATGCGGGTGATTTTAAATCTATTTCAAGGATTGTTTTTTTTTGTTCTTTATTCTGAATTGTTCTTATTTCCTCAATAGAATAGCTATTATAGCTGCCATTACTAATTTCATGAAATGCTATTTTTGCGCTAGATACTATTGGTTTTTCTTCACTTTTTATCAATAACCTGAGATAGTGATATTTAGAGCTTGGAAAATTGATTTTAGTAAATTGATAATTGGTTTCAGAATTTACAATGGATAAAACCCTGTAATCATCGACAATTGTGAACCATTCCTGTTGATTTTGACTTCCTTCAAGGGCTAATTTCCAATCAAAATTATGTTGTTTGAAATCCAAATTTAGCTGATTTATAGCATCTTTGGAAGCTACTTCAAACGTAATATAATAGCCTCTTTTATTATGAGATGTATTTACTATTTTAAAATTTACTTCTTTACTAATCAGCTTTTCAGTTTTGGGTTGAAGTAAGTATGAAGCTTCAATAGTGTCATTTTTTGAAGTAAGACCATATATTCTAATATCGTCTAAGTTGGGTGCTACTTTTTCAAAAATTTCTTGAGGTAATATCACTTTATGCCAAGTGCTGTTAACTCCCTGCAATTCTCTTTTGTAATTGTATTGCTCCATTTGTCCATAAGAATAGGAACCCAACAGGAATACCAAAAAAGCACATATGTTAGCTTTCAATTTCATCAGTTATTTTGTCTTTAAACTTGTTGTATAAAAATGAAATAATTAATAGCATTATTCCTAATGAAACGAATACAATGGTTTTTGAAATGGTATTTAAATGTGAAATATCGTAAAAGAAAAGCTTTAATAGGGTAACTGAAAATATTGCAATTGCTCCAATTCGCAAATGTTTTTTGTTTTTCCAGATTCCAAAAGAGATTAACAATAAAGAATAAACTCCCCAAAGTATACTTAACCCAAGTTTGTATGATTCGGTTGAATTTGCAATATCTAACCAATGAATCAATTCACTGCTTGCTATCCATAAAATAGTAGTGTATAGTAGTAAATCAAAAGCCATTTTAAAATCAACTTTCATAAATTTCTGGCGAATGTATTTATAACAAGCAATTAATGCCAATGCTACAAATGCAAAAGAAATATACCTAATCCAAATATTAAAAGAGCCAATATCATAATATCCTGATAAGGATTGCGCTAAATAACTTTCTCGTAATTCACTTATGATATATAAGCCTTGCGTTAAGAAAACTCCTATTGCGATAATGTTGAACACCAAATTAATAGTACCGAATAATTTGTTTTTAAATATTTTCATATTTAAAAATGAAAGCACAGAAACGAATAACAAAGAGTAATTAAGCACCCAAATTGTTTTGAATTTAAGTAAATCAAAATTGGTTTTTTCTTCATAGTCATTTATTGTCAAACTAGAATCGGCATAAAGGTTTTGCCAATAATTTTCTAACTCTAATCTAAATGCAATATAAAGTGTACTTAAAATTATAGCAGGAATTAAAAATGAAATAATTTTTGACAATTCAATTTTTAATGGAGTCCGGTGATTTTTATTATTATTTATCGAATAAATAAAACCAAAGGAGCAAATAAACAATACTGAAGTAAGAAAACTAATATTAAATATAGGTGTTGTTTTTGTAGTAATACTAGCGTAATAACTATAACCTATAGACCAATCTTGATACATACTGAAAATAGCTAAAGCCATTAGTGGATAAGAAATGTATTCGTAAACTGCTATATTTTTTGTTCTTCCAATCCAAAATAGTAAAGCCGCTTCACCGACCCATAAAAGCGTAACCCAATTTCCATCTAATTGAACAGGGATAGCGATGGTAATAAAAACCAGTACCAATCCTGAAACAAGATAAAATAGATTCTTATCACCTAATTTTTGTTTGTAAATGATAGCACTAACAATAAAGTGCAAAACACCATTGCACAACGTGAATACGCCTAATAATTGACTTCCAATTTCATGACTATCTAAAATGCTGTAACCTAATCCAAAAAACACAAATGAATTTGCCATCAACAACAAAATATCAGTAAGATTAAATTTCTCCTTTTGAAGTAATTTAAAAGCAAGGAAGGTGGTATAAAAAATCACAAAAAAGAGTGAAATAAAAACCAAAGCCATTCCAAAATGCTCTTCGGTTTTGTAGCTGGCAGTATACCACGACATGAATATTAACCAAGTAAGTAAAAAGGATGAAAAGTAAAGTGGTTTCCAATACTTTTTAAAAGCAATGACAAGAATGCCAATATTAATAATTGCCATGTAACTAAAAAGTATGGTTACATTTCCTGAATTTTCACTAAGTAAAAAGGGAACAGCATAAGCACCAACCAAACCAATATGCGCAATAATTTGCTTGTTGTAATTTAAGGCTATGATTACAGTAAATAAAGTAAAAAATACCATGATAGCAAAAGCAACTGATTGCGGGAAAAGCTCATAGAAACTATAAGCTGCATAAGTAATGAAATATAAAATTGCGATAGCTCCACTAACTAAAACAGCACTAAAATTTATATATTTTTTCTTTAGTTTTATTCCGAACCCTAAAAGTCCCAACCCCAACAGATAGCCAAGAATAATTCTTGTTAACGGACTTATTAAGTCGTTGTCAATAGAATATTTTGCACCAATTGCCGCACCAATAATAATAATGATAATACCAATTTTGTTAATCAGATTTTCTCCAATAAATTTTTCAAAATTATTTTTGCTTTTTTCTTTTGAACTAACATTATTTGCCTTGAATATAGGGGGCTCTTCTTTAGCTTTTTCTGCAGGTGCACTATAGATTTGTATTGATTTTTTTTCTGGAATCATTATCCATAAAAGAAGATAAATAAAGAATCCGAGACAAAACACTAAGGATAGGGCTATCCATATAAAACGAACCAAAATTAGATTGATTCCAAAATATGCAGCCAATCCTGCGCAAACACCTCCAATGATTTTACGATTAACATCTCTAGTAAATTTTTTTGGAGCTGCACTTTGACTGTAAGGAGATTCGTTCTTAACCGGCTCGTTCTTAACAGGTTCCTCTTTTTCTATAGGCTCTCGTGATTCAGCTGTTTTTAAGTGGATTAGCTCTTCTCTTAAATCACTTATCTCTCTTGAAAAAACTTCTTGTCTTTTTAAAAGTGTTTCAAGCTTTTTGAAAAGCTGATTTATTTGGTCTTGGTTATTAGTCATTTTTTTATAAAATGTGAGCCAATGTTTCGTATATGCGGAGTGCTGCCGTTTAGCGAGTATTATGGAATATAGATTGTTAACGGCTTTTTTGATTCTTTATTCTTATAATCTTCCCGTTTGATTTAGAAAGATCATTTCGTTCGATTAATACAATTATAGCTGCAATTGTTTCCACAGTAAAGGCATCATCACTTATAGGAAAAGAGGATGATGGAACTTTTGCAATGTTATAATTACAGCTAAATAGTCAGCCGAATAGAAGTATAGCAAGAAAAGTTTTATCTAAAGTCATGGATATTTTTCGTTTTTGATTTGAATTACCGAGAACGGTTTAGCCATGAACAGTGCGCGAGCAAAGAATGCGCTTCCCTTTTGTTTTAGCTCGTAGCAAAAGCTCTTTGTTCTGATTTGTTTTTCTGTCCAAAGCAAAGAATTGAACAATTTTGCTTTCGTGTAATATACTATTTGGAGAACTTTACAATGAAGTACAAACCTCGGGTTTAATATTAACTAGCTATGTTTTATAAACCTTGTGAGTAGTTGGTTTTTATTTTTCCAAAATAGAAGTGTTAGCTCGATCTTGGTCAAAGAATTCTTTTCTAATTTTAAATGAAAAGTGATTAAATTTAAATGTCAATACCATATTCTTATTTTGAGAATCCAACAGTTCTTCTGCTTCTTTTTCTTCTGCTTTTTTCCTTCCATCGAGGACTTGAGAAAAAGCGTTTTCTAATTCGATTAATCTACCTGGATTTGAAATAGGAGTGTTGTGGGCAGGAAAAACTTTTTTAAGATTAGAACTGAGGCTTGCTAATTTTTTTGTGCTTTCTGCGTATTGAACCAAATTTGTTCCATCGGAAAACAAATATATTCCACCTTCGTAAAACGTATCGCCAGACCATAAGTATCCTGATTCGTTGTCCAATAAAGCAATAGCATCTGCTGTGTGTCCTGGTATACGTATGATTTTAATTTTTCTTTGACCAATATCAATGATTTGACCATCCTCAATAAAGTTGGAAATTTTGTATGGATGTATTCTATAATTAATAGTGTCAAAGGCACTAGGTAACATGTTAAGACAAATAGCACTTCTTGCTAATTCGGACTTAACAAATTCATGGTCTACTCCGTTTTTTGAAACATTCAATGTGAAGTTAGTATTTAAGGCGGCTATATTGTTGAACTCATGATTTCCGCCGATATGATCGTAATGAGAATGAGAATTAATAAGCGTTATTGGTAATTTTGTAATTTCCTTTACAGTTTTAGATATCGAATCGAAACCCATTCCAGAATCAAAAAGGATTGCCCTTTCCGTTCCTAAAATAAGATAGGAAATAACTTCTTGAAAATTGTATGGTTCTATAATTGCATAGACATCGTTTCCAACTTCGTACACCTTAAACCAAGTGCTATTAACCTCAATTTCTTTGAGTTCTGCAAGTTCGGATCTAATTTTATTGTCACACCAGTCAGATGAATTTACATCTTTTTTTGAAACACAGCTGGTTTGAAGAATTGAATAAACTAGGACTAAAAAAATAAAATGTGATTGCTTCATTAAAAGCTATTTGAATGTTAAGTTACCCCTAGCGGTTTGCTTAAAGTGCGTTTTAATGCAGCTTAGGTTTTGTTGCCAAACGTTTCAGTGTTTGATATATCCCCATAAAACTTGTTAAAAATTAAGCAAGCAGTAAGGTCTCCAGTTACATTAACTGAAGTTCTAAACATACCTAATATGCGATCTATGCCAATAATAACAATAAGACCATCAATGGGGATTCCGGCACTCTGTAATACCGAAGCAAGAATAATAACCCCACCTCCTGGAATGGCTGGTGTTCCTATAGAAGCCGCTACAACGGTGAAAGTGATTAACAGTAGGTTTATTATGGATAATTCAATGCCATAGGCTTGTGCCATAAATAAAGTGGTCACACATTGAAATAATGCAGTACCATCCATATTAATTGTGGCCCCAACTGGGATAACAAAATCGCTGATATTAGAGGATACCCCTAATTTCTCATCTGCTGTTTTCATGGATAGGGGCATAACGGCTGCGGAACTGGCGGTAGAAAAGGCCAATAATTGTGGTTCTCTAATTGCCCGTAAGAATTGGAAGGGATTTTTCTTGGTGATTGTCAAGACCAGCACCAAATAGAATACCATTAATAGGAAGAGGCCCAAAATAACTACCCCCATATAGTAACCCAACCCAAGGAATATTTCAACACCTGTTCTGGATAACAAAGCTGCAATCAAGCCAAATACTGCATAAGGTACCAGTGCCATAGCCCAAGATACTACGATCATGCAAATTTTTTGGATGGCTTCTGAAAACCGAATGATAGGCCTTGCCGTTTCCTCACGGAGTTGGGTTATTGCTACCCCAATTATAATGGTGAAAATTACAACGCCTAACATCTCTCCTGTCAAAATGGACTCAAGCGGATTATTAGGGATAAGGTTTGATATAGCATTTGGAATGTTTTCAATAAGCTTAGTTTCCTCAATGGGTATATTTTGACTTTCACTACTATTTGGAAACCCACCAAGCGAAAAGATATATTGACCGGGTTTCAAAATAAGCGTTACAACTAGGCCTATCATGATTGCGATAGCGGTGGTGAAAACGAAATATAGCAATAGCCGAAGACCAAAGGATTTAAGGTTCTCCGATGTGTTACTCACTATTCCTGTAAGGATTGATGTGAATATTAATGGAATCATGATCATTTGAACCAATCGCATAAAAATTTGACCCGGCAGATCAAGCCAATCGGCCAATCGCAAACTAATTTCCGATGAAAGTAGGCCTGTAGACGGATTAAGTAGAACTCCTGCTCCCGCCCCTAAAACGAGTCCAAAAATTACCTTAAGCCATAAGCGGCCCTTTATAAGGCGCTCTAA
>CAZDOW010000123.1:0-8237 GCA_964507115.1 uncultured Maribacter sp.
AAATTACAAAATTCTTATCAGCAACCCGGTAATCCTTATTGTTTTTTAAAAGCTCAGCGTAACCTAGTGCAAAGTCCTTAGATTTAAAGCCATGTACGACCACAAACTGATCCTCCAAACTATAAATATCCTTGGAAACCATGTTCCTATACTTAAGGTCCTTAATGGATTTCTCCAACAACTCCATAAGTTTTAACGCTTTCTCGTTATTGCTTCGCTTAAACGGAAACATTACCTTCCAATTTGAGGTTCCTTTGGAGTCGGTTTCTGGAGAAAATTCCTTTGGTTCCAATTTTGGCAATTGCTCGGCTATCATCTGTTCCGCCTTTTTTCCTTCTGGATTGTTCGGATAGGTGAGTGCAACATAATTTAGGGCCTCCTTAAACGGTTCAAACCCTTGTAGTCTGCCTATAGCATTAGCCTTCAACATTTCAAACTTAGGTACAATAGCATCACCGGTAAACCTATTAATGTTTTCCTGAGCTGCAGTGATTACCTGCAAAAACTGTTGCTTTTTATACTGCCTGAACAAAGTTTCATACCGTTTCTCAGGACTGTCTGAATCATTGGCCAAAATCGCTTGTGGGTTCAAGAGTATTTCCGCGTAGCGAGAATTGGGATGATTTGCAATAATTTCTGCCTTCATAGAAGCCATTAACGGACTGCCTTCTTCTTCATATATTTTATACAGATTGTATTTTGATGGAAGAATCAAGCGCTCCTCTGGCTTGGATGCCAGTACATTTTCCAACTTTCCGGCTGCCAATAGGTTTTCTTTGAATTTCTCCTTATAAATTAATCCTAATTGATAGTTAGCGAAATTCCGTTCTGTTCGTAAGCTGTCTATAACTGCCACTTCCTTAGGTACGCGGTCCATATAGAAATCCAAGGAGAATTTTTCGTCTTCGGTTAATTCTGCATCAGAAGGAAGTTCTGTTGCAAGTTCTCCAGTGGCTTCTGATACCTGAGCAATTGCTTTGTTGGACCAACGCCAATCATCTGACAGTTCTCTGTTACCCCATCGATTCTTAAACTCGTTTTGACCGTAGCCAAGACTCGTAATGTTATAAAAGTAAAACTTGCCTTTGTTCTCCTTGCCGCCCTTACTTTTGGCAAAAGACGCAAAACCTTCTGTAATCTTATCTTTTTCCTTTTTCTGTGCTTTTTCCTTGGCCTTTTTAAGCTCTGTTATATGTTTTTCAAAATACACTATTCGGTCATCTACTGGTAATTCGTAGATAGTAATAACACTGTCCGTATATTGTACAATGTCCTCATATTTGATGACATCCTCCAAATTATCGAGTTTCTTCTTAACTATCCTATATTTTTTGGTATTCTCATTAAGGTTTGGCAAAACACTGTCATAATAGGCTCCTGCGGATTTGTACTCATTCCTGTCAAAATTATACTCAGCCAAGTTTTCGTAATTCAGGGCATTCAATTTAGGTTCGTTTTGGGTGGCCCTTAAGGATTTATTAAAATAGACTACGGCCAAACTATCCGACTCTTGTTCTAAATGAAATTCAGCTATTTGTCTGAAGATTTTATCTAAAAATGGTCGGTTTTCGCGGTTTTCCTCTAACCATGTCAAGTATTCAAAAACTTCTTGCTTATTCTCTGAGGTAATAGCAGTATTCCTAATTTTCTGTATCTCGGCATTAATCATATACACCCGTGGCGATTTCCTGTTCAGGTCAATTACCTTGTCATAGGCATAATTGGCACTGTCCTTATAGCCTATTTGATTATATAGCTGTCCTATGATGTAATAGTACCGCCCTTTTTCTGGGTTTTTTTCAGTGTAGTATGATGCTACCTTTAGTTGCTGAATAGCAGTATCCGGAACATTAAGATTTATATAAGCCTGTGCCAACATAGACCGGGCATCTGCATATTCCTGATCTTTAAGCGTCTCGTATTTCATCAAGCGCTTTAAGTTTCGGATAGCGAGTTCCTCATTTTCTAACCGAATATTTACTTTTTCACGCCAGATATTAGCTTCGTTCAGCTTATCGCTTTGGGAATACTTGTTTAAAATATAATTGAAAGCCTCCAATGCAGGAATGTAGCGTTCATCAAAATAGCGCGCTTTTCCCAAGAGCAGGAAAGCTTCATCGGTCTGGGGATTGCGCTCCTCATCCTTAATATCCATGCTGTGACGTTGAATGGCTTTTGTTGCCTTTTCCTCCGCCAATAGGAAATTGGGGTTGTTGTCCTCTGAGTCCAATTTGATTTCGCCAGAAACCTCCAAACGTTCTACTGGTAAAATTTCCCAATAATCGTCTTGGTAACTATCGTTTAAGGTAATACGACCTTCTTCAAAGGCTATATTGCCATTATACAAGGTATTGTACTTAGTGTTTAAAGCGTGCCAGTTACGGTTTAATGCCGCATCCTTTTTAGTAGAACATGCGTTGAAGAGCAGTGTCCCTAAAAGTATGGCCGAAATGTATCTAAGTTGAAGCGTCAAAATTATATATATCCGTATGTATGGTTAACTTAAAAACAATCATATTATTATACCGTTCATCGACAAAAGGTAGATTTATTTTATTCCTGAAGGTAGCTAATCATTGTTACGCTAACCATTTGAACCGACCGTGTAGTTTGTTTTATGCCAAATTTCATGTATGCACGCTGTAAAATGTGTGTTTGAACGGTACTTTTTTGCCAGCCATCTGAGCCCCTTTAGGGATACCATAAAAAAATGAAACAAAAAACCGACTGATTAGTCGGTTTTAGTAATTTATGTTCCCCATCGATAAAATGCAGTTTTTAAAGTACAATTTCTGCTGTTTATCCCGCAAAAAACTGCTCTAACTCTTTCAATGTTTCGGTAGACGTTTGAATATCCTTTACTACTTCGCCCTTGTTCAATACTACAATACGTTCACAAACTTCGGTCACATGAATTAAATCGTGACTGGAAACCAACACGGTTACATTGTCTTTGGCTGCAAGGTCTCTAATAATCCCTTTTAAGCGAATCTGCGTCGTAGGATCTAAATTTGCAAAAGGTTCGTCCAAAATAACTACTTCCGGATTTCCAATGAACGAAGCGACTATGCCTGCCTTTTTCTGATTTCCTTTGGAGAGATCGCGTAAATATTTTTTCTGTCCCAAAATTTCGCCATGGAAAAAGTCTTGAAACTGCGCCAATAATGCATTCACATCAGCTTTATTGGCCCCTCTTAAGTCCCCTATAAAATAAAAATATTCTTCTGGCGTCAAATACCCAATTAAGAAACTCTCGTCTATAAAGGAGGAAGTAAAAGGTTTCCATTCTTCGCTAGTGTTCACTTGCACACCGTTAGACGTAATATGACCCGAACTTGGCTGAATTAAATCTAACAACAAGCTGAAAAATGTTGTTTTACCTGCTCCGTTATTGCCCACTAGACCAAAACTTTGTCCCTTGGGTATTTCTAAATGCTCTATACTAAGTACTGTTTGCTTTCCGTACTTCTTGGTTAATTTTTCAGTTATTATCATGGTTGTAAAATAAATATTATTTGTTGCTGTACTTGAACTCTTGTTTCTTGTCTCTTCTAAAATTAGCTCGCCTTCTCCTTAAATCCTGCAATCATACCGTACTTCTTTTTTCTGTACTGTTCGGTTACTAAGTTCAATAAGTAATTCTTCATGGCAAACCCTATGACTCCCAAAACGGATAAAACGATAATGGCGGCCTCAAAGGAAATCGCATAATAAAAAATGGAAAACAAAACGATAGGAGCTATCAATACCGGAAGCATAATCAAAAACTGCGTGGCACTGGTACCTTGCATATTCCCAAACGGACTCTGGTCTAATTCAATTCGCTTTTTATTGAAGGAGCCAAAAAATAAAATGACCGGTATATTTACACCTAAGTTGTACATCGCACAGGCAAAATTAATCGCCAATGCCTCCCAACCGAAGTAAATATAAGGGATGGTAAGTAAGAACATTACAATTACACTTACAGATATCAAAGTAGCTTTTGATTCCAAATACTTACGAAGCGGAATATTCTGAGACATCATCATGGAATAATAACTACTGTCCCAAGCTGGAATAAACTGGCCGAAATTACTCAGAAAAACACCCGTCATAAACACCCCTAAAAACACTTTCATAGGCATCATATCAGAGTAAATATCCTGAGTGTAAAAAATTAATCCGTAGAAAACGAAGAGTAAAGAAATAAACACTTGGCTCTTAGTACGCTTGTTACGCCATATCATTTTAAGGTCCAGCTGCAAAAACGGCCCCATCTCACCAAATTTTTTGGCCCATGCCATTTCACTTGTATTGGCTTCACTGGTTTTTGGTTTCAAGGTAGCGTCCAAGTAAATTTTGGTACGCAAGTATTTATAATTGATATAATAAATCAATACCGCTAGCCCAACAGGAATTATAGCTGCCAAGGGATAGGCATATAAGGCATGGAATATGGGGGCGAAAAAATCCTTTACATCAAAAACCTGGAAGTAATCCAAAGCGTAGCCTATGACAATAAGAGTGCCGATTGTTATCAATGCCTTATCGTTCTTGTTAATAAGCAAATTGACATAATTTACACAAAGAACGATGGAGAAAATGGCCACAATCCATAACAGTACATTTAATGCCGGATATCCTTGAAATAGTAAGACTATAGCAAAGGGAACAAAGAAAAATAGCGATAATAAGTTATAAATAGACACTCCGGAGCGACCTAAAATATAATGGGCAATTGCGCTTTTCTTTACCGGAGTGGTAAGGAAAGGCTTAATATCCATCACGGGTAGCTTTTGCATAAAATACCGCAAGAACAATTCTATGAGTACCCAATAAATAAAGTATTGACTGATGGTCCACATGGGGCTTTGGTCCGGAAAAATCTTTTTAAGGATAAAATACATACCGGCACCGGCACCGGCGAGAGAGACCAGCATATAAACACCAAAGAATCCCATTAAGATTTTTAGGCCAAGGCTCTTCCCAAAGGTGGCCGAGCGAAAAAATGACTTCCATTGAAGCCCTGTAAATATTTTGAACATAGACGGTTGGTTTTAACGTTCTGGTAATTGGTAACCGAAAAATGGTTTTTGTTACACTTCTTACTTAATTTTATATTCTGGATAGGTTTCTGCTAGCAATTCATGGGCCTTAGAAGGTATAACATACCCTATTATATTTAACATGATTAGCAAGATTACCATAAGGAGCGCAAGAATCAACTGCCCATAGTAGTTTTCTATAAATCCTGTGTTATTCCCTAAATTTAAAAAGTGGACAGGAAAAATAAACAATTGGACAACTGCGCCTTGCTGAAAAATCATTTCTTGAAGCATCCATTTCTTGTAAAGCCCTCCCATGCTTCGCTTTAATTGAAAAGACCTATAAAGCATTAGTATTGAAAGTGATAAGAAAGCACCTGCTATTATTCCTAATTTCACTTCCCCATTGGGAAGGGCCCGTAAGGTGAGAAAAATGACAAGAACAACTGTAATAGTACATAGTATTTTTGGCAACGACCACCATTCTTGAAAGTAGCCCCAGATAATTGCTCTGTATTTCTTGCCCATCGCATTTTTTCGCGATGTAACTACATCCATAAAACCAAAAACCCCGAATTTCTTAAACTCCTTTTGCTTAGCCTCCTCAAAAGTCAGTGATGGGTCCTGTTCCCATTGGCGTTCTATACCATTGGCCAAATGATCAACCAACTCAGTTTGCAGGTCGTAGTGCTCTACGAAGTGCGCTCTGGTAAATTTGTAGAGTTCTTGTATATGGTTTTGGGTTAGTTTCATTGAAAGTAACGTTTAAGAGAACGATAATCCTTTGCAACCCTATACAGCCTTAACTTAAAAATATTTATCGCTGCAACATTTAAAATTGTAATAAGTAACACAAAAGGGATTAAGAAAAAAAAATTGTTCAACCTTTCCTTAGGTAAACTCAAAAAGGCCCAAACCGGTTGCATAAATATAACCATACTGCCATTATGCATGGCTATCGCCAAGTATTCCTTTTCAATGCTTGTTCCAAGCTTCTTAATAAATTTAAGCATATAAAATAACTGAATAAACAAAACAAGAAACATCGGAGATCCTATAAACCATATTAACTGTTTCGGTGTTAAATACGATTCTAACGAAAAAATAAGTCACAAGAATAAAAATCCTAACAACCATGTTTTGGGATAAACCAACAACCGAAAAAATTCCTTACCAGTAATTTTAAATTGTCCTAATCCTAAACTTCGCTGTTTTTGTTTGGTCCCTTTTTTACACCAAGTCAATCGATTTTCAAGAAAACTCCCTAAATCGGGATAATTATCAAATTCCTCATATTCAGAAGTCAAATGATCAATCAGTTCAAAACGTACATCCACATATTTAATGCCTTTACGCTTTAACCATATATCGATATTCTTTATGTCTTGTCTGGTTAATCTCATCTTACTGAATACTCCATTTAGGATTTACCAATTGCTGCATACTACGGATAAACTCTTCCAGCTCCGCCAAGCGGTTTACAGTTTCTTGCTCGCCTTGTTTGGTTAATTTATAATATTTACGAAGGCGGTTATCTACTTTAGCCACCTCAACATCCAAAAGGCCTTCCGCTTCTAACTTGTGCAATGCAGGATATAGAGCGCCTTCCGTAATCTTCAATTCTCCTTTAGTTAGAGCTTTTACCTTTTGGGTAATCTCATAGCCGTACATTTTTCCCTCTTCATCTAATAACTTAAGGATAATGGTATTTAAACTGCCCTTATATAATTTTGAATTTGCCATGGTTTCGACTATGCTCAGCCACCAAGGGACTAAGACTTTATTTTACATTTTTTGTGCCTATCAAAAGCTTTCGACTGCTATAAAACTAACATCAAGATAGGATTTCAAATATACCTAATTTTCTTATGCATAAGAATTCTAGGTATGTTTTTTTCAACTTTCCGTTTTGTATCGCTTTATCAATGCTTAATTTTGTACTCTATTTAAAAGAAAAAGAAATTATGGCCGATTTTCATGCCCTCACGGTAACGTCGATAAAAAAATTAACTCCAAGTTCAGTGGCTGTTACGTTTGGTATTCCTAAAGACCTTATCCAAACCTTTGCATTTACTGCTGGACAATACATTACCATAAAGAAAGAGATTAAGGGTAAAGAATTACGCAGAGCCTATTCTATTAGTTCCTCTCCAAAGCGGGAAGATATCACTATCGGTATTAAAAAGGTAGACCGTGGCGGATTTTCAGACTACGCAAGTACTAAGCTAAACGTAGGAGATGTGCTGGAAGTAATGCCCCCAGAAGGTCGTTTTATGTTTAAATCCTCCGATACTAAACATATTGCCGCTTTTGCTGCGGGAAGTGGAATTACCCCAATCATGAGTATTGCCAAAACGGTTTTAGACAGCAATCCTAAAAACACCTTTGTATTGGTTTACGGTAATAAATCTTATGAGGAAACCATGTTTTATACAGATTTAGTAAAACTGCAACTGGATTATACCAATAGGTTTTTTGTTTACTTTACCAATAGTCAAGCGAAAGAAGACAAAGCTCTATTTGGCCGTATAGATACGGCAACAGTAAACTATGCCCTAAAAAACAAGCACAAAGACGTTAATTTTGACGGTTATTACCTATGCGGGCCAGAACAAATGATTCATTTGGTTACGGATACGTTGGTAGAAAACGACGTTCCTAAGGAAAAAATTCATTTTGAGTTATTTACCACAACGGAAATCAAGGAAGAAATGCCTGTTGCCTCTGAAGGAAAAACAACCTTAAAAATTATTGTGGATGACGAGGAGTTTGAACTTACGATGGACAAAAACACCTTGGTGCTAGATGCCGTTCTAAAAGAAAATATTGATGCCCCCTACTCTTGCCAAGGCGGCGTTTGCAGCAGTTGTATTGCAAAAATAAAAGAGGGTAAAGCAGAAATGGTAAAGAATCAAATCTTAACGGATGGTGAAATAGCAGATGGCTTTATTTTAACCTGTCAAGCACATCCCACTACGCCTACATTAACCGTGGATTATGATGATGTTTAGTTAAAATCCCTGATTTTGTAGAATTAAGGAAGTAGTATTTAGTGGTTAGCCGCCATTTTCTCAAACTCCCTTACAGCAGTTTCATAACCAATAGCATAAGCATTTTCTAAGCCTTTACGGTCTAGAATGCCTATTTTTTCAAGCTCTTGGGGCTCAAAGACCAAGTCGCATTTGTCTATTTTTTCTCTATTGATAGCAT
>CAZDOW010000124.1:0-7920 GCA_964507115.1 uncultured Maribacter sp.
AAGTGCAACAGAAAGCAAGTACAGTTCGGCTGTAGTGAAACCAGGTAAACTCTATACGGTGAAACGTCATGTAAACCGGTGTTTGAGGGCTGCACGCCCGAGTCGAAGGGTAGGCGGTTAGAGCCTTTGGGCAACCACTGGCCTAGATAAATGATAAGGCATCACTGAACCTTGTTCAGCGTATACAGAATCCGGCTTATGGCCTGCTTTTTTAATAACAAAGTAAATCTTCAACTTACGTAATCTAATTTGCTTGCTCAGGTAAATTAATTCTTGCTAATTCCACTCGGTGTAGCAATAGCTCCATAGCGTGTCTATGTTATTCAAAAGATTCTTTCACGGAATTTAGTTTTCCTAAATAATCCAAATTAATGGTTTTCCCTTGCCTAACTCATATTCAAATTATAATGTTGACTGATAGACGAACATTTTTAAAATTAAAAACTGTTCTCTGCTATTTTTCCTTTTATACCTTTAAAAAATGCTTCGTAGGTCTTGAAATCAACTTCTTGGTCGGACGTAGGAGTATGCGGTTCTGACACTTTTACTTGTTTATTTCTATAATCGAAAGCTACCATGACTATGGGCACTTCTGCTGCTTTTGCGATGAAATAAAATCCGGTTTTCCATCGGGTCACTTTTTTTCGTGTCCCTTCAGGGGAGAGGGCAAGCCTGAACTTATCCTTTTCCTCAAAAACCTTTGCAATGGCAGAGACGGTATCATTTGATTTATTTCGGTCTATAGGTGTCCCTCCTGTCCATTTAAAAAACCAACCCAAGGGAGAATCAAAAAGGCTTTTCTTGCCTATGTAATTAATTTCCTCTTTCCATACATTACGCACGAGTATGCCCAATAAAAAATCCCACCAGCTTGTATGTGGCACAACAATGATGACACATTTCTTAACATGGGAGGGAAAATCGCCCGCTAGGGACCATTTTAGCACTTTAAAGTATATAAATTTAGCTATGCTATGCATCTATAATGTTTTAACCGCAAGCGTGGATGCTCACATCTTTATAACGAAAAGGAAACTATATTTTTTTATAAATGGAAATAAGCTTTTCTGATGTAATAATACATTTCCAATTTTCACCCAAAGCATTTTCCCATAACGGTTCCATTCCTAGAGCTACAGCAACCATCTTTTCAAATTCGGTATCCGTCAGATTTTTACAAATACCTTGTGGTAAGGTTATCTGATGTTTTTTCATCATTTGATTAAAAATAGCCACGCCCTCAGGGTAAAACTCCTCTAAATGTTGAAACACCAAACAATTTCCTATGCCATGTTTTACTCCTAAAATAAAACCTAGGCCATAGCTTAATGCATGTGCAACACCCACTTGAGAATAGGCTATGCTCATACCGCCATGCCAAGATGCCATCATCAATTTATCCCGGGATTCACTTTCTGGAATATCGGTAAGGAAAACTTCTTTACAAAGCTCCAATGCTTTTTCCCCATAGCTTTGACTAAAAGCATTTAGAAAGGTACCCTCTAAAGACTCTATGCAATGAATAAAGCAATCCATTCCTGTGTAAAACCATTGTTCCTTGGGTACTCCTTTTGATAATTCAGGATCTAAAATCACTTGGTTAAAGGTGGTAAAATCAGAATTGATTCCGAGTTTTTTATCCGGACCTAAAAGCACCGTAGTTCTGGAAACTTCCGAACCTGTTCCACTAATGGTAGGAATACCAACATGGTAAATCGCTTTTTTATGTACCAAATCCCACCCTTGGTATTCCGCCGCTGAACCTTTATTGGTTAACAATATAGCAACAGCCTTGGAAAGATCTAAAAGTGTCCCACCACCAATACCTACTATGCCAGAAGGTAGGTCTTGGAAGTTTTCCTTAATCATGGTTACTAAAGAATCTACTTGGAGTGTGCTGGGTTCTTCATTGGCCGAAACGAAAATAATTTGATCACAGAATATATTGGGAATACGTTGCGCAAGATTTGTTCCTTCAAAAACGTCATCTACTAAATATACAATAGGAGCTTCGGAATGTTTTCTTTTTGGCATTAGAATACCGCCAAGTTGATCAAAACTTCCGTTCCCGAAAACAACGCGTGGAACCATAGGGAAATTACGATACTTTTCTGATGCTTTTGTAGGTATGTTCTTCAATCTTCTTTCTTTTTTAATCTCCATTTTACTACTTACAGGTAGGCTAGCACATCCGTTAATTTTTGAACGGTAATATAGCCTGATTTATTTTTTGGGGCTGAAATTTTTTCGTGTTCCCAAGTGGTATGAAAGGGCACATGAACGGCGCTTGCACCAATATTGGTTAAAGGTAACACGTCCGATTTTAAGGAGTTGCCTATCATCAAAAATTCTTTTTCGGGTATTTCTAAATGTTCCAATAAATCTTTATAATTCTTTTCTTTTTTATCGCTCAACACTTCTACGTGATGAAAATATGCTGACAAGTTGGAACGGTCCAATTTACGCTCTTGATCTAGTAGATCGCCCTTGGTCAAGACAATCAATCTGTATTTCCCTTTTAGTTTTTCCAATACCTCCTCTACACCGGGTAGCACTTCCACAGGATGGGCTATCATTTCTTTTCCTAAATTCAATATTTTCAAAAGGGTTGCTTGGGAAATAGTAGTATTTGAAAGCTCCAAGGCAGACTCAATCATAGAAAGCATAAACCCCTTTATTCCATAACCATAGAGCTCAAGGTTTTTCATTTCCATTTTAAACAACTCTTGATCAATTTTATTTTTGGTTTCATAAGGTTCCAAAAGTTCCGCAAAACGATCTTCTACTTGCCTAAAATAAGTTTCGTTGACCCATAGCGTATCATCAGCATCGAAACCTATCACTTTTATCTGCTTAAAGTCTATCTCCATGCCGCTTGCGCCTTTTCTAAATCTTCTGGCGTGTCTATTTCTATTCCAGAAACCGATGTTTCTACCATTTTTATTTTTTTCCCGTATTCTAGATATCTTATAGCCTCAATTTTCTCGGTAGCTTCTAAAGTGAGCATAGGTAATCTTTGAAAATCCATCAATGCACTTTTTCGGAACGCATAAATACCTTTATGTTTATAATAAATTGTCCCAACGTCATTTGCCCTTGGAAAAGGAATCGTAGAACGCGAAAAATATAGCGCAAAGTTCCTATTATCAACAATGACTTTTACAGTATTAGGGTTGTTTATTTCGTCTTTATCCGTAATCTGGACCATTAGCGATGCTAAATCTATTTCCTTGTCCACATCGTTTTTAAAAACCTCAAGTACTCCGGTTAAGCTTTCGCGGTCGGTAAAGGGTTCGTCTCCCTGCACATTTACAATAATATCTACCTCCATATTCGCAACTGCTTCAGCAATACGGTCACTACCACATTCGTGTTCTTTTTTACTCATTATGGCCAAGCCACCAGATTGTATAATGCTGTCGTAAATAATAGAACTGTCCGTTACCACGTATACAGAATCAAAAAGTCCAGTTTCTACTGCAGCTTCATATGTTCTTATAATTACGGGTTTCCCAGATAGGTCTTGCATGAGCTTGCCAGGAAATCTGGACGCTGCATATCTGGCAGGAATCATTGCAATAATTTTCACTTTTTATCTACTTTTAGGTTTGCTATTAATATCCTTTAATTTTATTTTTTCTGGTGTATACATCTTAGTTGTATCTAAGCTTAGGGGAACTTTTATGCTGTTATGTCGCTAAGGATTACTATTTTTTTTAGGGCTAAGACTTCGATATATCCTAAAAATCACTACCAAAATGATAATCACTAGGACAGCTGCCAAAATGGGTGCAAATATGGATGCAGCGGTTATGGCAACTGCAGTTCCTGTTTCTACCGTGGCTACCACAGGATTTGCCAACCCGCCGGTAGTTGCTGTGGAGGCTAGCCTCCCTGCAGCTCCTGCGCCTTTAATGGCCGTTGCCGTTCCGCCACCTGCAATGATGGCCAATGACCAAGTAACTACAGGGTCTAATCCTGCAACAGTGGACACCATTACCGCAGTACCCGCTATAGCCGCCAGGGGGATAGCAATACTATCCAATAGGTTATCTATCCAAGGGATAAAATAGGCTAAAATTTCAATGATTGTGGCGATTCCCAAGGTAAGTAGCGCTGCCAGACTGCCAATCCATTCCCAACTTTCGTTTAAGTCCCATATACCAAAGTAGGAAGCTAAACTTAAGGCAAAAAGAGGTAGGAATACCCTAAAACCTACAGAGGCAGCTAAACCAATACCTAAAAAAATGCTTAAAATAGTTTCCGTTGTCATGTTATACCTTGCTCAATATTTAGCGTTCATAGAGAAAATTCATCTAGCTACTTTTTAAAAAATGTACCTCATTAGTTAGCTTCTAAAGAACAATTACTTAAGTACTAAAATAACCTTTTCCTATTCAACAAAAAAATCGTTCTTAAAGCCTATGAGATATAATTTTTGTTTGGCACGTGTAACCGCAGTGTAGAGCCATCTTAGATATTCTTTATCTATGCCATTGGGTAAATAGGGTTGTTCTATAAATACAGTATCCCATTGTCCTCCTTGTGATTTATGGCAGGTAATAGCGTAGGAGAATTTAACCTGCAGGCCATTAAAATAGCTATTGTTCTTTACACCTAGAAATCTTTTGTACTTGGATGTTTCGTGCGCATAATCCTTCATAACCTCTTGGTATAAGCGATTCCCCTCCTCGTAAGAAAGAGATGGAGATTCTGCCTTTATGGTATCTAAAAGGAGCACGGTTTCAAAAGGTTCCATATTCGGATAATCAACCATTTGTACTTTCACCTCGGCAAACTTAAATCCGTAGATATCCTTAAAATTGAAAATTTCCAAAATCTCAATGATGTCTCCGTTAGCAATGAATCCAGCTTCTGAATTGGGTTTTAGCCAGAAATAATTATTTTTTACCACCATCATAAAATCCCCGGTTGCCAATTCGTTTTCTAGAAATAGGATTCGCTCTCTTATATTGAGGTTGTATAGATTTGCTCTTTTATTAGATCTAACAATAAAGGCTGTTTCTTCCTTTCCGTTTTGTGAATAAGATTCATCAATGGCCTCTTGAATTTCGTGTCCGTCAATGAGCCTAATAATATCTTTATACGGAAGTACATCAAATTTAAAACTTTCGTAAAAATCTCCCTGTAACTGTTCCCGTAGCAGTGTTGCGTTGACCAAAATACCGGAATCTTCTGCTTGGCGTACTACCTCGTCCAATTCTAAGCGAATGACTTCTTTGTTGTAGTTCAAGGAAAGTGTGTCAGGATCTAGTGCAGGGCTTAAACTAAGATGTACAGGAGGTAATTGTGCAGTATCGCCTATCAATATTAGCTTACAATTATGACCAGAATACACAAACATCATTAAATCGTCTAACAAGGAACCGTTGTCAAAAAGTTTGGAATCTGCAGCCCTATCCGGAATCATTGATGCCTCATCAACAATAAACAAGGTGTCTCTATGTTTGTTGGGAGCCAAAACAAATTGGACGCCTCCACCACTTTGTTTTTTTGGAAAGTATATCTTTCTATGTATGGTGAACGCTTGGGTTTTTGAGTAATTGGACATCACTTTGGCCGCTCTTCCAGTAGGAGCCATTAATACAGACTTCATTTGCGACTTCCACAAACTATTAACAACCGTCCCAATCAGCGTAGTTTTCCCTGTTCCGGCAAAGCCTTTTAATAGAAATACCTCATTTTTTTCCTTGGATAGAATAAAAGTTGCCAACTTTTCTAAGGCTACCTGTTGTTTTAGGGTAGGTTCATGCGGAAATTTGGTTATTAACTCCTTATAAAAAGTGGCTGGTGTAAGTAGTTTCATTCAAGGTCAAAGATAAAGATGATTTTTTGGGCAAAAACTTTTCTCATTAAAAAAAAATTGTAGATTTGTGATAACCACTAAATTTAATTAATACTTAACGAAATGAAGATTATTATTCAAGTTGTACTTTGGATTTTTTGTATTGGATTGGGTTACCTTATTTACAATTCGGTTAACGGTCCTATTGAATTTAAAAAAGTTAAAATGGAACGTTTTGGCAAAGTAGTCAACAAATTAAAGGACATTAAGAACTCTCAGGAGGCCTACAAAAATGTAAATGGAAGGTATGCTAAGGATTTTAAGAGCTTAATAAAGTTTATAGATACTGGCAGTTATGTAATCACACAGCAACGCGATTCTTCATTTTTGGAGTTTAATGATACATATAAAATTGATATGTTGCAGGAGATTAAAATTATTGATACGCTAGGATTTGTGTCTGTCCGTGATTCTCTTTTCAAAAAAGATTTGAGATATAAGGATCTTATGGATATTCCTGGAGCACCAAATGGCGAAAAAATTTCCATGAATGCTGGTATTGTAGAAAAGAGTGGCTATAGAGCTCCTGTTTTCGTAGCTAAAGTGGCCAAGAATATTCTTTTGAGCGATCAACCAAAAGATTTGGTAGCACGTGAGAATGCACAACAAAGTGTAGAACAAGTTAACGGCACCCATATTGAAGTTGGGTCTATGGAAGAAGTAAGTACAAGTGGTAACTGGCCACCGGTTTATGACAAAAAAGAAAAGAAATAATAGTTCGGATATAGCCGATAAAAATTTTAAGAAATTGTCCATTCAAGTTAGCTTGAATGGACTTTCTTTTTGTGTAGCGGATACCGTTTCGCACAAGCTTCTGTATGCTGATAGTTTGTTTTTTCAAGAAGAACTTGACCCTGCGGAATTACAATCCCAGTTAGAGTTGCTTTTTAAAAAGCATACACTAGATCAAAAACAGTTTGATGAGGTTACTGTTGTTCACAGAAACACCTTGTTCAGTCTCGTTCCTAAAGCCCTGTTCGATGCCAATTCACTGGCCAATTACTTAAAATTTAATACAAAGGTTTTACCTAATGATGACTTAGCTTATGATGAGTTGGATAATCAGGATATCGTTAACGTTTATATACCGTATACCAACATAAATAACTATGTCTATGAAATTTTTGGTGAGTTTAATTTTTTCCACAACGGCACCATTATCATTCAATCATTATTAAACAACCATGGGAATCATAAAGAAGCGATTTGTTACGCACATGTAGGTAAAAAGCAGTTGGATATTTGTGTTACTGCACAAAAAAAACTGGTCCTATATAACAGCTTCCTATTTGAAACCAAGGAGGATTTTGTTTATTATCTTTTGTTTGTTCTAGAACAATTGGAGCTAGATAGTGCTAGCGTAACCGTAAAATTATTTGGCGCAATCGAGGAAGACGACCCTATCTTTAAACTTTGTCACGATTATATAGAAAACATTGTCATTTTTGCACCGTCATCTTCTCAACATTTAGCGCTGGGAGAGCCAGAAGGAGCCCGTATTGACTTCACCGTATTAAACACTTTGTAATGCGTATTATATCTGGTAAACATAAAGGAAGACATCTAATGGCACCCAAGAATTTGCCTGTCCGACCTACAAAGGATATGGCAAAGGAAGCACTTTTTAATATCTTGAATAATCAATATTATTTTGCTGACATAACCGTGCTAGACCTTTTCACAGGTACAGGGAACATTAGTTATGAGTTTGCCTCTAGAGGCGTGCAACATATACAAGCAGTGGATTTGGATGCGGGATGTATAGCCTATATCGACAAAGTTTCGGCACAATTGGATTTGGGTATCAAAACACTTAAAACTGATGTCTTTTCGTTTTTAGCTAAAAATACAATGCAATTTGATATTATTTTTGCCGATCCATTCTACGATATGGAGGAAGCCAATTTTGCTAAAATTGCTGAATTAGTCATCTCTAATAATATGCTCTCCGAAGATGGAGTTTTGATTATAGAACATTCTAAACATACCAGTCTGGAAGCATTACCCAATTTTGAACGTTCTCGAAAGTATGGTGGGAGTGTGTTTAGCTTTTT
>CAZDOW010000125.1:0-3804 GCA_964507115.1 uncultured Maribacter sp.
TAAATGTTATTCTATTTTTTTCAATAGAAAATTGGGTTAGATTCATTGGTTTTAATTTATTCTATGTGCCTTATTACGAGTATGAATTGTATAATTTACCTTTAAAATAGGTTCATTACCAGATTTTAATTTGGTAGTGATTCTTTCATAGTAAATTCCTTAAACCCTATAAGGCCCTATTAATATTCTTTATTGTATCCTAACTATTTGTCCTTCTAATAATGTTTGTAAGCCAGCAGTTGCTACTTTATCTCCAAGAGAAAGTCCACTGGTTACTACGAAGCCCTCTGAGGAAAGTTCGCCAACGGATATATATTTTTTACTAACCGTTGTTTTATCTGCTTCTTCGTTAAGTAAAAAAACAAATCGGCCCTCTCCGTCTTCCCCTACCGAAATAGGGGGCACAACCAATTGTTTAGGTCCTTGCTCTTCTTCTCTGAACGCAAATGTTATATTTGCTGCCATCCCAGAACGTATATCTTCGGAAGGATTATCTACCAAAAGGCGCACGGGATAAGTAGCTGTATTACTATCTACTGAGGGCGAAACCTCTGTAACGGTACCAGAAAATGAAGCCTTCTCCAACACTGGAAAATTTATAGTCACTTTCATGTCAGTCCTAACCTTATTAATAACCGACTCTGGAAGCCCCAATGCTATCTGCATATCGGTTCCGGCATTTAAGACGGCAATATTTTGACCTGGGGAAACATTCTCATCAATTTCTGCGGTCACGGTAGCAATGATACCATCTTCCGGCGCATACAAGAATCCGAAACGAATCTGTTCCTGTTCAATTCCAACTTTTCTTTGTGAAGATTCAAAACTAGCTTGCCCTGTTTCGTAAGCGTTTTTAGCACTTTCATA
Source organism: uncultured Maribacter sp. (assembly GCA_964507115.1). Taxonomy (GTDB): domain Bacteria; phylum Bacteroidota; class Bacteroidia; order Flavobacteriales; family Flavobacteriaceae; genus Maribacter. The sequence goes on from CAZDOW010000125.1 coordinate 868, forward strand.
TTCGCTAAGGGATAAACTTCCTTTCTCATAAAGGATACGGGTCCTTTCCAAGCTCAGTTTTGCAGTGTTCATTTGAGAAGCTGCACTATTCTTAGAGGAAATGGCCGATTCAAAATTAAGTCGGGCCTGCACATTATCCAATTTGGCTAGCAGTTCCCCTTTTTTTACTTCTTGGCCTATTTTTAGATTAAAAAGAGTAATGATGCCGCTACTTCTAAAACTAAGGTTAATTACTTTTTCGGTACGTGCAGTCCCACTAAATGTACGGCTTTTGTCTCCTCCTAGGTACCCAACTTCTTGATACAATACAGGGCGAATCGGTGTTTCTTTTTCCACCTCTTTGTCCTTACAAGAAGTAGATAAAAGAACCATTATTGTTGCTATAAATACACCTTTACAATTCATAATTAGACTGTTTGTTAGTTGTTATTTTCTTCCAAAAATGTGTTGAAATTTTGGATGAAAGCATCATTATCGGTCTGGGTATGCATTAAAAAATAATAGCCTATGAATCGCTCCAACCGCAAACTGGCCAGGAGGTAATTATAGACGGCATTGAATCTGGATAGACTAGCGTTTAAATAATTATTCTGTGCATCAATAAGCTGCACTACGGTTACAGCTCCATTGGAGTAAGAGGCCTGGGTCAGTTCTAGGCCTTCTTTTGCCGCTACTTCAGAAACGGTAGATAATTCAATGTTCGAAACTTCATTGGTTATGGCAAGTACTGCATTATATACATTAGTCTCAATGGCCAATTGAGAATTACTTTTGTTAATATCCAATTGGTCTTTCTGTATGATGGCTATTTGACGGTTGATGTTTTTTCTATTCTGATCCACTATAGGAATGGAAAGGCTTACACCAACATTATAGTTAGTTGAAGGCACACTAGGGTTTACACCTACGCCCCATTGATTAAAGTTACTATTGTACTGGCCTTGCAACGCTAAGGTTGGTAAGAGTCTGCCTCCTGTATTTAGTTTTATTTGTCTGCCAATAGCGGCAATATCGTAGTCCAAGGATTTTAACTCAGGAGCATTGTTCTTTGCCTCTTCCACTAGGAAACGAACAAAATAATCGCGCAATTTAGGATCATCTAGTAATTCTCGTATCTGAAGGTAATTGTAATTCGCATACAACCCCTCTCCCAATTCTGCCTCATCCACATCTATGTTGTAATCAATTTCATTGTTTAGTAACTGGTTCAAAGCAAAAAAACCTTGCTCCAACCCATTAGCAGCTTCAATCATAGCTTGCATGTCTTGGGCCAATTCACTTCGAAATCTAAACACGTCTGATTTACCGGCCTGACCCGCTTGAAAATTCTCTTGGGCTATCTGTAAGTTTTTCTTGGTCAGATTCATATTTGTGACCCGTATTTGTAGATTTGATTTTAAAATCAAAGCATTGAAATAGGAGTTGGAAGCATCAAAAAGGGCATCTAATTGCTCCGCATTAAAACGTTGCCTTTGAGATTCTAAGAAGTCTTTTTGTGTCTTAATATTTGCATTCGCATCTGGGGAGAAGAGCGTTTGTGAAAGCACAATACTTCCATCTGTAGAATACTCAGGATTCAATCCTTGTGAAATAGCAGAAAGATTTTTGTCAATATAGGTTCCAGTAGCGTTGGCAGTAATTTTCGGAATGTAATTGGACCAAGCCAACTGAACATCTTTTTCACTTAAATCCACCTCTTTTTGACTTCCTCTTAGGGATAAATTATTGACCAATACGTCATTCATTACCTGAAGCAGATCGTATTTTTTCTCAGAATATTTTTTATCAAAATCACCCAAAAAGTTAGTCTTGGTAATCAGACTATATTTAAGTGGAAGGCCAATACGCTCAGCAGTATTATGATTTATAGTGAGGCTTGCATCCAAACTAAGATAGGTTGGAAGATCTGAAAGCTCTTGACCTCCTACAACTGCTTCCACGGTTAAGGCAATTCTTCTAAAGAACTGCGTAAGGTTTTGTTGCGCTTGATTCGTAGCCAGTAGGCCATTTTTTACTTCATCAATATTATTAGAGGTAAACGTTGGCATTTTCAAACGAATACATTCTTCCGCTAAGGCTGCTATTTCATTTTCACTAAGGTAAAAGCCCTCTGCAATATATAAGGCGTCTATGTTTTGAAGATTGGATACAATATCGTCATAAGTGTCAAAGGGTATAAGCGTATATTCAGCACCAAGCTCTGAAAGCAAAGTGTCAAAATAAGACTGGAAGGGAAAAATTTCCAAAATGGGTTGCTGTATAACAATACCCACATTTTCAAACCCGGTCATCTCCTTTAAAGTTGTAAGGTCATTTTTGTAAGATCTGGGAGCTACCAAATAGGTATAATTTGAAATGCCAGACGTATTTTTTTCCCGATTTAAGGTTAAAAAATCATCATTCACTGCCCCGAACAAGATGGTAGGTTTGGTGAATTCTTTCTTCTCTGCGATGATTTTTCCATTGATTACCCCAAAGGCTAAAATAATATCCGCTTCAGAATTTACCAAAGACTCATAATTGGCTTCGGCTTTTGTTATATTAAAATCATTTGTGAGTAGGAATTCCTCAGGAAAACGAATCACAGCATCCTCCCCAACAACTGCCGTAATTTCACTTTTAAGATTCTCTAATAGCGGTGTAAGCTTCGGCATATTTACATCGGTCAATATCCCGATATTATAGGTCTCTTTTTGCTGGGAAAGTAGTGTCAATGATCCTAAAAGGAATAAATATAGTACTGTTTTTTTCATCCAAATGACTTAATTTCTCGTTTTAAAACACTCCTTTTTTACCCTAATTGAACTAGTTTTTCTATGAAGAAAATGCTATTAGGAATTTGGTGAACCCTATAACGCATGGTGCAAAATACAAATTTATGTTTAGTTCATTTAATAATTTTACTGTAAGGCTAGATTTTTGATTATTGCACCTCGT
>CAZDOW010000125.1:3904-7802 GCA_964507115.1 uncultured Maribacter sp.
TTCATTGTTATTTTGAGCATCCATTGTTAAAAGGGACAAAACTTAAATAAAAAGAAGAATGGTCTATTTTAAAGCATACTCGTCAATTAGAAATATTATTTTTTTGGTTCGTATTTAAAATGCTGTCCACCTATGGATGCTTCTAACATTAGACCACCCTTAACGAGAGTGAAAACGGCGACACCATTTTGGTAGGCGACATCTACTGAAGCTCCTTCAGTAATGGCTACCGCCGAAGCTTGGGCACCGAACTTTAAATTACCGTTTGTAAATCGTTCAAAAGACTCTTTATTTTCAAAAAATATTACTTCGCTGTATTGTTGTCCTCCGGCCTGAAGTCCAAAGGAGGCTTGTTTTAACTTGGAAGAACCAACCATTCCCTTGTTTTTATATACCACCCCATTGCCAGCAGCACCGCCTATAAGCAAACCTGCTTTTGTTATTTTTGGAAAAACGGCCGCTCCATAAGCTTTGTCGTAGAAGGACTGTAACTTTGGTGCGTCTTTAATCATATTACGCATTGCTTCTTTAGCCTCATTTTCCAATTCTGGGTTCCATCCCCCAACTTGTGCGGAGGCCATAAAGGATAGACCAAAAGTGAACATTAAGAGTATTATATTCCGCATAGATTGCATTACAGTCTTCATGGTTTTGATTTTAAAATATGATTAAAAGTGATAATTAATTCCAGTAAGAAATCTTCCGGTAAATATATTGCAATTAAGTGAATTGTTTCCTTTATAGTGTGCTTTATATCCCTGATTGCCAAGATGCCAGGTGCCTAGCTAATTAAACGGATAGCTAGTTAAAAAAAAACGCTGTAGTTTAAATATTTTAGGAAGTAATATTGTCAGAATAAATAACGTAACTAACGTTTATTACAAGAATTAGAACAAATATCCTAGTGGGATTCAATTTCGGAATTCAAGCAATAACAACTTATTTGAAACTAATTCTATTTATAATGGTTAGGTCATTTTAAACTTTAGTTTAACTATTGAAAAGGAAAATAGCAAATCGTAATTTGGTATGAGGAACGATACTTCTTATTCTATTTTTTTTCCTTGAGCACATCATCCATCTTCTTCTCAAGCTTATTTAGGAAGGGTATATCAAAGCCTACTATAAATTGCCATCTTGTATAACTTAACACCGCATGCGTGTCAGTAGCAATATTTAGGCCATCTGTTGGAATGTTCGAAGGACTTAAAAAATCGGTTGTGCTCCTAGTATGAGTAGCGCCTATTATGAGGTTCGCCCAGTTCAATTTCAACTCAGTTCCAATACTGGCATGGATATAATCACTTCCTAAATCGTTGTTGACAGCAGCTTCACCATCAACATCTAAAATATCGGAGTCAGTCGTTATTGAGTTAAAATCAGTGGAAAAACCAGTGTATAAATTCAAAGATTTGTTGATGTAAAATTCTCCACCTACCCCAAAGTTGATGACGGATTTACGGCGTTCTTCAAAGGAAATCGAGGTTAGGCCTTCTTGCCCAGTATCTATATCGGGGACATCTAAACGGGAGTAAGAAGAGAGACTAGAAACATAGTCTAAATTAACATGCAATGTGTGGATCTTTATGGGTATTCCTGCGCCCATTGAAACCCCCAAGGGTTCCTTTCTTTGCGAGTTAAGATCCCTTAATTTATAGTTATATATTTGGTCGATATCAGGACTAATTCCAGATACAACATTCGAGTAATTGAATCTTCCTTTCTGATAAACCTCTAAATAGGGCACGTTAATATTAACCCCAAAATCAAACTTAGGAAAGTGATAACTTGCTCCAAGTTTTACCAATATACCATAGGAATCTTGTCTAAAATTAGGACGATTTCGGTAATAAGCCACGTTATTATCTTCAGCCTGTATGGTATATTCAAAGTTTGTTCCACCTTCCTGTTTATACACCGATCCAAAAACTGAAATACCTAGACTGAACTTTTCATTGATGGCATGGGCCCATGTAAGACCAATCAATTGCTCGGACAACGCATTACTTACAAGAAAATCTATGTTATAACTTTCTTGTCCGGGTAATGCAGGAACGAGATCATCTTCGATAATATCAGTTGAATAATTGAGCTGGGCATTAGTAGCGTATTTGGTAAAAAAAGAATAGGCAAATCGAGTTCCAAAAAGACTAAATGTTCCTGCAACTGTAGACGGAACTGCGCTAAGCTGAGAATCTGTAGGTGCGGAATTTTCGTCAATTGCATTTTTTAACTTGTAGGTGCCATATTCATAGGCCTTCGCATTAAAGGCAAAGCCATTCGTCTTAATTTCTGTTAATCGAGCAGGGTTGTAATATGTTAAGCCAAAATCTTCCACACTTCCGGTAACATTACCAGCTAGTAAAATGGTCCGATTTCCGAAATTATTAAATTTATAGTTCCCTTGTTGTGCGCGACCCCAGTAACCCATCAAAATAATGAGAAAAAAGACCTTTTTAAAAATGGTTGAGGGCATTAATTAAATGTTGGTTGTTTCCTTTAAAAATGCTTCATGAGAGAGCAAGCAGCACAAAGCTAAAAGGTGAATTTAAATACTTTCAAATGAACACTATTCCCCTAGACCAATAGCAGTGCCAAATCCTTTCTTTTAGGCTTCTATTTATAGTACAATGATACAGGTTTTATAAATCAAATGGGTATTGTAGGCCTTGAAATTCTTAATCTTGTGCCAAAGCAAGGTTGTATTCTTTGTCACAAGCACGTATCTTACTTTTATTAAAAGGTTTCCATATACGCCCGCTACATAACCAAGCCGAATATGTGTTTTCTTCTCTTGTAAAACCATATACCATAAACCCTAATTAGCACTAGGTAACCATTCTCTTTTAAATTCTAACTTCCCATTAGTTTCATCTCCATCCTTTAGGTATGCTATTGTTCTGAACGTAGTAGAACTTTGAAAGAGGGCTGTCTTAAGGATTTATCCATTCACTAGATGGTGGTGCTTCCTTCCGATTTTTAATAAGTTTATTTCGGGTTTCCCGCCAGAGCTTTTTGTTGATTAAAAGGCGGTTCGCATTTTTATCCTTCAGAACAGTTTCAATCTTTTCAATTTCAGCCAGTAACGCTGGACTATCACTCACAAAAGCCAATTCACGTAAGGTAGGCTCATAAAGGTTCAAATGCCCAATCCAATGATAGAGAGCTGAGATATATTTACCAGAATCCCCACTGTTTGAATCTGATAAAAACTTACGAAAGGCATAGGATTCTGAGGCAATATATACTGCCCTTTTGTGTACAATAATTTTCCAAAATTTAAACAGATATCGAACTAAAAAATAGAGTGCAATACTTAATACAACGATAAAAGCGATGAATTCCTTCCAATTTAAACCAAAATAGGTTTTAGCTTCCTTTTTAGTCTCCTCTGCTCTAATTAATTCTTGTTTGACTGCAAGTGAATCTTTTATGGTCTTGAGAATTCCTAGGTCTGGATTTGGTTGTACACTAAGTGTTCTCCCCTTGATGGTCCGCTTTAAATATTTTTTTTGATATGGATTCCACCAACTAAACTCCATGTCCGCTAGGACAATATCTCCTTCTTCTTCAAATAGGTATTTAACGCCATCGGTTCTGATTGCGCTAATGTCTGTTCTCGTCTTATTGGTAGTTACACTGGGTCTAATAGGATAACTACTTACAGATGAAATAGAATCCCACAGGATAGGCGGAATGAGCTCTGCGACGGTATTCCTTGTATTTCTTGTGATAGTGCGTTCTAAAACATCGCCCACTTTAACCGCCTTAAGGTTTCCTTTCCAGTTTTCGCGAACGGTCATTCCTCCCGTAACAAACCATTGATCACGATCAATATCAGACGGTGTTGGTTTAATTTTGATTACTTTTTCTTTGGACTGAACTTTTCTTCTAATTC